>CALWVB010000079.1 GCA_944384895.1 uncultured Clostridia bacterium | reverse complement strand
TTAACAGTTACAATAGAAGGCCAATTAGACTGTGTTACACAAGGACAGAGTGGATATACTGATTATTTAGACGTATATGTAACTGAAGGTGAAAATGGCGAAAAAATAAATTATTATGATTATGCTCAACAAAATTCAGATGCAAAATTAGAAGTTAGCCTTTCACCAGAAGGAAGCGGTATGACCGCTAATTGGTTATTTGACACTATTTCAGTATCAGGAACACCTGAAAAAGCAGGAAAATATTATGTTTCTGTTACATTAAAAGATAAAAATCAAGTTGTAACAAGCAATGAAGCAGAACTTCGTATTTATACAGGAGATGAAACATTAAAAGGACAATTTGAAACATTAGATGGTTCACAATCAACCTGGGATATGGAACCTTATGAAATATATAATAGCGGCCATGCAGTCGTACCAACATTTTTAAAGACTATCTATGGTTCTCATGAATCCGGACTTTATGGTATTATTGGTAATAATGAAGCAGTTGGAACAGATACATTAGTAATACCAAATGGGTGTGATGTTACATTAGAAAATATTAAAATATATAGCAGTGTAAATATTATAGTTGAAAAAGGCGGTTGTCTTACTTTAAGTGATTCTGTTGCCTTTGGTACTATAGAAGTAAATGGCGGAACATTTTCTATGAAGAATTCATCTGCGCTTGTAGATAAGCTCATATTAAATGATTCAAGCGTATTAAAAGATGCACAGGTTATTTCAAATGGACGTTTTCTTACAGATGGTTCTGATAAAGAAATCGCTGATACAGTAGTTATTATAAACGGTAAAGTAACAGCTCAGGGAATTAATACAATTGAAGCAGAATGCGGTCATGGTGATGAACCTGGACAAACTGCACTTCAGGTAAATGGCGAATTAGTAATCCCAGATTCAAGCATACTTACAGTTATCGGCGGCGGAGATGAACTTTATGCGCCAGGATGGATAGGCGGAACAGGAATCTATATGAACAATGGTATAATCTCTGGAGAGGGAAAACTTATTGTAAAAGGCGGAATTGGTATAGATGGTCCTGGTGGAGATGGAATTAATGGTGTTGGTAAAATTACTGTTGCTCAATTAGAAAGTACTGGCGGAGATTCTGAAAAATTAATCGGAGAACAGAAAAAAGGCGGAGATGCAATAGGTGAAAATATTATTGTAACAACTAAGAATCCTGTACTCAAAGGCGGCGATGGTAATCCATCCGGTTCTGCTGTTGTCACATTAATATCTGATAAATCTGATCTTAAAGATATAATTAATAAATATGAAAATTTAAATGAGCAGGAATATACTGAAGATACCTGGAAAGTATTTAAAGATGCAATGGAATATGCTGAGAAAATTTTAGAAGATGGTTCAGCAACACAAGAACAAGTAGATAAAGCGGCAGAAGATTTGGAAAATGCTTATAATAAGCTTGAAAAAATAAAAAATGATTCCAATATACCAGGTCAGGATAATTCTCAGGGTACAGATGATAGTACAGGTACACCTCAAACAAGCGATACTGTTCCTTTAATGGCTATAATGGGTATAATGTTAACTTCTGGATTAATAATAATAGCATTAAAAAAGAAAAAGAATATTATAAAAAAAGAAAATATATAATATAAAAAAAGCAGTCCAGTCAGGCAATTTAATTTGCCTGACTGGACTTATTATATTTACTTAGATATAATAAAACTAAAATATATTAATTTATTAATTTTTTATATCAAATGAATTACGAAATTTTTTAGCCGGTATACCCATATATTTTTTAAATGACCTACAAAAATAATTATAATCGGAAAAACCACATTTTAAAGCTACTTCGCGTATGGGAATCATTGTTTCACGGAGGAGTTGTTTAGCTTTTTCCATACGTTTTGATTTAATATATGCAGCAATTCCACTATTTTGATTCTCAGAATAAAATCTATATAATGCAGACCGGCTTATATGAAATTGTTTGCATAAATCATCTACAGAAATATCTTCTGATATATGTTCGTCAATATATTCGTTTATTCTATGTACAAGTTGATCTTTTCTAATTGATATTAAATCGTTTAATAAAACATAACAAGTACAAGCTTCTAATATTTTAGCTGCGGCATTTATCTGTTCTACACTATGATAGTTTATAGATTTTGCCATATCAGAATATTCAAGTGGCAAACCATAGTTTTCACAGACACGCGCTATATTTTCTAAAAATTCTTCACGGCTTGGATTATCAGTAATTTGTCCAAACATAACATAACCTAAAACTACGCCTTCATCACAGATTGGAGCCGTAGCTTCAACTAATCCTGCATGGCAATGATATATTGTCAAAGACTTGGTATTTTTACATCGTTCAAATGAACGAGCATTACTTGTGAAACATTTGCTCCTGGTTTTTGATGAACTATGCATAATACGACAAAAATCACAATGCCCATCCGGATAGGCTAATATTTCATTATAATCAGCGTCGAAAAGTACGATTTTAATCCCTGTGAGCAAATAAAAATTATACATTAATTCACGTGTGCGTGATATATCTAAATTAAGCTGCATATTATCTCACCTCCTAACAATATTATAACAAAATTTTCTATAATTTAAATATATTTTTTGATAAATTATAGTGATTATTGCTAAAATATTTGATTTGGGATGAATATGCTATAATTAATATTTAATTCTTAGTAGAGATATTTATTTTAACAAATATATATAGATAATATCGTAAAACTAAAGACCGCAGGAATTTTTCCCGCGGTCTTTAGACTATTTTTGCTATTTATTTAAATGTTAGGGTTATCATAAAGTTATAAACGGCAGTATTTTAGTAAATACGTTTTTACCAATACCATTTATGTTCATTAAATCTTCTAAAGATGTAAAATCACCATGTTCTTTTCTATAATCGACAATGCTTTTGCACATAAGATATTCAAGTGGTATTGCTTCTGATAATTCTTTAGCGGTAGCTGTATTAATATTAATCTTTTTAATTTCAGGAGACTGTGAAGATGATGGTGATTGCGAGGATACGGGAGTATCAGAAATAGTATCATTAGGATTATCTTCAGTTGGATCATCTGAAATTATATTATTTGGAATATCAATATTATCGTTTGGTTTAGGCTCTGATGATTTTGAAGAGTTTTTACCGGAATGATTTACATAATCTGTAGGAATATTTTCATCATAAATTATAGATGATTGAGATGATGAAGAAACTATGCTGTCAGAAGAAATATATGAAGACGAATTAGAAGACGCTATAGAAGATGAAGAGATATTAGAAGAATTATCTAATTGAGGTGAAGTTACAGCCATTGTGGGAATAGTACTTGAAGTGTCCATACCGGAAAATATACCTGCGGCGACCAATACAAATAATACTATAACACCAGCAAGGCATATGGCAGCAATTTTATCAGATCTAGCTTTTAATAGATATTTTGCAAATAATTCTGATTCCTGTTGTTCTCTAAGGCTCATTCCAATCAAGCCATTTTGTGATGATTTATGATCAAGCACAATATGTCCTAATTCATGAGCAAGATATTTAGTACATTCTTCAGGGCTGAGATCTGCATTAATACAGATATACTTTTCATCATCTAATAAAACAGAAAAACAATCTGCATTGTTAAGCTTTTTAAGTTGTTCGGGTTTTAATATTTCTTTTAATTTATCAATACAAGCAGGATAATATAAAATTTCCCAACCCAGATCTATTATAAATTCTTTAAGAGTATCAAAAGTAATATTTTTTAACTTTTTGTTTATTAAAGCAGCTTGTTGCCGTATTTTTATTTTGTCCATTATAATTTCACCTGAATACTTTATGTGAATAATTATCTTAATATAATTATATCAGGTTTAGCAACATAAAAAGTGAAATATACTCTCTATAAATGGTATTAATTTACAAAGTTTTGATGTTTTTTATCATATAATAAAATTTATGAAGATATACTTATAAAATATTATTTTTAATTATAAATATTAATAGTAAAATTATATTTTCAAAATATAAAGGTAACATAAATTATATTAACAAAAAACTATATAGAAAACTTATTTTAATAATAAAAGAATATAGGAAAGTACCACTGATAAGGGGGGCGCCTGCGCAGCGCATCAACAGATGCGCGGGGAGCAAAATAATATCTGATAAAGCAAACAGGAATAACAATAGAAAAATAGATATTGTCTTAATAACAATACTTTTAATATGCAAAATTATTTTGCTTAGAGCAGCCATATAAAATATGGCTGCACGCAGGCGCCCCCTATTTAAGGTAACGTAACCGGTAATGTTTTAAATATATTTATTATTGTTTTATCACTTGCTAATGGATATTATGTAATCAGATTAATATATAAAAACAATAAATAATTGGAGTATAATATGGAATTGATCAAGCATATTGATGAGGTCATTTTGATTTTTATAAAAGATAATTTATCAAATAATTTTTTTAATATTATTATGCCTATTATATCAGCATTAGGCAATATTGGATTTATATGGATATTATCAGCAATTGTTATGATATCCATGAAAAAATATAGGAATTATGGATTTGCTGTTATAACGGCTTTAGCAATAGGATATTTAATAGGGAATATTATACTTAAAAATATATTTGCAAGAATACGGCCTTATAATATGATAGAAGGGATAGAACTGTTAATAGCGCCTCTAAGTGATTTTTCATTCCCATCAGGACATACGTTATCTTCATTTGCAGCAGCTATGATTATATTTGCTGCAAATAAAAGATGGGGTATACCAGCTTTTATTCTAGCGTCACTTATAGCATTTTCCAGGATGTATTTATTTGTACATTATCCTACCGATATTATAGCAGGAATACTGATAGGACTTTTTTCTGCATATATTACTTTATTAATATTTAAAAAATTTGGATGGATTAAAAATACACAAAAAAATCATAACATTAATAAGAAATTAAATAATCAAAATAAAATTTAATTAACAATATTTTTAATAAAAACACCTATTAAAAACAATAATAATGTTATTAAGGGGTGTTTTTTTGTATGTTATCATTATGGGAAGATAGTATAAAAATTGAAAAATATAATGAACTTAATGAAGATATATGGGCAGATGTTGCTATAATAGGAGCAGGTATAGCAGGGATATTAACCGGTTATATGCTTATGCAAAAGGGTATAAAACCGGTTATATTAGAAGCTGACAGAGTATTAAGCGGTATGACTAAAAATACTACTGCAAAAATAACATATCAGCATGGCCTTATATATGATAAACTTATTAAAAATTTTGGTGTAGTTAAAGCAACACAATATTATAAATTTAATAAACAAGCTATAAGAGAATATGAAAAAATAATATTTAATAACAAAATAGATTGTGATTTTGAAAAAAAGTCATCTTGTGTATATTCATTAAATGACGAAAAATGTATATTAAATGAGGTTGTTGCAGCTAAAAGATTGGGAATAAACGCAGAATTTGTGAAAGATACAGAATTGCCATTTAAAATAAAAGCAGGAATAATGTTTAAAAATCAAGCGCAGTTTAATCCACTTAAATTTTTAAAACCATTATTACAAGATCTTGATATATATGAAAATTGCGTTATAAATAAAATAGTGGGAGATACATTATATTCTGATAAATATAAAATTAATGCAAGAAAAATTGTTATAGCTTCCCATTATCCATTTGTAAACGTACCAGGATATTATTTTTTACGTATGCACCAGGAACGTTCATATGTAATAGCAATTCAAAATGCGCAGTCATTAAAAGGAATGTATATTGACGAGCAGACAGGAGGATATTCTTTTCGTGAATATAATAATCTTCTGCTTTTAGGCGGTTCTGGATGCCGAACAGGAAAAAATAAAAATGGCGGAGCATATGATAAACTAAGACAAGCTGCAAAAATATGGTATCCTAATTATAAAGAGAAATATCACTGGTCAGCACAGGATTGTATGCCTTTAGACAGTGTGCCATATATTGGACAGTTTTCTTCAAAAACTCCTCATATTTATATAGCTACTGGTTTTAATAAATGGGGTATGACCAGTTCTATGGTTGCAGCAAGATTAATATCCGAGATGATAAGTACAGGGGATAATGATATAGCAGGAATATTTTCTCCTCAAAGATTTAATTTTAAAGCATCCATTAAAAATTTAATAAAAGATGGAACATGTTCTGCTGCGGGGCTTATAAAAACCATAACAAAACGGCCTAATGAAGAAATAGAAAATCTTCAGGCAGGCCATGGAGGTATAGTAAAATATAATGGCCAAAAGGTTGGGGCATATAAAAATGAAAATGGCGAAATATTTATAGTAACAACAAAATGTCCGCATTTAGGATGCCAGCTTGAATGGAATCCGGATGAATTATGTTGGGAATGCCCATGTCATGGTTCACGGTTTGATTATAAAGGCAATACTATAAGCGGTCCGTCTACAACAGGGATAACATTGGATTATATTAAAGAAATTAAAAAATAAAGTGAGAGATATTGTCAGTTCCAGTCGATTTATGTTAAAATTATAAAGATTGGAGCTGACGATATTTATGAATCTTACACCAAAAGAAAGAGCTGATAAAGCTGTTGAATTATTAAAACAATGTTATCCACAGGCCAGTTGTTCGCTCATAAACCAGGATCCATTGCAATTATTAATAGCAACACGTTTGTCTGCACAATGTACTGATGCGCGCGTAAACTTAGTAACTCCGGAATTGTTTGCAACATTTCCTAATGCTATTGATTATGCAAACGCACCTGTTGAAAAAATAGAAAATATTATAAAATCATGTGGGCTTTATAAAACAAAAGCAAGAGATATAAAAGCAATGTGCCAAAAGCTTATTGATGATTATAACAGCCAGATTCCGGATACAGTTGAAGAATTAATAAAACTTCCGGGTGTTGGACGTAAAACCGCTAATCTTGTGGTAGGGGAAATATATGGAAGGCCGGCTGTTGTTACCGATACCCATTGTATTCGAATAAGCAATAGGTTAGGGTTATGTGATACTAAAGACCCATATAAAGTGGAAAAAAGGCTTGTAGAACTATTAGATCCAAAAGAATCATTTGATTTTTGCCATCGTTTAGTTCATCATGGCAGAGCGGTATGCGATGCAAGAAAACCTCGGTGCGAACAGTGCTGCTTAAAGGATATTTGTCCAAGTTTTGCCAAATAATGTTAGTTTACAAAGAGAAATTA
>CALWVB010000078.1 GCA_944384895.1 uncultured Clostridia bacterium | reverse complement strand
TGAATGGGGTTCAAGAGGCCGCTGGTTCAACTCCAGTCACTCGGATTTTTATTTTTCCCTGCAAATCCTGTATTTTAAAGGTTTTGCTGGGATTTTTTTATTTTGTTTCTATTTTTATAAAAATTCTCACAAGTTCTGAATCTTTTATTCTATAGTACTTCCTAATTGCACTTTTGATAATAAGATAAATGATAAGAACATTAACATATATGTTATATTGTGAGCAAAAAAACTGATCTTAATAAAATAACTGAAAACAAATTAAGTACCGTGTTGTAGGGGGCGCCCGCGCAGCGCATCTAAAAAGATGCGCTGCTTGCAAAATGTTCTCATAAAAAAATCTAATTAATACTTTACAAAACATTTTGCAAGGGTAGCCATATTATAATATGGCTACCCGTGGGCGCCCCCTATTGTTAAAATAACCTGTTGCTTTATATATTAAAAAAATAAATATTCAGCTCTTTAATATTATAACTTATTTTATGTATTTTTGATTAGAATAATATAAACTTTTTATCATCTTAATATCATTATGATTTTTCGCTTATTTATGAGCATTTTAATATAAAATAGTAATAATTCATTAATATATTGTGAAAAAATGTATAGTTCATATAGGTATTTTGTGGTATTATATAAAGTAATTGCGTAAAAAGTCGATTTTAAATATAATCCATAATTAAATAATTAAGGAGTAATGATTATGATCGGAATATTTAAGAATAAAATAAAACCGCTCTTTAATAATTTATCCATACCATTTAAAGATATGAAAGATCATCGCAGCTTGATTATAAAAAACTTTATATGCCTTGCAATAATCTATTCTATTTCAATAATTGCAATAATAAGAGCAAATTTTAAATATATTGATGATTTGGGACGAGTAGCAGGTGGGTATGCTGGTTGGAGTAATTTTAGCCGATATACTTCAAGTTTTTTATCAACAGTTATCCATGGGGATACTTATTTAACTGATATATCTCCTTTAACACAATTATTAGCAGTAGTTATATTAGCTTTATCAAGCGCTATACTTTTATATATATTAATGGAAAAAAAGACCTTTTCAATATGGGGTATTATTGCAGTTTTACCTTTAGGGTTATCTCCTTATTTTTTAGAATGTATTTCATATAAATATGATTCGCCATACATGGCCTTGTCCATACTTGCAAGCATATTTCCTTTTATATTATATTCATCAGGTTATATTTTTTATTCTATTGCTTCATTTATTGGCACAATAATAATGTGTACAACCTATCAAGCAGCATCAGGAATATATCCAATGATAGTAGTACTTCTTTGTTTTATATTTTGGAGTAAAGGAAAACAAATTAAAGATATATTTAAATTTTTAATAGTATCAGTTCTCAGCTATGGAATTGGTATGCTATTTTTCAGGGTATTCCTTATGTTGCCGGCAGAAGGTTATGTTTCAAATTCTATTCCTTCGATAAGCCAAATAATTCCGGAAACTATTAAGCATCTTTATCAATATTTTATGCAGATTATTACTGATTTTAAGAATATCTGGCTTATTTTAATTGTTTTAATGGGTATAGCTTGTTTATACATTGCAACCCGTGATTCTACAAGGAAAAAATATTTTGCGCTTCCTGTAGCAATTATTACATTTGGAATAATGGCTTTATTATGTTTTGGATTGTATCCAGTATTATCAAATCCTTTATATGACCCTAGAGCTATGTATGGTTTTGGTGTCTTTATAGCTTTGATGGGAGTTTTTATTGCAAATGCAATAAAGGTTTATCCTGCAAAAATTGTATGTTTTGCTTTAAGCTGGTTGTTTATTGGATTTTCTTTTACTTATGGCAATGCATTATCAGAACAAATCAATTGGACAAATTTTAGAGTTACATCTGTTATACAGGATTTAAATGATCTAGAAGTATTTAAAACTGATGAAATAAAAACTGTACAATTAGCCGGTAATATTGGAAAATCCCCGGTTATTAATAATATGCCTCAAGATTACCAGATGTTAAACCGGCTTGTACCAACTACATTTGGAGGTACTGATTGGTATTGGCAGCAAGAATACTTCTATAGTTATTTTGGACTTAAAAATGTTAAATGGGATGTTACAAAAGATTTAACTACATATGATTTACCAGTAATTAAAGATACCATGTATCATACTATTAAAGGTAATGATGAATATGTATTAATTGAATTAAAATAAGTTTTTTATGAACTGATTACTATTATTAATTTAAAATATTTATAATTAAGTATATATAAAGCTATATTATCCTAAATCAAACAATATATAAAAATATGTAATATAGCATCTCTGGTTACGTTACCGCAAAAAAGAGGCGCCTGCGTGCAACCATATTTCATATGGTTGCCAAATGCAAAATAATTTGCTATATAAAGATGATGTGTATTTAAGATAATACTAGTTTTCCTTATTAACTCAGCCTGAATATTTAAGAAATTATTTTGCGTAAAGCGCATCCAAAGGATGCGCTGCGCAGGCGCCCCCTTAAACGGTACT
>CALWVB010000077.1 GCA_944384895.1 uncultured Clostridia bacterium | reverse complement strand
CCTAAATCTTCCGGTTCTTCTACTCCATAACCATCTAAATCAGATTCAACTGTAACATTTTCAAATTCAGTTTCTTCTTCTGGAGCATTTTGTATAGTTATATCGTCGTCATCATCAAATGTCTGCTTAAGATCAATTTCATTATTATCCTTATCAAGCACTTTGACATCCAATGCAAGCGACTGCAATTCCTTAATAAGAACTTTAAATGATTCTGGGATACCGGATTTTGGTACGTTCTGGCCTTTTACAATAGCTTCATAGGTTTTAACACGGCCGACAACGTCATCCGACTTAACTGTCAGGATTTCCTGCAATGTATATGCAGCGCCATAAGCTTCCAAAGCCCAAACTTCCATCTCACCGAAACGCTGGCCGCCAAACTGAGCTTTACCGCCCAATGGCTGCTGTGTTACAAGCGAATATGGTCCGGTAGAACGGGCATGTATTTTATCATCAACAAGATGATGGAGTTTAAGGAAGTACATATATCCAACTGTTACCCTATTATCAAACGGCTGTCCGGTTCTTCCATCATAAAGCACCGTTTTACCGTCTTCATCCAATCCCGCCATCTTTAAGCATTCACGGATATCTGCTTCATGTGCTCCGTCAAATACCGGAGTCATGATTTTCCATCCCAGAGCTTTTGCAG
This sequence comes from uncultured Clostridia bacterium, assembly GCA_944384895.1. GTDB lineage: Bacteria > Bacillota > Clostridia > Oscillospirales > Acutalibacteraceae > RGIG7067. The sequence goes on along the minus strand of CALWVB010000077.1, from coordinate 8,095 downwards.
CATATCCAAGATGAACTTCAAGCACCTGGCCGATATTCATACGTGATGGAACGCCTAATGGATTCAAAACAATATCAAGAGGTCTGCCATCCGGTAAGAACGGCATATCTTCCTGAGGCAATATACGGGATACAACACCTTTATTACCATGGCGGCCCGCCATTTTATCGCCGACTGAAATTTTACGCTTTTGAGCTATATAACAGCGTACAACTTCATTAACGCCCGGGCTTAATTCATCGCTGTTTTCTCTTGTAAATACTTTAACGTCTACAATTATTCCATATTCACCGTGAGGTACCCTGAGTGAAGTATCCCTTACTTCACGGGCCTTTTCACCGAATATAGCGCGCAGTAAGCGTTCTTCAGCAGTAAGCTCGGTTTCACCCTTTGGAGTTACTTTACCAACTAATATATCGCCTGCATGTACTTCTGCACCAACATGGATAATACCGCGTTCATCAAGGTCTTTTAATGCATCTTCACCAACGTTTGGTATATCCCTTGTGATTTCTTCCGGTCCTAATTTTGTATCCCTAGCTTCTATTTCATATTCTTCAATATGAATAGATGTAAATACATCATCGCGCACAACTTTTTCATTAAGAAGCACCGCATCTTCGTAGTTATAACCTTCCCAGGTCATAAATCCGATAAGAGCGTTTTTACCTAATGATATTTCGCCGTTATCTGTAGCAGGGCCATCGGCTATAACCTCGCGTTCTTCAATCCTCTGGCCAAATTCAACTACCGGGCGCTGGTTTATACATGTTCCCTGATTGGAACGCATAAACTTAGTAAGCTTATATTCATCAAGTTGGCCATCGTCAGTTCTGATAAAAATATGGTCAGCTGTAACCTTTTCAACAATACCTGCACGTTTAGCTAATACACATACTCCTGAATCGCATGCAGCTTTATATTCCATACCAGTACCAACAATAGGAGATTCTGTTTTAAGCAGCGGCACAGCCTGCCTCTGCATGTTTGAACCCATAAGCGCACGGTTTGCGTCGTCGTTTTCAAGGAATGGGATCATTGCTGTAGCAACTGATACTACCATCCTTGGAGATACATCCATGAAATCTATATTTTTAGGTTCAGTTTCAATAAATTCATCACGGCAACGGGCATTAACCTTTTTCCTTGCAAATCTGCCCTGTTCATCTAAAGGTTCATTTGCCTGAGCTACAACATAATCATCTTCAACATCAGCCGTCATATAAACAACTTCGTCAAGCACTACGCCTGTTTCTTTATCAACACGGCGGAATGGAGCTTCTATAAAACCGTATTCATTTATCTTTGCAAAGGTTGCAAGATAAGATATAAGTCCGATATTCGGGCCTTCAGGCGTTTCAATTGGACACATACGGCCGTAATGGCTGTAGTGAACGTCACGAACTTCGAATCCTGCACGGTCTCTTGATAAACCGCCCGGACCTAATGCGGACAGACGGCGTTTATGAGTAAGTTCAGCTAATGGATTTGTTTGATCCATAAACTGTGACAGCGGCGAAGAACCAAAGAATTCTTTTATAGCCGCAACAACCGGCCTAATATTGATAAGGGTTTGAGGAGTGATGTTTTCAGCATCAGTACCCTGTAAAGTCATTCTTTCACGGATAACTCTTTCCATCCTGGAAAATCCGATCCTGAATTGATTTTGTAATAATTCCCCTACCGAACGGATACGGCGGTTGCCTAAGTGGTCGATATCATCTACAGTTCCGATATCATAAACAAGATTACACATATAATTTATAGATGACATAATATCATCTTTAGTTATATGCTTTGGTATTAAATCATCTCTTCTTGCTTTAATAGCATCTCTGAGAGATTGCTCATCCTCATTTTCATCCATGATTTCCATAAGAACTTTATAGGAAACCTTTTCGTTTATTTCATATTCCGAACAGTCAAAATCAATATAATCGTTTATATCAACCATACCATTGGAAATGACTTTAACTTCTGTATTTTCATCAAACGCTACATATACTGTATCAACGCCTGCGCGTTCAATCTGTTCAGCGCGTTCTTTTGTAAGCGTTTCACCAGCTTCAGCCAATATTTCGCCTGTAGCCGGATCAGCAATCGGCTGAGTGATTTTTCTGCCGGCAATACGATGGCCTATAGCTAATTTTTTATTGTATTTATAACGGCCTACTCTGGATAAATCATAACGCCTTGCATCAAAGAATAAACCTTCGATATGCGCTGCGGCGCTGTCTACTGAAGGAGGTTCGCCTGGACGAAGCTTTGCATAAACCTGAATAAGAGCTTCTTCCATCTTTTTAGAGCTGTCCTTTTCTATTGTAGCAATAATTCTTGGATCTTCTCCAAAAAAGTCTAATATTTCCGAATCACTGCCATAACCTAACGACCTTATAAATGTTGTGATAGGCAGTTTACGGTTTTTATCTATTCTTACATAAAATACATCGGACGCATCTATTTCATATTCAAGCCATGCGCCTCTATTTGGTATAATGGTGGATGTAAATAATTTTTTGCCTGTTTTATCAATGGACATGCCATAATATACGCCCGGCGAACGGACAAGCTGGGATACTATAACACGTTCTGCTCCGTTTATTACAAATGTACCGCTGTCAGTCATAAGAGGGAAATCTCCCATAAAGACTTCCGACTCCTTAATTTCCCCTGTTTGTTTATTAAGAAGCCTTGCTGTTACCCTAAGCGGTGCGGCATAGGTAACGTCTCTTTCCTTACGCTCTTCGACAGTATACTTTGGAGTATCGTCCAGCCGGTAATCGACAAAATCAAGCACTAAATTACCAGTATAGTCGGAAATTGATGAAACATCCCTGAAAACTTCCTTTAAGCCTGTATCAAGAAACCACTGGTATGAATTTTTCTGCACTTCAATCAGATTAGGCATTTCTAATACTTCATTGATTCGTGCAAAGCTCATACGTTCATTTCTGCCAAGCTTTACCGGTTTGACATTGACCATAAGCCCCATCCACTCCATTCAAATTATTTATTTTAAACATTAACCTTTTTCCTCAACCTGATAAATGCACTTCTATATTTATCCAAATTTATTTGAACGCATAAAATGTTGCATTGCTGCATAAAAATAAATTTATTGTTGCATTTTGGTTTGGAATATGTTATACTTAAATCATATAAGGGGTATACTTTTCATTATGATTCAGTATACTATTTTATCATGGCATGAATATTTTGTCAACACTTTTATCAGCATTTACTAAAAATTTTAGCGTCTATTGTGTCATTTAACACAATAGACGCTTTTTATTCCCCTATCTCGGAATTTTACTTTTTATTTTTTATATTCCATTTATTATAGTTATTTATAACTTTCTCTCTTTTGCACAAATATTTTGCCGAAATTTCTACGCTTTACTCGCCAAAATTTCACACTTATTTTTGTGCAAAATCCACATGACAGTTTACTGATTCTGTGCAGCTTCCTCAGTTTCTATAGCGCATCCGGCGAGTGTATTTGACAAATTCTCTAAATCTGCATCAGATACGGAATTTCCGGAAATTTTTAAAGTTTTAAGATTTGTCATATTTAGTAAAGATGAAACATCAGAAAATCTATTGCTGGATACATCAAGCCATTCTAATTTCTGCAAATTAGCTATCGGAGATATATCTGTTATTTTATTGCCATGTATATCTAAATAGGTAAGATTTTGCATTTGTGCTATAGGTTCTATATTAATAAGGCGGTTTGTTTCAATATGCAATTTTTCAAGATTAGTTAAATTTGTAAGAAAACTGCAATTATCTATGGTTACTGTACTAATATCAAGTTCTTTGAGCGTAGTCAGTTGGCCAATCGGATCATATTTTCCATTTTTTATTACCGTACCTTTAACCGTAAGCTTTTCCAAGCTTTGATGATTTATAATAAAATCCCAGCTTTCTATATTTGCTCCTGAAATATCAAGTTCTGTAAGATTTTGCAGTTGTCCTATAAACGTTAAATCTTCAGGATAAGAAAAAGCTACATCAAGTTTTTTCAGATTAGTAAGCGCTGCTAATGATGCAAAATCATCCGCTGATATGCCTTCAAGACTCAATGATACAAGATTTGTAAGATTTGCAATTGGCGCCACATCATTACAATTAATTTGTTTTAATGTTAATTCGGTTAAATTAGTTTTGGATGAAAGCATATTTACATTATTTTGATTAAAATCATATGAACTGACTTCAAGCTTTTTTAATGCGGGCATATTATTAATTACATCAAAATTTTCAGCCCCAACTGTTAATAAGCTGAGATTTTCCATATTAACCATGCCTGCAAGAACATTTAAATCGGTTAAGCCTTTATTATTACTTGCATCAAGTGTTTTTAAATTAACCAATGGTGATATTGCAGAAAAATCAGTTATTTTAGTAAGATTATTAATATTAAGTATTTCTAAACCAGTTAGTGATGAAAGTGGGGATAAATTTTCTACAATTGTATTTGATATATCTAATTTTTTAAGATTAGTAAGTGATTGTAAACATGAAATATCTTTTACATCCAGCCATTGCATAGATAATTCCTGCAATGATGTTATATTTCCAATAGGAGATATGTCCTGAATATTATTAGTACCTATATCTAATATTTTTAAATTTGTCAGACTGCTTAACGGAGATATATCTGTTATAAGGTTACTGTCTATATATAATTCTTCAAGATTTGTTAAATTTGATAATACAGAAATATCATTAATCATATTATTGCTGATATTAAGTTTTTTAAGATTTGTTAATGATGCTAATTGAGAAATATCCGTTAAATCCAATGAACTGATATCAAGTTCAGTAGTATCTGCAGAATATGTTTTTCCGGCAATAATAGTTTCAGTAGCAGCTCCTTGAGCATTCATATTACTAGTATTTTTAGAAATCATTTCTTGCATTTGTTCCATATTCATTTCAGGAATAGATTGATTTTTTATTTCAACAGAACTATTCGAATTGCATGCTGATAAAAAAACAGTAGCAGTAAGAATAACTGAAAGACCTTTTATTATAAAATTAGATTTATTCAAGATTTTAGACACCTCCGAATAAAAGCAATTATATAAAATCAATAAATTATATTTTCTGTTTAATTTTATATATTTTTATAAAATAATCAACAAACAATTTGTTAACTTATGTATTGAATGATATCAATTTGGTATTATAATTTATAATATAATATTATAACATAATATGTAAAGGATTAAAACGATGAATTTAATTGAAAAAACAGTGAATAAAGACTATATTTACAAAGGAAGAATTATTAATGTCCGTAGTGACACAGCACTTCTTCCAAATGGAGCGACTGCTCTTCGTGAAGTTGTAGAACATCCAGGCGGAGTATGCGTCGCAGCATTAAATGAAAATAATGAAATGTTATTTGTTCGTCAATACCGCTATCCTTATTCAGAAATATTGCTTGAAATCCCAGCCGGTAAATTAAATCCTGGTGAAGATCCTCTAGAATGTGGTAAACGTGAATTATGGGAAGAAACTGGTGCTACTGCTGATGAATTTTTATCTTTAGGCCAGCTTTATCCTAGCCCTGGCTATTGTTCTGAAATTATTCATATATATTTTGCCCGTATTACTGGTACAGGTAAGGCTCATCCTGATGAAGATGAATTTGTTGAATGTATTAAAATCCCGCTTGATAAAGCTGTTGAAATGGTTTTAAATAATGAAATAAAAGACGGTAAAACTCAAACTGCTATTTTAAAAGTTGACGCTTTAATTAAACAAAATAAATTGAAATTGTAATACATCTTCATATAATATCTAATTTATTCACATTTCAAACCATAATAATTATACGGATATTTATGCTGATAAACAAGATTCTAGGCGGTTAACGGAAGAAGGGGGGGCGCCCGCGGAGTGCATCTTTGATGCACTCCCTGCAAATATTCCATAAAGGAATATTGATATAAAAGAACTAATATTTTTCTTATGGAATATTTTGCAGGGGCAACCATTACTGGTTGCCCGCGGGCGCCCCATACTAAAACGGTACCTATATACGATTTGTGTACAAACAGGTAACGAAACAGAACTTAAAATTTACTTTTGTTTTTATGTAATGTAGAAGAACTTATATATTACTTTAAATCAATTAGTTATATAAAATTATTATTTTTTAAATATTGTAGTTAATCTTAAAAAACAAGCTAGCTGTAAAGAACAGCTGGCTTGTTTTTATTATAATTATTTATCATTATCTCTATGACGAATAACATTTCTTTGTATTTTACCGCTGATAGTTTTTGGTAATTCCGGTAAATATTCTACAACACGCGGGTATTTATAAGGTGCAGTTACTTTTTTAACATGATTTTGTAATTGTTTAGTCAATTCTTGACTAGGTACATAACCTTTTGCAAGTACTATAGTAGCTTTTACAACCTGGCCGCGTATAGGATCAGGTACAGCTGTAACAGCGCATTCCAATACTGACGGATGTTCTAATAAAGCTGATTCAACTTCAAATGGCCCTATTCTATAACCAGAACATTTTATAACATCATCATTTCTGCCTACAAACCAATAATATCCATCTGAATCGCGCCATGCCATATCGCCTGTATTATAAATACCATCATGCCAACTTTTTGCAGTTATTTCTGGATCTTTCCAATATTCATGGAATAAACCTGTTGGATGTTTTTTATCAGTATTAGTTATACAAATAGAACCTTCTATACCATCTTCAACAGGATTATTATCAGCATCCATAAGTGTTATACCATATAATGGAGCTGGTTTGCCCATTGAACCTGGACGCACTTTTATCCATTTAAAATTAGCTAATAATACTGAAGTTTCTGTCTGACCAAAGCCTTCATGTAATTCTAAACCTGTAAGTTCTTTTATTTTCTTATATACTTCTGGATTAAGCGGTTCACCTGCAATAGATGCATGTTCAATAAAGCTGAAATCATATCCGGATAAATCTTCTTTTATAAGAAAACGGTAAATGGTCGCAGGTGCACAAAATGTAGTCGGTTTTATACGCTGTATTGCCTGAAGCATTGTATCCGGATGGAATTTTTCTGTATCATAAGCGCCAATTGCAGCGCCGCATATCCATTGGCCATAAATTTTTCCCCAGGCAAATTTTGCCCAACCAGAATCTGTTTGCGTTAAATGTATTTTATTTTCCTGTACACATTGCCAATATTTTGCTGTTACTATATGCCCTAACGGCAATTCATAATTATGCCTTACCATTTTAGGCATACCAGAAGTACCAGATGAAAAATACACTAACATAGTATCATCTATTTTTGTAGCATTTTCACCAGTTGGTCTTTCCCATTTATCAGATGCATTTTCTATAGCTGTACGTAAATCAAGATACCCTTCTCTTGGATGATCGCCAACTGTTATAATCTGTTCAACTGTTTCACATTTTGGCAATGCATTTATGATATGGTCTAATATTTCATCATCATCAACACATACAATAGTTTTTATTAACGCTCTATTGCAGCGGTAAACTATATCTTTAGGAGTCAGCTGATATGTAGCCGGTATAGCAATAGCGCCAATTTTCATAAGCGCTACAAGCATTACCCATACTTCAGGACGTTGTTTTAATATTAACATTACAACATCGCCTTTTTTGATTCCCTGTTCAGTTAATACATTTGCCGCTTTATCACTAAGACGTTTCATATCGCCAAATGTAAATCTTTTCATATCACAGGCATCATTAGTCCATACAAGTGCTAATTTATTTTCATCAATTTTTGCCCATTCATCAACTATATCATAAGCAAAATTAAAATCCTGTGGTACATTTACTTTATAATTTTCATAAAAATCTTCATATGAATCAAATTCGATACGCGGACAATATCTTTTTAACAACTCATCCATATTATTTTTACCTACCCCATAATTTTTTTATTATTCTAATATTATTGTTATGAATTGCGCCATACCGTCTACACAACTCTGTCCATGAGGAAGCTTTGGATCAAAATATATACAATCGCCCTCATTTAATATATAATCCCGTCCATTTATAGTAACTCTGACTTTGCCTTTTAATACAAAGTTA
>CALWVB010000076.1 GCA_944384895.1 uncultured Clostridia bacterium | reverse complement strand
GGGTAGGAAGATAATAATGAAAAATACAGTATTAGTTACAGGCGGCGCAGGCTTTATCGGTTCCCATACTTGCAAAGCTTTATTAAAAAATGGATATAGGGTAGGAGTAATCGATAATTTTAATGATTATTATTCGCCAAAGATAAAAAGAGATAATATTAAACAGATTAATGGGACAATACAAAATGTAGGATTAAATAAAGATAGTTTTAAACTGTTTGAAGGCGATATAAGAGACGCTGCTTTTGTAATAAATGTATTTGATAAATTAAGGCCTCAGGCTGTTATTCATCTGGCAGCTTGTGCGGGAGTACGCCCATCTATTGAAAATCCGGAACTTTATATTACGACTAATATAGACGGTACAGTTAATATATTGCAGGCAATGGTAAAATATGATGTAAAACGGCATGTATTTGCATCATCGTCATCTGTATATGGAAATAATAAAAAAGTACCGTTTTCAGAAAGCGATCCGGTTGATAATCCTATATCGCCATATGCTGCAACAAAAAAATCCGGCGAGCTTATTTGCCACACTTACCATTATCTTTATAATATAAGTACTGCATGTCTTAGATTTTTTACAGTATACGGGCCGGGACAACGTCCTGATCTTGCTATAAATAAGTTTACTAAACTCATATTGAAAGGGAAAGAGATACCAGTTTTCGGCGATGGTACAACACGCCGCGACTATACTTTTATAGATGATATAGTCGATGGTATTATGAAAGCTTTAGTATGGACGGACGGCGAAATTAAATATGATATTTTTAATCTGGGCGAAAATAATACCGTAACATTAAATCAAATGATTAAATCTATAGAACGTTCTCTTAATATGAAAGCAAAAATAAACCGTTTGCCTGAACAGCCTGGCGATGTAAAACAAACATGGGCTGATATAGAAAAATCAAAACGGATTTTAGGATATAATCCTAGTACTGCTTTTGATGAAGGAATAGATAAATTTATTAAATGGTATAAAGATTATGGTTGTAACATAGAATAATAATTAAGTCTTTATAATTAATTCACGAATATGTTGTTTAATGCATATAATATCGGTGTAAACTATTTTTATAACCTTATAGGCTGATGTAACTGTCATTCATTAAAAACTGCATATTTAATATGCGTAAGAAAACAACCGGCTAGCTTGACCAACTAGTTGGTTGTTTTTTTATTATATGATTAAAATATAGTATATTGTATATTATGTCATATCAGACGTTTTATTAGGTTATTATAATATATAATATGTAAGGCAAAGCAATAATTTTAAAGAATATTGTAAAATATGGATATTAACGATAGTTTTATGTAATTTCAAGTTCACTTGACATATTTGACAAATATGGGTAAAGTATGTAACGTAATAAATTATAATGATAAATTAGATGTTTTATATGATAAAAGCCAATGGATAATATGAAACAATAACGGAGGAAATAATGGCGACAAAGAAGATATCTTCAAACGGCGGATATGATAATCAAAGTATATCATCATTAAAAGGAGCGGATAGAGTAAGAAAACGTCCGGCGGTAATATTTGGTTCCGACGGTATAGACGGCTGCCAGCATTCTATATTTGAAATAATATCAAATTCAATAGACGAAGCCAGAGAAGGTTACGGCAACAAGATTATTATAACAAGATATAATGATTATTCTATCCAGGTTGAGGATTTTGGAAGAGGTATACCAGTTGATTATAATAATAATGAAAAATGTTATAACTGGGAATTAGTATTCTGCGAACTTTATGCAGGTGGTAAATATAACAGTTCATCTGAGGATAACTATGAATTTTCATTAGGATTAAATGGTTTAGGTTTATGTGCAACCCAATATGCATCTGAATATATGGATGTTGAAATAAAACGCGACGGATATAAATATATTCTGTATTTTGAGCATGGTGAAAATATCGGTGGATTAAAAAAGGAACCTTACAGCAAAAAAGATACGGGAACTAAGATCAGATGGAAACCGGATTTACAGGTGTTTACAGATATAAATGTTGGAGAAGATTATTTTAAGGATATTATAAAAAGACAGGCTATAGTAAATCCAGGATTATTAATAGAACTAAATTATCAAACAGGCAATAGCTTTAATAAAACAGAATTTTACTATAAAGAAGGTATTGCCGATTATGTAAGGGAAATAGCCGGAGAAAATTCTTTAACTCCAGTACAGTTTTGGCAGACTGAACGTAAAGGACGCGATAGAGAAGACAAGCCTGAATATAAAGTAAAAATAGATGCTGCTTTATGCTTTCATAAAAGTGTAAAAATGCTGGAATATTATCATAATTCTAGTTTTCTTGAACATGGCGGCGCACCGGATAAAGCGGTAAGAAGCGCGTTTGTCTCACAAATAGACGCATATTTAAAACAAAATAATAGATATAATAAAAACGAATCCAAAATAACCTTTGCTGATGTTGAAGATTGTCTTATACTAGTTATTTCTTCACTTTCTACTGCAAATTTAGTATCATATGCCAACCAGACTAAAAAAGCTATTACAAATAAATTTATACAGGAAGCTATGACCGATTTCTTTAAGCATCAATTAGAAGTATATTTTATAGAAAATCCTATTGAAGCTGAAAGAATCGGTTCACAAGTGCTTATTAATAAGCGAAGCCGTGAGGATGCTGAAAAATCAAGGCTTAATTTAAAGAAAAAGTTATCGGGAAACGTAGACAATTTAGCTAATAGAGTGGAAAAATTTGTTGATTGCCGTACAAAGGACCAGACTATACGGGAACTTTATATAGTAGAAGGCGATTCGGCTATGGGGGCATGCCGTAAAGCGCGTAATCCTGATTTTCAGGCTATTATTCCGGTAAGAGGCAAAATATTAAACTGTCTTAAAGCGGATTATGATAAAATATTCAAAAGCGATATAATTGTTGATTTATGTAAGGTACTAGGCTGTGGAGTTGAAGTTAAAACCAAGGCTAATAAAGAATTTTCTACCTTTGATTTAAATAATCTGAGGTGGAACAGGGTTATAATATGCACTGATGCTGATGTGGATGGTTTCCAGATTCGTACCCTTATATTAACGTTATTTTACCGGCTTATGCCTACTTTAATAAATGAAGGCAGGATTTATATTGCAGAATCGCCTTTATATGAAATAAATACAAAGGATGAAACCTATTTTGCATATTCTGATAAAGAAAAGGCAGATATAATTAATAATAAAATAAAGGATAAAAAATATGAAATACACCGTTCAAAAGGTTTAGGTGAAAATGAACCGGATATGATGTCCTTGACAACTATGAATCCGGATACAAGACGGCTTATTAAAGTAATGCCGGATGATATGAAATTAACAGAACAGGTGTTTGATATGCTGCTTGGCGATAATCTTGCAGGACGTAAAGACCATATAGCGCAAAATGGTTATATGTATCTTGATAAAGCGGATATAAGTTAAGGTTTATATAATATCAATATTTAGTAAATCTTATTAATAAAATAAAAAGATAAATCCCGTTATTATGCAGCTATACAGCAAAGATTACCGGTTGAAAGGCCGGGTAGCAGGAGGGCGCCCGCCCAGCGCATCTATTCAGATGCGCTACCTGCAAATGCTGTATTTATAAAACGTTAATTTAGAAAGCAAACAGTATCCTTTACAGCAAAATGCATTTGCAGGGGCGGTTATAACCGTTTGCGGGCGCCCCTTGCTATGCTGTACTGTACCGTATTTTGTTTTAGGTTATTTTCAGTTTAGTGGGAACATGTTCTAATAAATGCAGAGAAATTTTTCACAATATAATTAATTAAAACAATGGTATTTTTGACTTTGCATGATTTAATATTGACAATGCTAAAGCAATCTGAATCACACACTTCAACATAGGGAAGAGTCATATGAAACATGATTTTACCATTTTGATAAATCCACGGACCCGATTTGTTTAGATTGCTATAGATAAAGCTATATTATCCTAAATCAAACAATATATAAAAATATGTAATATAAAATTAAATAAAACATTTAAGGTTACGTTACTGCAAAAAGGGGGCGCCTGCGTGCAACCATATGAAATATGGTTGCCAAATGCAAAATAATTTGCTATATAAAGATGATGAGTATTTAAGGGAATATTAGCTTCTCTTATTAACTCAGCCTAAATATTTAAAAAATTATTTTGCGTAAAGCGCATCAAAGATGCGCTGCGCAGGCGCCCCCATAAACGGTGCTTTTACATTATCTTTTCGTTTCTATTTTAGCTTTATTATAAATTCTTTATTTTGGATGATTTAAATTATCTTAAATAATATCATAAATGTATATAATTTTTAATTAAGATATAATGATATATTTTTGTTATAAATTTAGAATTTTGTAATTTAGACGAATTGATTTTATAATGGATTTATAAGTCTATGAATCCTGGAGCTGAAAGCTTTAAATAATCATATATACTTAAATAAAATTTGATATAGAAGGTTATAAAATAAAAGAAAAGTTTTGCTATTTATAAAGAGGAGATAAATTAATAAAATGGCTCAAAGAAAATCAAGGAAAAATACAGAGAATACAAAACCTAAAATTACTGGATATATTGCCGGTTCAGGTGAAATACACAAAGAAAAAATAGTCGATACTTTGGAAAATAACTATATGCCGTATGCTATAAGCGTTATTGTATCAAGGGCTATTCCGGAAATAGACGGATTTAAACCATCGCATCGTAAGCTGCTTTATACAATGTACCGTATGGGTTTATTGGGTGGAAAATATGTAAAATCAGCTAATATTGTGGGCGAGACTATGAAGCTTAATCCACACGGCGATGCAGCGATATATGAAACTATGGTTCGTTTGACAAGAGGCAATGAAAGTCTTTTACATCCGTATATTGATTCAAAAGGAGCGTTTGGCAGCGCTTTTTCGTCAAGAGATACTCCAGCGGCATCCCGTTATACAGAAGCTAGGCTTGATGATATATGTAAGGTTGTATTTGGAGATATTGAAAAAGATACCGTTGATTTTGTTGATAATTATGACGGTACAATAAAGGAACCTACATTATTACCGGTGGCATTTCCATCAATCCTGGTTAATAATAATACTGGTATTGCCGTAGGTATGGCAAGTTCCATATGTTCATTTAATTTAAGTGAAATATGTGAAACAGCAATAGCTCTGATAAAGGATCCGTCTCATGATATCCATACTACTTTAAAGGCACCGGATTTCCCAGGCGGAGGACAAATAATATATAACAGGGATGACATCGATAAAATATATAATACAGGCCGCGGAGGATTGAGGGTTAGAGCAAAATATAGCTATGATAAAGCTAATAATTGCATTGATATAACTGAAATCCCACCTACAACTACTATAGAAGCTATTATTGATAAAACAGTTGATATGGTAAAAGCCGGTAAAGTCAGAGAAATATCGGATATCCGTGATGAAACAGGTATAAACGGCCTTAAGATAACAATTGATTTAAAAAGAGGCGCTGATCCAGATAAATTAATGCTCAAATTATATCGTTTAACACCGCTTGAAGATACATTTTCATGTAATTTTAACGTACTTATCGGCGGTATACCAAAGGTATGTTCAGTACGAGAATTATTAGAAGAATGGACAGCTTTTAGAATCGAATGTATAAAAAGAAAGGTGTATTATGACCTTACAAAGGCTAAAGAAAAATTGCATTTATTAAAAGGCCTTGCAAAAATACTTCTTGATATAGACAAAGCTGTGCGTATAGTAAGAGAGACTGATGAAGAACGCGATGTTGTACCAAACCTTATGATAGGCTTTGGTATTGATAAAATTCAGGCTGAATATGTAGCAGAAATAAAGCTGCGCCATCTTAACCGTGAATATATTTTAAAACGTACACAGGAAATTGAATCACTGGAAAGCCAGATAGAAGAATGGCAGGCTATATTAGATAGTAAACAAAAGGTTAAATCTATTATAGTAAAAGAACTTACTGAAATATCTGAAAAATATGGTAAAGTAAGAAAATCAGATATAATTTTTGCAAGCGATGAAGAGGTTATTATTGAAGAAAAACCTGATTATCCTGTTCATCTGTTTCTTACAAGCCAGGGGTATTTTAAAAAGATAACTCCACAGTCGCTGCGTATGAGTGGAGAACAAAAGCTAAAGGAAGGGGATACAATTTTTCAGCATATTGAAGCTAATAATAATATTGATTTGCTGTTTTTTACTGATAAATCTCAGGTTTATAAAGCCAAAGCTTATGATTTTGACGATAGTAAAGCTAGTGTATTAGGCGATTATATACCGGCAAAATTATCAATGGATGAAGGCGAAAATGTTATTTATATGGCTGTGACAAGCGATTATAGCGGATTTATGCTGTTTTTCTATGAAAATGGCAAAGCGGCAAAAACTGAATTATCGGCATATGTTACTAAAACAAATAGGCGTAAATTAACAGGAGCATATTCTGATAAATGCGGAAAATGTGTATCAATACATCAAATGTTTGATGACAATGATATTATGTTAAAATCCAGTGCATCCAGGCTGTTACTTATAAACAGCGGAGTAATTTCTCCTAAATCAAAGGGTGTACAAGGTATACAGGTAATGACGCTTAAAAAGAATCAGTCGGTTTTATGGGCTAAAATTTTGACTGAAAATATGGTAAAAAATCCTGATTATTACCGAACAAAAACTTTGCCGGCTTTAGGAAGGCTTGCAAAAGGCGAGGATATAGGTGAACAAATCAGTATGATGTAAAATTGTATAAATAAAGAATACCGATAGGACGGTTTTTAAAAAATCATCCTATCGGTAATACAACGTAAAATATAACAAACGCCTATGAATTTTACGATGCTCTGTTATTATTATACAAATAAGGCCAATTATACGTTGTTTAATATAAAACAAATAGCTTAATTTATATTATTTTATTAGAATTTATTGAAAAATATGTATCTAAATTTAAAAATAGTTATTGCATATTGAAAAAGGATATGGTAAAATACTTTAGTAACAATATGTGATTAATGAAATCGGAGGTGCAAATATGGGCGTATTGGAGATTGTATTTGGAGCAGTACTGTTATTTTTCTCTATAGTAATTATAGCTGTAGTTCTTCTCCAGCAAGGCCGTCAGGCAGGTATTTCCGGAGCTATAGCAGGTGGCGCTGATTCTTTCCTTGGCAAGAATAAAGCTCGTGATGTTGATTCTATGTTTGAAAGATCAACAAAATATATTGCTATTGCTTTTTTTATCTTGACTATTGTCCTTGACGCTTTAATTATCTTTGTCAAATAATTTGCGCCTTGTTTATAAATTAGGTTCTTATTATATGTAAATTTAATAGCAGATATTTGTAAAGCCTTCTGAAATAACAGGAGGCTTTTTTGTTTTATATTATTTTAAATAAATATTTTTTAAACATCATTTTAATAATACAAAAATATAAGTAAAAGTGTATTTATATCTATATTATAAAATAAGCATTAAAACCAAAATTACTAAAAATATGATAGGTATCGTTAATGAGGGGGGCGCCTGCCCGGCGCATCATTTAGATGCGCCGCACGCAAAATAATAGCTAAGAAAATAAGATAGGGTAAGAATATAAACAGCTATTGCTTTAAGAATATCATCTTAAACATAATAAATTATTTTGCATAAAGCAGCCATATATGGCTGCTTGCAGGCGCTCCGTTGTCAGGCAATCGGTAACCTTTGTGTGATTGCTATAACAAATGTGCATTTCTTTATTATTATCACCTGTTTTTAATGCGATCTGATTGATATTATCAGCAATTTTAAAAAATAGGAATTTAAATACATAAAAAATGCAAAGCTCATATAAAACATGAGCTTTGCAGTTAGAAAAATATATGTTTCAAATTATAGTATTTTCTAAGATAATTTAAATCACTGAAAACAAAAGAATAAATAATAAACTAAAATAAAAAAAGCAACAGATAATGTAAAAGTCCCATTTATGGGGGCGTCTGTGTAGCGCATCTTTGATGCGCTTTACGCAAAATAATTTTTTAAATATTTAGGCTGAGTTAATAAGAGAAGCTAATATTCCCTTAAATACCCATCATATTTATATAGCAAATTATTTTGCATTCGGCAACCATATGAAATATGGTTGCACGCAGGCGCCCCCTTTTTTGCGGTAACGTAACCAGAGATGCTATATTACATATTTTTATATATTGTTTGATTTAGGATAATATAGCTTTGTTTATATATTGCTAAAATAACAGTAATAATTAAAATGTTTTTATTTTTCAAACACTTTTCTTGCGATATTTACACTGGCCTGAGCATCTTTAGCATAATAATCCGCACCTATTTGTTTGGCATAACTTTCAGTAAGG
>CALWVB010000075.1 GCA_944384895.1 uncultured Clostridia bacterium | reverse complement strand
CATTTATCAAACTTTCCTGCTTACACTTCGGACAGTAGAGAGGAAAGTTTTTTAGCTCAGTACCTCCTCGTATCTGTAACCTTGTTTTACTACTACAAACAGGGCATAGTATCCATTTACTTTTATTCAACTGTTGTCCTCCAAACTATTTTCATTTTTGTTTTTTCACAACTATTCAGCATATAATTACCGTTGCCAAAAACAGAGATTAGGTACTATAGTACCGACCAACTTTTCCTATTTATTATCGAAATTACCGTTGTATTCGTTCCATTTACCACCATAAATATGTTCTTTTACATAATAAAGAACTGCAAGTATACCGCCAACGGTGCCACAGAGATATATCTCAACTCCCTGAATTTTCAATGCAACCATTAAAATAATCCATGCAACTGTACAGGTAATAATTGTTGAAATGTGTTCCTTGCGCCATTTTTTCTTGAAAAACATCTGCTTTTCTTTCAGTTCAAAAGTGCTTGCTTTAAGTGTATCTCTGATATTCGATTTTGCCATTTCTCTATACTCCTCTGCAGTTAATTTTCTACCACTCAGGAGTTCATTAATGGTTAAACCATAAAGATTGCTAAGTTCCTCCAGTACTTCCACAGGCGGCATATAGCTTCCTGTTTCCCATCTGGAAACTGTTTTATTCGTAACACCAAGTTTTTCGCCCAATTCAGCCTGTGTAAGTTTTCGTTCTTTGCGAAGCTCTGCGAGAAAGCTCCCTATCTTTACCATATCCATGTAATTTACCTCCTCTTTAGTTGTAATAAAATTTTACCGCAAAACCTCATATATGTCTTTACCATAGAAAGCGAATCCCATGTTTAAGCAGGAAATCATTTTTTCGCTGATTATGTCCAATACATAAGAACAGTTATTTGCATATTTTTAGCTTTAATCAATGTTTCCTGTCTGCACTTTGGACAGTAGAGGGGGAAATTTTTTAGTTCGGTATTGTTCCGTAATTGAAGGCGTGTTTTGCTATTTACAAATAGGGCATAATAGCCATTCTAATTTCATTTTGATTTTTTCTCAAAGGCATTAGTAATTGCAATGATAGCAGGAAATATTACTGCCGCAACAACCCAAATTATCCAACTCTGCCCCCAATTATTTGATGATAGACTGTATCCCACATATACTGCTGCTGCAATTACCCAATAAGCAGTATATACAGCAACCGCAATAGACGGTTTTTCCTTGTTCCCTTTAGAATATTCTCCCTCTTGCAAAAGTTTTTCATAGCTCGCCCATATGATACCCGTCTTAATAAAACAAATCACACCTACGCCTGCAATGAGAAACGAAAGGGAAAGCATAGCTATTAGAAATAGGTCGTTATCAGCGTCAATTATTGCTCCGACAAAAAGAGGAATTAAGGCAGTAATACACAAACAAGTTCCTGAAATATTATTCTTTGCGTGCAAATCTTTGTATCGTGCCTTGCGTTCTTTAATCATTCCACTCACGCCATACTCGGTTTCAAACTTTTCTTTTTCCAAATATGCAAAAGGGGCAGTTTTGCTACCACTTGATATAAACATTACAGCAGCCATTGCCACAAAAATAATAAGAATAATCATTCCAATTCCGCCAGCAATATCTTCGTTCAAGCCACCTGCCGTACTTTCACTAATTGCACTCAACACCAAAAGAGCTATCGGAGATAAGATACACAAAAAAGTAGCACACGCTATTGTTTTAGCTGTCTTTGATTTTACAGAAAGAAAAGCATTTGCTTCCTCCATAGAAACACGCTTTAATGATGGCATATCATTGGACGGATTTATATGCTCGGCTTCTTCAATTTCATCTTTAAGTAAATAATCTGTACTTACTTCAAATAGTTCGGAAAGGCGTATCATTTTTTCAAGGTCTGGAACAGATTGTGCACCCTCCCATTTCGAGACAGATTGTCGTGTCACATTCATTTGTTCAGCTAACTCCTCTTGCGACCAACCTGCTTTTTTTCGCAACAGAATAAGCTTGTCAGCAAAAATCATAATTTATCCTCCTCGTTAATGTGATTGTTATACTCATATTTTAGTGATTTATTAAGTTGCTAACCACCAATCCGTACCATTCAATATGTCAACTGACAGTTGCAACTGCCCAAAATTTCTTTTTCATTTCTTATTGTTCTTCTTTCTCCTATTTATCGGCTTCTCTGCATTTTTTGGTATAAGCCAAACACGATTAACATTCATAATACCTTTAATCCGTTCTTCTTTGCATAGCCGTTGTACCCACCTTAATGATATATTCCACTTTTCGGCAGCTTCCTGTGCGGTCATATAATCAAACATAGCGGTTGTACTGGTCAAGCATTTTTGTAACACTTTGTTCGATAAATATCTAACTGTGACGTGCCTCCATAGGTGTTAAATAATTATTGTATGAATGAGGCCGAACATAATTGTACCAGTTGATATATTTCATTGTAAGCCCGTCCATCATTTCAATACTTGAAAATGAAGTCACATTATAAAAATTACTTTTAAAAGTGTTATAGAATCTCTCCATAGGCGCATTATCATAAGGGCAGCCTGCCTTACTCATGCTTTGAGTTACATTGTTATCTTTGCAGAAATTAACAAACTCCCAGGAAGTAAACTGTACTCCCTGATCCGAATGCAGGATTACCCGGGGATAATGTTCCTGTTCCAGGGCCTTTTTAAGGGTGTCTATTGCTAATTCTGTATTTATATAATTACTATTAACAGATGCTACTGCTGATCTGTCATACAAATCAATGATAGAACAGTTATATCT
>CALWVB010000074.1 GCA_944384895.1 uncultured Clostridia bacterium | reverse complement strand
GCCTAATATATGGGTAGCGTTTTAGTGAAAGAGTCTTAATAGGAACATTTATCCGTATTGGTCAGCATCAATGATGATGGTTAAGTTGAGAATTAATATTAGATACATACCAAAAATTTCCGCGTGGAGATGGGCAATTATTCTGGTGAAACTATCCTGCGATATTGCAGCGGCACATTGCCGCCCCGTGGCTTTGCAGCGGGTCTCACCCGCATGTTGGGCGGCGCGAAATGGCTCGCGGCAAAGCCGCGAAGTCTGCGACGCCTAATATATGGGTAGCGTTTTAGTGAAAGAGTCTTAATAGGAACATTTATCCGTATTGGTCAGCATCAATGATGGTGGTTAAGTTGAGAATTAATATTTGATACATACCAAAAATTTCCGCGTGGAGATGGGTAATTATTCTGGCGAAACTACCCCACGACATTGCAGCGGCACATTGCCGTTCCCGCGACATTGCAGCGGGTCTCACCCGCTTTGCAGCGGAACTTCTCTGCCGCCGGCCGCGTGGAGATTGGGAATTATTCTGGTGAAACTACTGCGTGGCTTTGCAGCGGGTCTCATCCGCTTTGCAGCGGAGCTGCTCCGCCACCTCGTTTTGGAGTGGCACTTTGCCACCCGCAGATGTCGCGGTATATTTCACAGGTTTTGAGAAGTTCATCATGAGTACCGATACCTACAGCAATACCATCATCAAGTACAATGATTTTATTAGCATGTTTTATTGAGGTTGCGCGTTGGGATACCATAATAACGGTCATATTTTTTGTATTATATTTAAGCGCTTGCCGTAAAGCTGCATCAGTAGCATAATCCAAAGCTGAAGCAGAATCATCTAATATAAGTATTTCAGGATTGGATACAAGCGCACGTGCTATTGTAAGACGTTGTTTTTGGCCTCCGGATAAATTTTTACCTGCCTGCATAATTAGGGTATCATATTTTTCAGGGGAATTTTCTATAAAATCTGAAGCCTGAGCTATATTAATTGCACGTTTTATTTCATCTAATGTAGCGTTTTCTTTACCCCATCGCATATTATCCATAATAGTACCGGAAAATAATACAGCTTTTTGCGGAACCATACCGATTTTATTTCTTAATGTTTTAAATTTATAATCTTTAACATTTATCCCATCCACTAAAACTTCACCTTGTGTTACATCATAAAACCGTGGAATAAGATTTACAAATGTAGATTTACCTGATCCAGTACCTCCTATTATCCCAATAGTTTCACCAGGGTATATTTTTATTGATATATTGCTTAAAGATGGTTCAGATGAACCGGAATAACAAAAAGTAACATCTTTAAATTCTATTTTTGGCGTAGATTTATTTATATCAGTTACCTTATCAATACTCCCCTGTTTTATACTTGGGATTAAATCAAATACTTCATTTATTCTTGCTGCACTAGCTGAAGATTTTGTAAAAAGTATAACTAAATTTGCTACAACTATTAAGGCTAATAATATTTGAGTCATATAATTAACAAAAGCAATGATATGGCCTTGCATAAGTGAACCGGAATCTACCTGGATACCGCCAAACCAGATTATTGCGATTATACCAAAGTTTATTATAGCTGAAGTAATAGGATTTAATAATGCGCTGATTTTACCAACTCTGATTGATGATTTTAAAAAATCATCATTAGCGTTATCAAAACGTTCTTCCTGATCCTTTTGTTTGGAAAATGCCCTTATTACTCTTACACCGGATAGGTTTTCCCGGGTAATTAAAGAAATTTTATCAAGCTTTTTTTGTATAATCCGATATAATTTTGACGAACGGGTCATTATAAAATAAAGCGCAATAGCTACTAAAGGCGCAGCTATAAGGAAGACTAAAGATAATTTTATATCAATCATCATTGAAAGAACTATAGACCCTATTATAAGAAAAGGTGCGCGTACAACAAGCCGTATAAGCATAGCAACAGCTACCTGGACCTGGTTTATATCATTTGTTATACGGGTTATAAGCGATGGCGTACCAATTTTATCAATTTCTGTATATGATAACTCCCCTATATGTTTGAACATATCATTTCTAAGCCTTGTACCTACGCCTTGTGATGCTTTTGAAGCAAAATATTGACATACAATAGCAAATAATAAGCCGGATACACCTAAAAGTACCATTAAAAGGCCATGTGAAAATACATACCTTTTATCTCCGTTTGCTATGCCAATATCAATTATATTAGCCATTACAAGCGGTACAATTAATTCAAATATTGCTTCAATAAGCTTACATAAAGGGCCTAATATAGCTTCTTTTTTATAATATTTTAAATATCCGAATATTCTGAACATATAAAGTTATCACAGCCTTTTATATAAATAGGTAATAGTCTAATAAATCAATATTATTATATAATTTAATTTAAATGCTATATTAATTGAATCTACATAATGTTAATATTAAATTTTATTATAACCAATTGGTATAATAAGTCAATGTCTGCTATACTTAAGGCATATATACTGCGGTATTTTACGGTATAATAAGATTTATTGGATAAGGCCTGTTAATATGAAACACATAACATATGAAATTTTTGCAGCAGCGTAAGCTTTACAGAGATAAGATTTGCTGATATGAAGTTATAAAACCTGGGATATTTTTGAAATAATTTTAGGTTAATAAGAATAGGTCCTGTTATACTTGAGGCACATATCCGACAATAGCTTCATATGCAGCTTTTATAGGAGGCGGTAAATACATATATAATGTATTGGCCATATTTTCCATACTATTTCCATCAGGCAATGTTATTGTATAATCACTGCCAAGAATACGCCCGGTTATTATACCGCTTTCAAAATCATAAGACGGCAAAACAATATTCTGTTCGCCAAAACCTGTATAAGCTGTATTGGCGTCTACTGCTACTATACCGAAAAATACTAATAACATACAGGTAGTAGCAATTAATCCTATTGTAAATATACGTAAACGAGCTATTTTATTTTCCATAGCTATTTTTATCCTTTCTTAAAGCTTATTACTTTGTATAAATATTATTGTATTTTAATAAAAAATAAATACATAAATCTGGAATTAAACAGGTATTTTACTAAATTAATAAGATTAATAAAATATAAACTTAAAGTTAAATATAAAAAGGCGCTGTAAAATTTTACAGCGCCTTTTTATAATAAGATTTAACCGGAGGATTATTAAGAAATTTTATTTAAAAAATAATTATGGAATGTTTTATGAGTATTTGTATATTATTCACCCTGTAAACCATCCAAAACTTTAGCAAGCGATTGACCAAATAATTGTCCTGTATATACTGATTCAGCAATAGTATTAGCGTCAGTACCTACTTCTATCAGCAAACCGCCATGAGAATATTGCTGGTTATATTGAGCTATCATAAAATTAATAGGCCGTGTTATACCTGGATAATCGGTTTCAAGCTGATTTTGTAATCTTACTGCAAATTTAAGATTATATTCCCAATCAGGATTAGGAAGACTCTTTTCACTTTCACAGCCGGATATTATCATAATCTGAGCAGCTTTTTTACCATTGATTTCAACTGTAGGCTTGATTTTTGTACCGTCATCCTGAGTCATAGAATCCCTATGTATATCCAATACAACCTGTATGGAAGGATATTGATTAAGATAATCCTGTATAGTTTTAGCTGAACGGGAATATGCGCCTGTATATGCAGGCGAATCATATACATTTGTATCATGTATAGTTTTTATTCCAGCAGCTTCCAATTGGTTAACTATCTGGTTTCCGACTGCAATCATATTTAAAGAAGTATCGCCTGAACGGGAAGTACCTTTACTGTCATACCATCCAGTATCATAATTTAAATATGATTCAGTTGTATGTGTATGGTATATAAGCACTTGAGGCTGATCGTTCTTTTCTATGTATATATCAGGCCGGGCATTTAATAAAGTAGGGATATCAATAGTTTTACCTGTAGAATTTTTTATCCATACATTTCCCGAATTCAATCCGGATTTCCCTATAACCTGTTCTGATATATTTCTTTTTTGTTCATCTGGTATATCAGGGGGATCAGCTAATTGTACATCAGTTATATTGGATATTACGGTACTGGATTGCTCTGGATTTTGACTTTGTGTACCAGGCGTCATAATAGCAGGTAAATCATCAGCATTTTCACCTAATATCGGTGAGGGTGTTGCTGCAGAACCAAACATTTCTTTTAATAATAACTGTTTGCCGCCTTCCGGAAGAGTAAGTCCAGCTGTAGCTGCTATTGCGGGATAGGATAACTTACCAAGTATTGGAATAATTAATATTGCCATAGCTATCATAGCAGTATAAAATATTGCCGGTATGGTCTTTTTAGGAAGGCTTATCCTGCGCTTTCTTTTCCTCATTTCATTACCGCCTCCATTAAAATAATATCAGCTATCATTATTTATATGTAACGGTATATTGAGTTATGAATATAATAATAAGTTTTGAAAAGTTATACTAAATAAACAAATTATACTAAATATAAATTAACTATATTTATTATTTATAATATATAAGCTGCATTACCTTAAAGCAGAAGGGGGGCGCCCGCGAGCGGCTTTCAGCCGCGTTTGCAAATGCATAGTTACAATTTTTTTATTTATGATTTTTTATAAAGCATTTGCATTAAGCGCATCCAAAGGATGCGCTGCGCGGGCGCCCCCCTATTTAGCTGGGATGTATTATTTATTGCTGGGTTATTTTATAATTCTATGAGTTTAATAAAATATCAACTGGACGATTTATAATATAAAATAATCTGATTTATATTACTTATAATGTGTTTACTAAAGCGTTATTTACATAAATAACAACAAATTGATAATTATTTTTTACGAATAAATTATTGGCAATATGATATTAATTCCTGTATACTATATAGTATATTTTCACTATTATATCATGGGTAAGTTTGTATATAATAGCGAGTAAAGTATTTATTTATCATATATTATAATAGTATAGGATTATTTGAAAAAATTTTTTATATGCTGCTATGGAAAAGGGGATTGGTTTTATGCGTTTTACTAAGATGCATGGTATAGGCAATGATTATATTTATATTAATTGTTTTGAAGAAAAAGTTAATAATCCAAGTAAATGTGCGCTGTATTTTTCCGATAGGCATACAGGTATAGGATCTGATGGACTTGTACTTATAAAACCAAGCGATAAAGCTGATTTTTATATGGAAATGTATAATGCAGATGGTTCACAGGCACAAATGTGTGGAAATGCTATTAGATGCGTAGCAAAATATGTATATGAAAAAGGTATGACAAATAAAACCAATATTGATATTGATACTTTAGCAGGTATAAAACATCTGGAATTGTTTATTGATAAAGAAAATAAGGTGGAAAATGTCAGAGTAGATATGGGCAAACCTATTTTAACTCCTGAAAATATCCCAATTATAAGCCCTACAGGTTCATCTATTAAAGTACCGATTACTGTTGGAGGAAAATTATATTTAGTAACCTGTGTTTCTATGGGGAATCCTCATGCAGTTGTATTTATGAATGATGTACAAGATCTTAATATAGAAAAAATAGGTCCATTATTTGAAAATCATGAAATGTTCCCAGAAAGGGTAAATACTGAATTTTGCGTAGTAGAAGCTCCGGACCGTATCCGTATGAGAGTATGGGAACGCGGCGCTGGTGAAACTATGGCATGCGGTACAGGTTCATGCGCAACATTAGTTGCTGCAGCTGAATGCGGCCTTACTGATCGTAAAGCTGAGATAATATTAAACGGCGGTTCTTTATTTATTGAATGGCTTGATGACGGCAGAGTATTTATGACAGGTCCTGCTGAATTTGTATTCGAAGGCGAAATTGACGAACCACAAGATTAATAAAAAATAAATTAACATAGGAAGATATGAGATAATACCAGATATTAATCTTTAAACAATATAGAAAATGCTACTTGTTACATGTACTCTTAGGCAAAAAAGGGAAATAGGGTATAGTATAAGAAGTGGCTTTAAGCAGGGGAATACAGGGAAAGATAAGAACCTAAAGTTTTTGGGGGATATTAAGGAAACTTTTTTCAAAAAAGGAAAATGGAATTGAGAGCAGACGGCAAACGAAGGATAATGAAATGTGTAGCTAGGCAAAAGGAAAGATAAGGTATAGAATAAGAAGTGGCTTTAAGCAGGGCAGAACAGGAAAAGATAAGAATTTAAAGTTACAGAGGGATAATAAGTAAGCTGTTTTAATAGTGTTAAGTAAAAGAGAGCGAAAGAAGATATACTAGGCAAAAGGAAAGATAAGGGTATAGTATAAGAGATGGCTTTAAGCAGGGCAATACAGGGAACGATAAACCCTTAAAGTTTTTGGGGGATAATAAGGAAACTTTTTCAAAAAAGGAAAATGAAATTGAGAGCAGACGGCAAACGAAGGGTAATGAAATGTGTAGCTAGGCAAAAGGAAAGACAAGGGATAGAATAAGAGATGGCTTTAAGCAGGGCAGAACAGGAAAAGATAAGAACTTAAAGTTTTAGAAGGATAATAAGTGAGCTGTTTCAAATAGTGTTAAGTAAAAGAGAGCGAAAGAAGATATACTAGGCAAAAGGAAAGATAAGGGTATAGTATAAGAGATGGCTTTAAGCAGGGCAGAACAGGGAACGATAAACCCTTAAAGTTTTTGAAGGATATTAAGGAAACTTTTTTCAAAAAGTTTCCTTAAAAAGGAGGATAAAATTAATGTTTACAATTAATGAAAATTATTTAAGGTTACCGGGAAGTTATTTATTCAGTGATATTGCTAAACGAGTAAATAAATATACCCAGGAGAATCCTGATAAATCAATAATCAGGCTTGGTATAGGAGACGTAACATTACCTTTAACAAAATCAGTAATAACAGCATTACATGAAGCAACTGATGAAATGGGTAAAGCAGAAACATTTAGAGGTTATGGCCCGGAACATGGTTATGATTTTTTAAGACAGGCTATAATTGAAAATGATTATATCCCACGCGGTATTAAATTAGATATTGATGAAATATTTATAAGTGATGGAGCTAAATCAGACTGCGGTAATATTGGAGATATATTAGGCCTTGATAATAAAGTTGCGGTATGTGATCCAGTTTATCCGGTTTATGTTGATACAAATGCTATGGCAGGCAGAGCTGGTTTTTATGGTAAAGATGGCAAATGGGATAATCTTATATATATGCCATGTACTGAAGAAAATGGATTTATACCATCGCTTCCAACTGAAATACCAGATGTTATTTATCTTTGTTTCCCTAATAATCCAACAGGTACTCATGCAACAAAAGATCAATTACAGATGTGGGTGGATTATGCATTAAATAATAAATCTCTTATACTTTATGATGCTGCATATGAAGCATATATTACAGAAGATTTACCACATTCTATTTATGAAATAGATGGAGCTAAGCAATGTGCTATAGAATTCCGTTCATTTTCTAAAAATGCAGGCTTTACAGGTACAAGATGTGCTTTTACAATTGTACCTAAAGAATTAAAATGCGGTAATGTATCACTTAATTCATTATGGTCAAGAAGAGTATCTACAAAGTTTAACGGCGTGCCATATATTGTTCAAAAAGCTGCTGAGGCTGTTTATACTCCACAAGGAAAAGCAGAAATAAAACAATCGGTCGGCTATTATATGAATAATGCAAAAGTTATCCGTGAAGGTTTAAAAGCTGCTGGATTTAAGGTATGGGGCGGCGTTAATGCTCCTTATATTTGGATGAAAACTCCGGATAATCTGACTTCTTGGGAATTTTTTGATCAGCTTTTAAATAAAGCTCAGGTTGTCGGTACTCCTGGCAGTGGATTTGGCCCATCTGGTGAAGGTTATTTCCGTTTAACTGCTTTTGGTTCTGCTGAAAATACTGTAAAAGCTATTGATAGAATCAAAAATGCCTTTTAATTTAATACGCTTGTCATTAATTTTATAGATATGTTTATATATTGCATTTAGTTGTGGGAGATTATAAATTTTCACAACTAAATGCAATTTTTTAATATACCTGCCAGCATAAAACACATAAGTTGTTATTTATATATTAAAAACTGGTGAGCTTATTATATAAATCTGAGGGCTTGTTTTAATTAAAGAGCAAACTTATCACCTGCTGCTGATATGGATTGCATGGTATAATTATTTCGTTATAGTACAATTCGTATATATATCATTTTTTATTGAAAAATCATAGTATTATAGCTTATAGTACTGATTTTTTAAAGATTTTTATATAAATTTTACTGAAAGGGCAACTCTTGATATAATAGATTATAAGGAGGGAAAATTATAACTTGATTTAGCAATTTACAAAACTGTATTATAAAAAAATTTTGTATAAAAAGATATAATAAATGGGAAAGTACTTAATAATGAAAAAAACGAAAGTATTATATATATTTATATAGTTATAAAAGCAGATAAAATTGATTTTATAATACAATATTTGTATTAAATAAAGAACAGGCTGTATGCGTAAAAAATTCCAATAACGCATTTATATATGTTAAGGGAGGAAGTAAGCTATGAAAGATAGAAATTATGTGATAATAGGTAATTCAGCTGCTGGTATATCAGCAGCAGAAGCTATACGGGAAATTGATATAACTGGAAAAATTACTATTATCTCTCAAGAGGATTTTCCTGCTTATTCCCATCTGCTTATATCAGATTATTTAAAGAATAAAGTTGTTTTAGATAATATATTTTATAAAGATAAAAGTTTTTTTCAAAGGAATAATATAAATACAGTCATTGGAGTAAAGACTCAAAAAATTGATACAAATACACATACGGTCTTATTATCAACAGGCGAACAATTAAAATATGATAAATTATTATTAGCTACAGGAAGTATACCGTTTATACCGAATATAAAGAGTATTAAAGATAAACAAAATTGTTATACTTTTTCTAATATGCAGTCAAGCTGTGATATAAGAAATGCAGTAAATAATAATACAGACGCGGTTATAATAGGCGGAGGATTAATTGGATTAAAGGCAGCGGAGATCTTATCAAAAATATGCAAAAGCGTAACAGTATGCGAATTATCTAACAGATTGCTTGCTAGTATACTGGATAAGTCAGCAGGGGATTTAATAGGTAAACATATAAAAAAGCATGGTATAAATTATTATACGAAAAATACTGTAATTGAAGCTGTTTGTAAAGATAATAAAATAACCGGAGTAATTTTAAAAGATGGCAGGCAGCTTAATTGTTCTATACTTATAATGGCAGTTGGCGCAAGACCTAATATTGAGCTTGCAAAACAGATGGGTGTTGATATTGGACGGGGTATAAAAACTAATAAAAGACAAATGACAAGTATACTAGGTGTATATGCAGCAGGAGATTGTACTGAAAGTATAGATATATTGGATAATTCAGTAAAAACAATGTCTTTATGGCCTAATGCAGTTATGCAAGGTAAAATAGCAGGCAATGCTATGGCAGGCGGAAATAAATGCTTTGACGGGGCATTTGCTATGAATACTATTGATTTTTTTGGATTTAATATAGTAACCTGCGGGCTTATAAATGCATCAGAAGAGGATGGTTATATATCAACTATAACGTCAAATGATATGAGATATAGAAAATTTGTTATAAAAGATAATAAATTAAAAGGATATATATTAATAGGAGATATTAACAGAGCAGGGATATATACTGATTTAATACGAAAAGGGATACCGCTTGATAGAGTAAAATGGGATAATTCAGCGCCGATAAGCAATTTTACGTTTAATCCAATACAAAGGAAAAAACGTTTTGGTTATTATCCGCCTGATATGGAGACAGCACATCAATTATGTCCAGATTTAAATAAAATAGCAGATATTATTTTTAATCAGGATATACCTGTTAATGATACGATATCTTCATAAAAAGCAGATTTATATACTAAGAAAAATATAATATAAAAATTTATTATAAAGATTTTAATGATAATATAAATAAAGTATTGGACGGGAAATATTTTAAATTACAGCCTGAATTTAACTATATATTTGCCAATATGTACACACCAAAATGATGTTAATATACCAAAAAATATTGAATATGGCATGTTGCATAATTAGTAGAAAAAGAGTATAATTAATATGATTTTTTTATTCCGGAAATATTTTTTTCGGTATAAATAATCCCCCATTCTTATTATTGTTTAAGATGGGGGATTAGCGGTTTTTATATGATTAAAACTATATTAAAATATAGTTTAAAAATAATTATTTTATAAAGGAAATTTTTGTTAATATAAAAAAATATTATAAAACCGGAGGTAAAAAGCTAATGCAGAAATTAGAACTTCTTTATGAGGGCAAAGCTAAAAAGGTTTATACTACTGATGATGAAAATGTTTATATTGTCGATTATAAAGACGATGCAACAGCATTTGACGGCAAAAAGAAGGGCCAGATTGTTGGTAAAGGCGTTATAAATAACCGTATGTCAAATTTGCTTTTCCAATATCTTGAAAAAACCTACGGTATACCAACTCATTATGTTAAGGAATTAAGCGATAGGGAAACTGCTGTAAAAAAAGTATCCATTGTGCCTTTAGAAGTAATTGTGCGCAATATTGCAGCAGGCAGCTTTTCCAAACGTTTTGGCGTAGCTGAAGGAACTCAGCTTAAAGTGCCTACTTTAGAATATTGCCTTAAAGACGATAACCTTGGCGATCCTATGATAAATGATTCACATATTATCGCATTAGGTCTTGCATCAAAAGAAGATCTTGATACAATAGCTGATATAACATATAAAGTAAATAAAGGCCTTAAAGAATTTTTTGAAAAAATCGGTATAGAATTGGTTGATTTTAAAATTGAATTTGGCCGTTTGCCATCTGGTGAAATTATACTTGCCGATGAAATTTCTCCGGATACCTGTCGTTTATGGGATATAAATACCCATGAAAAGCTCGATAAAGACCGTTTCCGCAGAGATTTAGGCGGCGTTGAAGAAGCTTATAACGAAGTATTTAAAAGAATAGGCCTTGGCAAATAATTTATAAAAATATGCTATATAAAAAGAAATTAAAAATACAAAGTAATAAGCCATAAAAATAGATATATATAATTAAAACATTTCAGGTTGCGTTACATTAAAAAGTGGGGCGCCTGCGCGCAGCCATATAAAATATGGCTGCTTTATGCAAAATAATTTTCTAAGTTAAAGATGCTGGGGTTTTAAGTAAATACTAGTTTCTCATTTTAACTTAGATTTCGTATTAAAAAAATTATTTTGCATCTTAGCGCATCAAAAGATGCGCTTGGCAGGCGCCCCTTTTTCGGCAACAGTATTTCACTTTATTCTGTTTTTATAAAGATGAGTTTATTAATATAACTTTTTTGCGGCTTGAGCTATTTGAATAACATTTATATAGAAAAAATATAATTAAAAGCAAAGAATTTTTAATTTAGCGGGGTAAAAATATATGACAGAAAAATATTTGCCTTTTGATGGGCTGCATGAAGAATGCGGCGTATTCGGAATATATGGAAGCAGCAATGAACATCAGACTCCTTATGATATATATTATGGTTTGTTTGCATTGCAGCATAGAGGCCAAGAAAGCTGCGGTATGGCGGTTAATAAAGATGGTATAGTATCATATCACCGCGATATGGGCCTTGTAAATGAAGTATTTCATAATGAAGATTTGGACCGTTTGCCAGGCCAGATGGGTATAGGCCATGTCAGGTATTCTACAACCGGTTCATCTATCCGTGATAACTCTCAGCCGCTTGTATTGCGTTATGTTAAAGGCAGTTTATCTATAGCTCATAACGGTAATCTTACTAATACCGCCGCTCTAAGGCGTGAATTGGAACGTACCGGAGCTATATTCCAGACAACTAGCGACAGTGAAGTTATCGCTTATGTTATTGCAAGGGAACGTTTATCCTGCAGTAAGGTTGAAGAAGCTGTTTGCAAAGCTATGAAAAAAATTGAAGGCGCATACAGCCTGCTTATAATGTCACCGCGCAAACTTATTGCCGCAAGAGATCCTCATGGATTCAGGCCGCTTTGTATAGGAAGGAAAAAAGACGGTTCTTATGTATTTGCATCTGAAACCTGTGCTTTGCATGCTGTAGACGCTGAATTTATCAGAGATGTTAAACCAGGCGAAGTAGTTGTAGCAAATGAAAACGGGCTTACTTCATATGATGAACTGTGCGGCGGTAAAGCTGCTCATTGTATATTTGAATGGATATATTTTGCGCGTCCTGATTCTGTTATAGAAGGCGTTGGAGTACATGAATCAAGAATCGAAGCAGGTAGATTGCTTGCAAGGCAGCATCCGGCTGATGCTGATATTGTTATTGGCGTTCCTGAATCAGGTATTGATGCAGCTTTAGGTTTTGCATATGAATCGGGTATACCTTATTCAAAAGGATTTGTTAAAAATAATTATATCGGCCGTACATTTATAAAACCAAAACAGGATCAAAGAGAATCAGCTGTAAGAATAAAGCTGCATACTCTTGATTCCAATGTAAAAGGTAAACGTGTTGTTATGCTGGATGACTCTATTGTAAGAGGTACAACCTGTGCTAGAATTGTTCATATGCTTAAAGATGCGGGAGCTAAAGAAGTACATGTAAGAATATCCTCCCCTCCTTTTATCTGGCCCTGTTATTTTGGCACTGACATCCCATCAAGAGAAAATTTATCTGCTGTTAATTATACAATTGATGAAATAAGGCAGCAAGTGGGCGCTGATTCATTAGGTTATCTTGAACTGGATTCATTAAAACAGATTTTATGCGGTAAAAATATTGGCTTCTGTGACGCTTGCTTTACTGGAAATTATCCTGTTGCACCGCCTCAAGAAAAAAGTGATCTGGAAGATTTTATTAAATTCAGCGGTGTTCCTACTTCTAATGAAGAATAAATAAACATTAATAAGCTTGTAAAATTCCTCTCAATGCTATATCATAACAATTGAGGGGAATTTTTATATATCAAAGATAAATCTTATTTTGCTCCTAGGATAGAAAGGAGAGCGGGAAAATTATGAAAAATCATGATGAAGGTTTAGAACTTATTAATCTTATTTCAGTTACAGGTAATTATGAATTAGCAGTTATCGAAGGTATATTGGATGATAATAATATTCCGTTTGTATTAAATGACCGTGGCAGCGGCTCAGCTATGCGTTTATATTTTGGAGGTTCTATATTTGGATCGGATATATTAGTATCAAAAAGGGATTATGAAAAAGCTAAAGATTTAATTGAAGGCATCAGCTTTGATGATATTGAATCAGGCCAATTGGAAGATATTGATGATTCAGATGAATATGATATTGAAGAATAAAAAATAAAAACGTGTGCATAAAACCTGCACACGTTTATTGTATAAAGAAAAGCACGCGCAAGGCGCGAGTGATACAAAAGAAGGCTAAAGCCGGTGATACAGAAGGGGAAAAGTCCATTTATTGAAAAATAGATTGCAGTCCGGCAACTGCGAGAAGAAACAAAAACAGAAAATTCAAAAAAGTACATGAACAGTCTGTCTCATACAAAAAGTAACAGTAAATATCACATAATGTTTACTGAGATAAATTAAACTGCTCAAAACAAAAAATAAATAATAAAACTAAAACAAATAAAGTAACAGACAAAGCAAAAGTACCGTTTAAGGGGGGGCGCCTGCGAAGCGCATCTTTATGATGCGCTGGGACGCAAAATAATTTTTTAAATATAAAAGCTAAGTTGAAATGAGAAACTAATATTTCTTTAAAAGCCCAGCATCTTTAACTTAGCAAATTATTTTGCGTAAAGCAGCCATATAAAATATGGCTGCGCGCAGGCGCCCCCTGCAGCAGCGGTATTTTTTATATCTGTCTACTAATTTTATATTGGTTTTAGATAATAAAAAGTTTAATAGACTTTTAAATTATGCTGTGCGGCGGGTTATCTTTCCAGTAACCCACATAATACAGAATACTGCAAAATTTACCATAACAACGCTTGCACCAGCGGGTAGGTTCCATATAAAAGATAAATATAACCCGGCAAGGAAACATATAAGCGATATAGCGGCGGAACTGATTACAACGGAACGAAAACTTGAAAAAATACGCATAGAACTCAGTGCCGGAAATATTATTAAACTGGATATCAGCATTGTACCCATAATACGCATGCCAATTACAACTGTTACAGCTGTTAAAAATGCTATAAGCATTTTATATAAGCTTACGTTCACCCCGCCTGCTTTAGAAAAGTTTTCATCAAATGTAACGCCGAATAATGGATTATAAAATATAAGGTATAATATAAGCACAACAATTGATAAAATAACAGTTATTATAAGATCACTGTCACTTATTGCCAATACACTGCCGAACATATAACTGAATACATCTACGCTTATCCCGCTTGTAACGCTTGTTACTATTACGCCTGCTGCTAAAGATACGCTGGCGATTATAGCTATAGCGGAATCGCCTTTAATTTTACTGTTATTATTAATATGTAATAATAAAAATGCAGCTAAAATTACAATAGGGGTAGATAAAATAAGTGGAGCAAAACCTAATGCCATTGAAATGGATAAAGCGCCGAAACCTACGTGAGATAACCCGTCCCCTATCATAGAAAATCGTTTTAATACTAATGTTACGCCTAATAATGCTGCACAAAGGGATACAAGAGAACCGACTATTAATGCTCTTACTATAAAATCATATTGAAATATTTCTGAAAAAGACATCTCTTAATATCACCTCACAAATTTTTTGCTTATATCGTTTTTTAAATATTCTTCAGGGGTACCGAAAAACTCTAATTTATGCGATAAATGTAATATTTTATCAGATTGGCTCATAGCTGAATGGATATCATGCGAGGTCATGAGAATAGTAATCCCCTGCTCTTTGTTTATTTTTCTCAGCATACTATAAAATTCTAATGATGCAGCAGGATCAAGTCCAGTAAGAGGTTCATCTAACGCCAACAGGCCGGGATTAGATGCTAAAGCGCGCGCCAGCAGCACACGCTGCTGCTGTCCGCCGGATAAATTACGGTAAGATTTATGGCGTAAATTCATAATACCTAATTTATCAAGGCTGTCCAGCGCGCGCTGTTTATCGGTTTTATTATAAAAACTGATAAATTTTTTATTGCATAAACAACCGGATAATACAACTTCATAAACAGATGCAGGGAAATCACGCTGTATATCCGTTTGCTGAGGCATATACCCTATCGCCTTTTTATCTTTTGGCATATTAATAGAAATTGCACCTGATTTTATAGGCTTTAATCCTAATATGCCTTTAAGCATAGTAGATTTACCAGCGCCATTCTCCCCTATTATACAGACATATTCCCCTTGTTTTATTGTAAAACTTACATCGCATACTACAGGATAACTGTCATATTGCATTGTAAGTTTTTTTATTATAATTTGATCCATTTTTATACCCTGCCTATGTTTTTAATATTATAATAAATCGCAATTTTATTATTTTATGAATTAAGCTTTATTAATCAAAATTATATAATAACTAAATAGTAAAATATTTTTATTATTTTCTATAGCAACTATTTTAGTTGATGCTGCCTTAGAAGGGGGCGCCTGCGTGCAGCCATATGTAATATGGCTGCTTTTTGCAAAATAATTTGTTGTATTAAGAGGTTGTTTTTAAGACAAAATATATGCTGATATTTTTACTGTGCTATAAATTATCAACCATTATTTTGCATTTAGCGCATCTTAAAAAGATGCGCTGCGCAGGCGCCCCGCCTGATAGGTAATTTTCTGATTCCATATAAATTGAAAAGTATATTTTTAATATGCTTAATATGCTTTTTCTATTTGTATTATTTAATGTATTATTTGAATTTTATTTCTATTTGTATAAGACATTTTAATATATTTTTCCATGGTGTTATCCTCCAAAATAATCTATTCGCACATATATTAAAGTTCTCCGGTTACCACACTTTGTTATATCTTGTTATGAGATTTTCCTGCCATTGATTTTGCTCTTATGATTGTTTAAAACAAGGGTAACATTGTGTGAAATCATATAAAGGGATACGGTGGACTGATTGCGATAAACTCTTTATTTTCAAGGCATTTGGAGGATTTTATTAAAAATCTATGAGGTGTGATGAACACAATTGAGATTATGAATTTTTAATTAGAATTAACGTTTTATATTTCATATGGGTTTATTGGCTTTATTATTTCTTTAATCCAGCCTGCAAGGCTATAGCATTATCATTCATTAAATCTATATAGGTTTTACCTGCATTAAAATCATCTAAACTGATATTATGGCAGGTATGAAAGAGCATAAGTTCAGCTCCAGTTTGTTCAGCTATTGAACGTCCGACTTTTGGATCAATAAGTTCTTCATAATATATAACTGGAATATTATTTTCTTTTATTTCATTTATAAGCCTTGTTATAGATGCAACGCTAGGTTCAGTTTCAGTAGAACAGCTGTCATAAGCCGAATCGCATTTTAAACCATATTGTGCAGCAAAATATGTTAAGGCAAATCGACCGGAAAAAATTAATTCACGATCTGCTCCATTAGCTACTATAGCTTTAAATTTATTATCAAGATCATTGAGCTGAGATATATAATCATCAGCATTTTTTGTATAAATACTGCTATTATCAGAATCAATTTCACATAAAGCAGTTTCTATTTCCTGTACCATTTTAATAGCGTTTATAGGACTGGTCCATATATGCGGGTCATATTCATGTGCATGAGTTTGCTCATCAGATGAACTGATATCTTCATCATGTGCATGCCCGCCGTCAAGCATAGGTTTTAATAAATCTATTTCTTCGGATAAATTTATTATTTTTACTTTTTGTGTATTAATGGAAGATAATATTTCCTCAGCCCAATTTTCCATATCTGGCCCTGTATAAATAAATGCATCGGCTGATTGGATCTTTATGATATCAGATGGCGTTGGTTCATATGAATGGCTTTCTACACCTGGATTTATAAGCATGGTTATATCTGCTGTATCTGAGGCGACTGCTCTTGCAAAATCATAAGTTGGAAATATAGTGGTAACTATACTTAATTTTGATGTATCTTTATCGTTATTCTCCGAACTACATGCAGAAAATAATGTTAAAATTAAAGCAAGACATATTATTATAGAAATATAATTTTTTATTTTGTAAAATATTTTCATATATATTAAAATCTCCTTATTAGAGCGTATATAATATAAACTGTTAAAACCTATTAATTAAAATAATATTTATTATAGGAGTGCTTTTAAATAAAAATTGTTGTATAATATTTATAATTTGGAGTTTTTGGCTTGTTCTGACTGATAATTAGATTCATTATTGGATTTTATTTGCCTGCAATCATTACATAAACCATAAAAAACAGTTTTAGTATCATCAATTGCAAAACCAACTTTATTTAACATGGATTTATTAAATTCACGCAGTATATCGCTGTCAACATGTACAATTCCGCCGCAGTTTAAACACATTAAATGATAATGACTCATACAGTTTGAATGTTCACCTATATATTGCCAGCATGCAGGCGCAGATGGAGATAATGTATATTTTTTTACCATACCATTTTTTTCAAGCTGGTTTAAATAACGGTATACAGTAGCTTTGCCTACCTTTATCCCAGAATTATAAAGCCCGGTTAATATGTCGTCAGCTGGAAGATGGTCGCCTGTGTGTTTTTTTAAAAAATCAAGGATAGCTGTTTTCTGCATGGTGGATCGTATTGTTTTATCCATTACAACCTCCTGAATTATATATAGCATTATTGATAATGAAACTCAGTATCAATAATGATACTCCTATTAAGTATTCATGTCAAGCATTTTCTAAATGATAAAATAGCAAACTAAAGATTTAGCAAAAAGTTGTATTCATTAAAAGTACAACACATATTAAAATTTGCGGTAAAATTAAATATAAACAAAGTAATTATTAATAATTATAAAAGATGCATATGGTTAAGCTGGCTTTAAGGGGGGGCGCCTGCGCGCAGCCATATGAAATATGGCTGCTTTATGCAAAATAATTTTCATATAATATACTAAATATAATAAGAAAACCAGCTTTATTTTTTAGCTTTTATAAATTTATAAAATATTATTTTGCTTTTAGCGCATCCTTTGGATGCGCTGCGCAGGCGCCCCCTCTTTATCAGCAGTGCTTTTATTTGAGTATTATTTTATTCAGGATAACTTAAAAGATGGACTTTTAGTGTTATTTAATTTTGCCTTTGTCAATACTATAAGCTAAATATAATTTCTATAAAAACATAATAAAAGCAAAAAAATGTTATAAAGTTTGCTTATTATTGGAAATAAGCTATTGAGTTAATCGCTTAGGTAATATATACTTATATTTTAAAGATGAAGTTTTATTAAGGAGATATTTATGATATATATAATCATAGGTATAGCTGTATTAATATTAATAGTATTAATTTTATATATAATCAGCTGTAATATCCTTTTGATATCAAGAGAGAATTTAAATATACCTGAATATCCTGCATGGATGGACGGGCTGCGTATTGCCCATATAAGTGATATACATTCTAAAAAATGGGGAAGAAGAAATAAAAAAGCGGCTGAAAAATTATTCAGCCAAAAACCGGATATAATTGTCTGTACAGGCGATATGTGCGATAGATTTAGTAAAAACGGCAATGCATTTCTTGAATTTTTATATAATTACAGACAAATAGAAATATCAGAAAATGAAAAAATTCAAAATGAAGGCAAACAAAATAGTATAAGCTGGGATTGTCCTAATAACAGCAGTTATATGCCTATTTTTTGTTGTTTAGGCAATCATGAGCTTGATTTTAGAGAAAAAGATAAAGAAAATTATGATAAATTTATAAAAGAAATAAAATCATTAAATGCTGTTATACTGGATGATGATTATGTTGAAATAAGCATAATAAAAGAAGATGAACAAAAGAAAAATAAAAAAAGCAGTAAAAATAACAGTGAACTTAACCAAAAAAATAATGTATTATATTTATATGGGCTTACATGCCGGTATTTTGCAGGCAGAAATAAAAAACGTCCTGGTTATTCATCAAAACTGATGACTGAAATAAAACCGGGTAATCCTAATATCGTATTATGCCATGATCCAAGAAAACCGGAGATACCAGAAAAATGGGGAGCACAATGTATGTTGTCCGGACATATGCATGGAGGTTCAATACGTTTACCATTTATCGGCGGAGTATTAGGACCAGGCTTTACGCTTTTTCCTAAATATACAGCTGGATTTTATAAAATCGGTAAAATGCTTATGTATGTAAGCCGTGGTATGGGTTATTGTTTCCCTGACAGGATTTTATCTTTTCCGCAGATAACTATATTAACTATAAAAAGTAAAGATAAAAAATAAATTTAAAATGTAAAGTATTTGTTTATTTATGACGGGGGATTTATCATTAAATGCATGAGAACGGTGAAAAATTAAATCAATATTCATATTATAATACTTATAAAAAAATACGTGAAGAAGCATTCTTAATACTTAGGATATTTATAATAGTAATGTCAGGCGCATGTATCTATACTTCTTTATTGCCAATTAGTTATAATGTAGTGAATATTGGCGTTATTGTACCAGCAATAGCTTTTACCATAATATTTCTTGCAGCTGTATTTTGGAAAAGTACAGTTAAACTTTTTAAAAAAATATACAGTATAACAATATTAAAATGGATATTTAACATAATATTTGCCGCTCTGGGATTAATGCTTGCTGGAGCGGTAATTATCTCTTTTATGATGATATCAGCAATAAATAATAAAGCTGAACCTGATAAAACCGTTATTGTTTTAGGCTGTCATATAAAAAATGACCAGCCTAGTACTACATTAAAGCTCAGGCTGGATACGGCGTATAATTATTTAATTGAAAATCCAACATCAAAATGTATTGTAACAGGCGGCAAAGGTGAAAATGAGATTATGCCGGAAGCTGACGTTATGTATAATTATTTAATTCAAAAGGGTATAGCGGCTGATAGGATTATAAAAGAGGATAAGTCGATAAATACCAAGGAAAATTTAGCGTTTGCATCACAAATTATGAAGGATAATAATATGCAGATGCAAGCAGTAATAGCTACAGATCCATATCATCAATTCAGAGGACAATATTTTGCTAAAGAGGCTGGGATAAATCCTCAGGCTTTATCAAGCGAAGCTTTTTGGCCGCTAATGTTATGTTATTGGATAAGGGAAATATTCGGTATTGTAAGAGCGTTTATATTTGGATATTAATTTAAAATGTGAATAAAGTTTATATAAATAACATCAGACAAAAAAATTTACTAATACCCTGAATCTAACTAAAAACAGCATACGGAAAAGTACCGCTGATAAGGGGCGCCTGCGCAGCGCATCTTAAAAAGATGCGCTAAAAGCAAAATAATGGCTG
Source organism: uncultured Clostridia bacterium (assembly GCA_944384895.1). Taxonomy (GTDB): domain Bacteria; phylum Bacillota; class Clostridia; order Oscillospirales; family Acutalibacteraceae; genus RGIG7067. The sequence continues at coordinate 2,143 of CALWVB010000074.1, read as the reverse complement.
ATGATTTATTGCAGGGTAAAAATATCAGCATATATTTTGTCTTAAGAACAGCCTCTTAACACAACAAATTATTTTGCATACAGCCGCCATATTTATATGGCGGCACGCAGGCGCCCCATATAAAGGTAACGTTTATCTGTAAATGTCTTAATATAAAACCAGATATACATTACTTTATTTATATTATATATTTTCTGGGTTATTATATAATGCAGATTAATATAGATAAGGCAATAGTTATCTCAATCACATATTTTATTATATAAAAAGGCCATATAAAACATAATTGTTCATTTTGATAATTAATAGCGGCCTGATTTATTTATATTACGGCTTATAAAACAAAAGCATATTAAAATAAATATTATAAAAATATACATATAAAAAAATGATTTTTGGAGGCTAATATTATTATGGATACAAGAGCACGCCGGTTTTTTGATGATATTAATGGGAAACATATAACAGTATGCGGTATAGGAGTATCAAACCGTCCGCTTATTGATAAATTAGTAGAACACGGCGCTATTGTTACAGCATGCGATAAAAATACAAGGGAACAATTAGGTGAAATAACAAATGAATTAGAACAAAAGGGCGTAAAATTATGTCTTGGAGAAAATTATCTTGATAATCTTGACGGGGATATTATATTCCGTACGCCTGGCATGAAATATTATTTGCCGCAATTGCAGCAGGCTAGAAAAAGGGGAGCTGTAGTCACTTCGGAAATGGAAGTATTTTTTGCAATGTGCGCTGCAAGGATTATAGCGGTAACAGGCAGTGATGGGAAAACGACTACTACGACTATTATTGCAAAATTACTGGAAAAACAAGGGCATAAGGTATGGACAGGAGGCAATATCGGCAAACCATTGCTTCCATGCGTACAAAATATCTCGCCGCAGGATTTTGCCGTTGTAGAGCTGTCTTCTTTCCAGCTTATTTCTATGAGGCAAAGCCCGCATATAGCTGTTGTTACTAATGTAGCTCCTAACCATCTGGATATTCATAAAGATATGCAGGAATATGTAGACGCTAAAAAGAACATACTTCTTCATCAGGATGGATTTGGTATTGCTGTTTTAAATGAAGATAACGATATAGCAAATAGTTTTGCTCAATGTACAAGAGGTAAAGTGGAAACCTTTAGCCGCCGCCATGAAGTGGATATGGGTGCATGGTGTGATGAAAACGGCGATATTTATTATAAAGAAAACGGTAATAAATTTTTTATAATGAATAAAGATGAAATTAAAATCCCAGGCGATCATAATGTGGAAAATTATCTTGCGGCCATATGCGCTGCATGGAAATATGTTGATATAAGCACAATAAGAGCGGTAGCACAGGAATTTGGCGGAGTAGAACACCGTATAGAGCTTGTCAGGGAACTTGACGGAGTAAAATATTATAACGATTCCATAGCTTCCAGCCCGTCAAGAACTATCGCAGGATTAAAAGCCCTTAATACAAGAGTAATATTAATAGCAGGAGGATATGATAAAAATATCCCGTTTGATGAATTAGGAGAAATAGCGGCGCAATATGTTAAAACGCTTATATTATTGGGTAAAACTGCTCCTAAAATAGAAAATGCAGTGAAAACAGCTAAGAATTATTCCCCGGAAAATATACGCATAATACATGCGGAAAATATGTCGGATGCTGTTAATAAAGCAAAAGAAAACGCTGTGCCAGGAGATATTGTAACAATGTCGCCGGCATGCGCTAGCTTTGATATGTATAAAAACTTTGCCGAAAGAGGTAAACATTTTAAGGATTTGGTAAACAACCTGTAATTTATATTTGACAGAATATAAACAGAGGTTTAAATATAAATACGCAGGAAGGCTTAAAAAATGGTATTTGATGTTAATTTATAAAAATACAGGCTGGATTCAATATTAATACCAAATATCATGAATTTTAAGCTTATACTGGTTTTAAAAAAATATAAGTGATAAAAATATAAGTATAAAGAAATTATATTATTTTACATTGATCTTTTATAGTTTTGGAGGTATTTTATAATATGTCAATATCACCAAAGGATATAATATTTGAATTATCAAAAGCAACAGGCCCGTCTGGAGCTGAAGAAAGCGTATCAGGAATAATAGCTGGTATGCTTTGTCCATAC
>CALWVB010000073.1 GCA_944384895.1 uncultured Clostridia bacterium | reverse complement strand
TATTATGGTTAATTCCTAATCTTAGCTTTAAATTGTATAGATCATTAAACATTTCTAAGTGCTTATCAAAATATGAGATTAAATATAATGAAGTATCCTCTGCAAATGTATCAAAAAATATTTTATGTGCACCTTTAGGGGACGCAAACTCTTTTATATTAATAATATCAAGAGGTTCTTGCTTATACTGGTAATACATAAGAAAAAAGTGTAATCCTACACGGGAACAAAAGTTATTAATATGATGCATCCAGGCGTTATATTGTCCAAGGTAGTCTGATTCAACAATCATATCCATATCTTCATCTTTAATGGATATTAAGCGAAGCTTTTCTACATCAAAAATTTGCCTTGCTTCATCTCTTAATTGCCGGTCTGGAAATCCAAAGAAATCATACGCATTTATTTGATTTTTATTCTTATTATTTTCATTATTCATATTGAACCCCATAAGGATAACTAAATAATTGGTATATAAAAAATAGTAATATTTCTCTATTAATTATAAGAATTATGCTTATAGAAGTAAATACTCCCTTTAAATTTTATAGATAATATAATAAACAGCGTCCGATTAAATATAATTACCGGACGCTGTATTTATTTTAAGCCCGAGGTTATAATTAAAAACTTTATATATCTTTTAAAACAATAGCAGTTCTGGCAGGAATATATATTTTAAAACCAAGACCGCGTTGATCAATACTTTTGCATTCATATATATATTTGCTATCAACTCTTCCTTGACCGCCAAATTGTGGATCATCAGTGGAAAGAACGACTTTATATTTACCTGCGGCATGAGTTGGAACAAAAAATTCTGTATTAGAGTGTTCTGGATGAAAATTAAATAAGAATATTAGTTTGCCTTTGCGATAAGCTATAATTTTATTTTCTTTATCCATCCATAAATTTTCAGGAGAAGAATCAAATACTTGTCCAGATTTAGCTGTTTTAAGCATAGCTTTATCAAAATCCGCTAACCATTGATATTTTAATAAGCCGTTATCAACTAAAGACCATTGTCTTCTTGCATATTTATAACTCCAGTTATTGCCTAAACGAGGGAAATCAATCCATTCAGGATGGCCAAATTCATTTCCCATAAAGCATAGATAACCTTCGCCGGCTAAAGACATGGTAATAAGCCTTATCATTTTATGCAAAGCTATAGCTCTGTCAATTATAGGGGTATGGGTAGTCTTTTCCATACAATAATACATTTCTTTATCAGCTAACCAGAATATTATAGTTTTATCGCCAACTAAAGCCTGGTCATGACTTTCTGCATAACCTATATTTTTTTCTTTAGGACGGCGTGTTGTAAGTTCATGCCACATTTTGAAGATATCCCAATCTTCATCACGGCATTCTTTTAAAGTTTTTATCCAGAAATCCGGTACTCCCATACTTAATCGATAATCAAAGCCTATACCGCCGTATGATACAGGTAAACACATACCAGGCATACCGCTCATATCTTCCGCTATAGTAACTGAATATTTATTATATTCTTTTATAAGAGTATTAGCAAGCTGCAAATAACAAACAGCCTCTGTATCCGTATTCATACTGAAATATTTATCATAACTGTCAAAAGCCTGGCCTAAGCCATGGTCATGATAAAGCATACTTGTAACGCCGTCAAAACGGAAACCGTCAAAATGATATTCATCCATCCAGAATTTTACGTTGGATAAAAGAAAATGCAATACTTCATGACGTCCATATTGAAATAATTTAGAATCCCAAGCTGGATGATCACCCATAGGTCCTGGATGAAAATATTGATCATCTGAACCGTCAAACATATTTAATCCTTCTGCTAGATTCTTTGTTGAATGAGAATGAACTAAATCAAGAAGTACAGATATTCCCATATTATGAGCTTTATTTATAAGATATTTTAAATCATCCGGAGTACCGAACCAGGCTGATGCAGCATAAAAAGAAGACACCTGATAACCAAATGAGGCATAATATGGATGTTCCATTATACCCATTAACTGTATAATATTATATCCTGCTTCTTTTATTCTCGGTAATATATTATCAGCAAATTCTATATATGTGCCAAGACCTTCTTTTTCCTGCGCCATACCAACATGGCATTCATAAATAAGCGCTGGATTGGATATTTTAGCAGCTTTAAACCCATTATCAGTCCATTCAAACGGCTTGTCCGGATACCATATTTGTCCATCAAAGGAGTTGGTTTCCTCATTCCTTTTTAGCCTGCGTATATATGCAGGAATTCTATCCATAGTACGGCCGTTAGCTGTTACCTGTACTTTAACTTTTTGGCCGTGTTTTATTGAATCCGTACCCTTTATAAATATTTCCCAATTGCCATATTTATCTTTAGTAAGAGGATGGCTGCTTCTATCCCAATTATTAAAATCCCCTATTAAATACAGTGCGTCAGCTTTAGGCGCCCATTCACGGTAATACCATCCGTCATCTGTTTTATGAAAGCCATAATACATATATCCATTAGCAAAATCAACCAGGCTTTCATTGCCGCCAAGAAGCGATTTGAGCGTCTTATTATATATATCCATACGAAGATTAAGATCGCTCTCAAACGGCTTTAGATAAGGATCGATTTCTAAAATTTTATAAGTTTTTGTTTCATTTGTTTTGTTTATATCCATTAATAACATCCCCTTTATTATTAGTATGTATAAAAAGGAGTAAAATCCAACAAAAAAATTATCGCTGTATAATGTTTCATACTCGATAATACAAGTATAACACATTAGACAGCGATGAAAAAGGGATTTTATGGTTTTTTTAGTATAAAATATTAAGTTTTAATATATAGAAAATTATATTTTTTATTGTTATTGACTTATAATATATAAAATAACAAATAAACAAATTTATTGAGCGGATGTAATACTGTCAATAGCATAAGCATTTTGAGAAATTATGCTCCAATTATTATCATTATATTGAGCGGTAACATCAATTTGAGCAATTTGACGAAGTATTGACGCATCATCAGCCGATTCAACATAAACCGGTACAGAATAGATTAAATTTGTTCGTCCATTTTGATCAATATTAGATAAGCGGTAATCATATGCATCGCCTATATGAAGACCGGCTTTATTATCAATAATAAGCTGAGCGCTTTGATATGCTCTTTGCGCGATAGGGTCATCTTTTATAAATGATATGTCAATATCCTGCTCATAAGATGTTGCATCATATCTGATCTTAAGATGATAATCATTGGTATATTCAACATTATAAGATATATCATTAAGATTATTGGATGAATTAAAAAGCATAGATGAAGCATCTGCATTAACAGCAAAAATATATGCTGTTTCAGGTGCCGTATCATTTTTTATTGATAATAAAACTTCAAATGACCTGTCATTATTTATATCGCCAGGATATACAGTAATATTACCAGGTAGATTATCTTTTAAATCAATTATATATTTATTGCTGTCCGCTCCATTTTGAAAAATCATACCTAAATCATCAGCAGATTCAGTAGTACCCACTTGAGCAATAAAATCGTTTATACCATCATTATTAAAATCTCTTATTATAGCGTTTTTATACCATGCTGACTCTATATCTAAATCAGAAAGATCAATACTATATGCATTATCCTGTGAAATATTATATTCATTAATAATTTGAATATCCCTTGCGAGCAAATAATAATCATATTCTTTACCAGGACTTAATACACTAACGTCGCTGCATAAATATCGCTTGCCATCAAAAAAATATTCAAAAGTAGAAACAGCTTTTATTTTATCATCTTCTAATGAATATACACTGGTATCATCCCAGATTATATATGGATTAAAAGCATTTTCTACATTTACATATCCGATATCCATAACCGATTGATCAAATATATCATTTTGAGACATATTAATGCCTAAATAATAATTAAAATAATTTCTGACAGCAACAGTACTTACCGTATAACCATTCGGAGTTTTTGTACTAAATGAACCTTCGCCGCATAGAGTACTAGCGCATTGATTAATAAGTTCATTTAAATATTCTCGGTCAGCGTCTATACGCTCAGGAAAATAATGAGTAATATTAATAGAACGGGATAAAAAATTGCGGATTTTATTTATATCCTGAGTACTGCTGAAAATTTGTACGCCTTGTTTTAAAATATCAGAATCTTCAGGAAAATCGGTGGCATACCAATCATTATTACCGTTGCTATTATCATTTAAAATATTATTTTCAGTGGCATAAGAAGCAAGGCTAGGGTCATATACGCCATCCGGACCTTTTTCTTTACAACCTGAAACTGATAATAAAATAATACCGGCAGTTAATGACAATGAAATATATTTGATCAATTTTTTGCTAGTTTTCATTATTTTAAATTTCCTTTTGTGAAAATAGAATTATTCTACAGTGACTGATTTTGCAAGATTTCTCTTTTTATCAATATCGCAGCCTTTCATAGAAGCTACATAATAACCAAAAAGCTGCAATGGGATAACAGATAAAGACGGCATAAAAATATCAATTGATTCAGGTACATAGAAAATAAAATTACAGGTATCAGCCATAATTGTTTTAGTTTCTTTTGTTACGCCTAAAACAGTAGCGCCTCTAGTAATAACTTCAACAACATTACTCATAGTCTTTTCAAATAACCTATCGATTGTAGCTACAGCAACAACCAAAGTACCGTCTTCAATAAGCGATATTGTACCGTGTTTTAATTCGCCGGCTGCATATGCTTCAGAATGAATATAAGAAATTTCTTTAAGTTTTAAAGAACCTTCAAGGCATACTGCATAATCAAGATTTCGTCCAATAAAGAAAATATCCTTATCTGCAAAATGACGGGATGCAAAATATTGAATATCTTCCTTTTTATCAAGAATAGACTGTACTTTTTCTGGAATTAACAATAATTCATTTATCATATCATTAAGTTTATCACAGTCTATAATCTTAGTTTCCTGAGCAATATACAAAGCAAGCAGATAAAATACAGCCAACTGACAGGAATATGCTTTTGTAGTAGCAACAGCGATTTCCGGGCCTGCTAACGTATATATAACATCATCTGATTGTTTTGCTATAGCGCTGCCGACAACATTAACAATGGATAAAGTACGTGCGCCCAAACGTTTTGCTTCATTCATAGCAGCTAATGTATCAGCAGTTTCCCCAGATTGGCTTACAGCAATAACAAGCGTTTTATCAGTGACAATAGGGGAGCGGTATCTAAATTCTGAAGCAAGGTCGATTTCAACCGGTTTTCTTGTAAGCTGTTCCAATACATATTTACCAACCATACCAGCATGATAAGCTGAACCACAAGCTATTATATAAATTTTATCAAATGATTTAATCTGTTCAGCAGTTAAAGTAATATTATCTAATACAATACGGCCGTTTTTAATACGGCTTTCAACTGTATTAGCAATAGCTTTTGGCTGTTCCATGATTTCTTTTATCATGAAATGTTCATACCCGCCCTTTTCAGCAGCATCTGCATCCCAATCAATATGAGTTAAATCTTTTTTAACAGGTTCTCTGTCAAAATTATAAATTTCAACTCCATCACGACGAAGGAATACTATCTCTTTTTCTTCAAGATAATATACATCGCGGGTTTTATTAAGAATAGCTGGTACATCGGAAGCTATAAAATTACCGTTTTCAGATGTTCCTACTATAAGAGGACTGTCTTTACGTACAGCAACGATTTCATCAGGATTATCCACGCTGATAACACCTAAAGCATAACTGCCTTCTACACGATTTAATACTTTTACCATTGTATCAAAAATATCGCCTTTATAATAATATTCAACCATATGAGCGATAACTTCTGTATCAGTTTCAGAAAGGAATTCTATACCTTTACTCATTAATCTCTGTTTTAATTCCAAATAGTTTTCTATAATACCGTTATGAACTACAGCAAATCTGCCGGATTGACTAAGATGAGGATGTGCATTTGTATCAGAAGGAGCGCCATGAGTAGCCCAACGGGTATGACCTATGCCAACAGTACCTTTGATATCTTTTCCACCATGGATCATATCGCTGAGTACAGCAAGTTTACCTTTTGATTTTACAACTTCAATTTCTTTTCCGTCATATACAGCAACTCCAGCGGAATCATATCCTCTGTATTCAAGTCTTGCTAGGCCATCGAGCAATACAGGTGCTGCCTGTTCGTTACCTATATAGCCAACTATTCCGCACATAAAAATTTCCTCCTAAAATATTTTAGATAAAGTATTGCAATATTTCGAAAACAATATCTTATCTAAAAATTATATCTGACCTATTAGGTCCATTGGATACCATAGTAATTGGCATACCAATCTGTTTTTCTATAAATTTAACATAATTTTGAGCGTTTTGCGGCAATTTATCAAATTCACGTATGCCTTTGATATCACATTTCCAACCATCTAATACTTCTAAAACAGGCTTACATTTTTTAAGAGTAGGTGTTGATGGGAAATCGTTAATAATTTTACCATCAACTTCATAAGCAACGCATACAGGAATTTTATCAAGATAACTTAACGCATCTAATACAGTAAGAACTACTTCAGTTGTTCCCTGAGCTTCACAGCCGTATCTTGATGCCACGCAGTCAAACCAACCCATTCTTCTTGGACGGCCTGTTGTTGCACCGTATTCACCGCCGTCGCCGCCATGATTTCTCATGAGATCTGCTTCTTCACCAAATATCTCGCTGACAAATTCACCTGCTCCAACAGCGCTTGAGTATGCTTTTACAACTGTTACAACACTTTGGATAGCATATGGCGGAATACCTGCTCCAACAGCTCCATAGCCAGCTAAAGTGGAAGAGGAAGTAACCATAGGATATATACCGTGGTCAGGGTCTTTTAATGCGCCTAATTGACCTTCAAGCAAAATATTTTTATTTTGTTTTATAGCGTCGCGCAAAAATACATGTGTATTTGCAACATATGGCCTTACCATTTCCCTATATTCAAGTAAAGTATTAAATATTTCGTCTGCATTAAGCAATGGCTTATTATAAAGATTTTTAATAAGCACATTTTTTACTTCAACAACACGTTCAACCTTTTCTTTTAAGCTCTGTTCATCATCAAATAATTCGCATATTTCAAAACCGATTTTTGCATATTTATCCGAATAAAACGGAGCTATACCTGATTTTGTTGAACCAAATGATTTGCCGCCAAGACGTTCTTCTTCATATTGGTCAAAAAGAACATGGTATGGCATAACAATTTGGGTACGTTCGGATATCATAAGTTTTGGAGATGGAACGCCCTTTTCAACAACACTATTATATTCTTTAAATAAACCTGGAATATTAAGAGCTACACCATTTCCTATAATATTAATAGTATTTTCATTAAATACACCGGACGGCAATTGATGCAAAGCAAATTTACCATAATCATTGATAATGGTATGGCCAGCATTTGCTCCGCCTTGGAATCTTATAACAATATCAGACTGCGCTGCAAACATATCGGTGATTTTACCTTTGCCTTCGTCGCCCCAGTTAGCGCCTACAATTGCTTTTACCATATTGATTTCTCCCTAAATATATTATATTTTTATAATTTATGAGCCGTTTTATGTATAATGTATAAATTTATATTATTAATTTATACATTTATTTCATCTGCATTATTATCTATATCAGAATATTTATCCAATATAGGCTGAACATAATCGGATAAAAATTCAGCTGTTTGTTCAGGTGCACGACCTACATATTTTTCAGGGCTTAATAATCTTTCCAATTCTTCCATAGATGTCATGAATATAGGATCGGATGCGATTCTTTCCAATAAATCGTTTTCGCCGCCATGTATTTTTACTATTTTCGCAGCTTCCATAGAATGAAGACGAATAGCTTCATGCAGTTCTTGACGGTCGCCGCCTTTTTTAACAGCATCCATCATAATATTTTCAGTAGCCATCAAGGGTAATTCCTTCATAAGATGCTGTTTAATTACCTTTGGATAAACTACTAAACCATCAACAACATTTATATAAAGATTTAATATAGCGTCAGTAGCTAAAAATGCTTCCGGTACGCTTATGCGTTTATTTGCAGAATCATCTAAAGTTCTTTCAAACCATTGATAAGATGCAGTCATAGCAGGATTTAAAGCTGTTGATATAACATATCTTGAAAGTGAAGCTATACGTTCGCTGCGCATAGGATTACGTTTATAGGCCATAGCGGACGAACCTATCTGACCTTTTTCAAATGGTTCTTCAATTTCTTTAAGATGCTGCAAAAGCCTGATATCATTGCTGAATTTTGCAGCGCTTTGAGCAATACCTGATAATATATTTAATATTTGACTATCAACTTTTCTAGAATATGTTTGGCCGGATACAGGGTATACGCCTTTAAAACCCATTTTTTTAGCAATTATAGAATCAAGCATCTTTACTTTTTCATGATCGCCTTCAAATAATTCAAGGAAGGATGCCTGAGTTCCTGTTGTACCCTTTGAACCTAATAATCTTGCGTTTTCAAGCTGATGTTCTATACTTTCAAGATCTAATAATAGTTCCATCATCCATAAAGAAGCACGCTTGCCGACAGTAGTAGGCTGAGCTGGCTGAAAATGAGTAAATGCTAGGGTAGGCAATGTTTTATATTTATCTGCAAATTTTGCTAATTCCCTTAAAAGCATGATAAGTTTATTGCGGATTAATATAAGGGCTTTATTCATAATAATTAAATCGGTATTATCGCCGACATAACATGAAGTAGCGCCAAGATGTATAATACCGCGGGCTTTTGGGCATTGTACCCCATAAGCATATACATGTGACATAACGTCATGACGGACCTTTTTTTCACGTTCAATTGCTACTTCGTAATTAATATCATCTTTATGCTCTTTTAATTCATCAATTTGTTCTTTTGTTACAGGTAATCCTAATTCATGTTCAGCTTCTGCTAAAGCTATCCATAAACGGCGCCAGGTACGGAATTTTGTATCGTTAGAAAATAATTTTAACATATCCTTACCGGCATAGCGTGATGTTAACGGGCTTTGATATACTTCATTCATTGTATAATTTGCACCTCATTATCAAAATTTACCTTTTCCGTTATTTAACAAAATAAATAACATAATAATACATCATACATTTTAATACATATAATTGAAATTGTAAATGCCGTATTTTGCAGAGTTTTCTAAATTATTGCAAAAAATATATTAACATTTTACATCATAGGTGCAAATATATTTAATATTATTTCACATAATTTTATATAAAACGGCCTTTTCTTCCATTGTTTGTATGATATTTCTTTACAATCTTTAAGTGATTTTATAAAATCTTGTTTTATATCTTTCACTGATTTATCTCCACATACCCATACGCCGCATTCAAAATGCAGATAAAAACTTCTAAAATCCATATTAACAGTACCAACAGAAGCAACTACATCATCACAGACTATAGTTTTTGAATGAATAAATCCGGGTTGATATTCATATATTTTTACTCCGTTTTTTATTAATACCCCATATGAATAACGGGTCATAATATGCACATAGCTATGGTCAGGTATTTTAGGAGTTATAATTTTTACATCTATTCCGCTTTGTGCAGCCATACATAAAGCTTTTTTCATAGCATCGTCTATTATAAGATAAGGCGAAGTTATATAAACATATTTATTAGCGCTTGATAAAATTTGCAGATATAAATTTTCGGCATTATTTGCGCCGAAAGTAGGGATATCTCCATATGGAATGATATAACCGTCATTATTTTTATTATGAGATAAACTAGGTAAAAACTTAGTATATTCGTCATCAGGATATGGTAATGTATTAGAAGCCATATGCCACATCTGTAAAAACATACGTGTTAATTCCCATACAGCATCACCTTTTAACATAATAGCAGTATCTTTCCAATAACCATGCGATATAACTTTATTAATATATTCATCGGCTAAATTTATTCCGCCTGTAAAACCTACATTTCCATCAATCACAGCTATTTTTCTATGGTCCCTGTAGCTTACATAAAAACAATTTAATAAAGGGATAATTTTATTAAACGGATATACTTTTATACCATGTCTGCGCAACCGTTCACAAAAATCATGTTTTAATGTAGTAAAACAGCCCATATCGTCATAAATAACACGGACATCAACGCCTTGTTCAGCTTTTTTACATAATATTTTATATATTGAATCCCACATTTCACCTTCTGATATAATAAAATATTCCAAGAATATAAATTTTTGAGCTTTTTTTAATTCATTCAATAAAGCATAATATTTTTGGGTACCTGTAGAAAAATATTTTACATCAGTATTTTTATATAATCTAAAATTTCCGGTTTTTATTAAATATGCAGCCTGGCGAAGAGTATATGGATATTTTTCAGTTAATTTTAAGCAGTTATCTTCAAAATCTATTGGATAAAGTTTATCGGTATGCATTGAGATATGATTTATTTGCATACGCCATTTTTTAGGTATTCTAGCTTTTCCAATAAAAAAATAAAGCATAACACCAAATACAGGTAATATAAACAATGTAATTATCCAGGATATTTTATAACTTGGATTATCATCTCTCCAAGCAATAATAAAAGACATAATTACAGCTATTAATTCAAAGATTAATAAAAAATATAAAGCATATACGCCGTCAAAACATAGAACTATATAAATAATGAGTGCAATTTGCAAAAGGAGAGCTAAACCGGCATATATCCATTTATAAAAAGATACAATATGTTTTTTGGGTAAATTTTGAGCCGGTTTATCCAAAATAACAACACCTCTTTTAATAAAAATACTATGAAAAAAGCCCATTAGGATTTAATTATAATAAAAATATCCTTTTGGGCGTTAATAATTATTACATTATTCCAAAGATTTAAATCCTTCGCCTAATATTTCACCTGCTTCACCTATTATTATAAATGCATCAGGATCAATATTATTAACAAGACGGCGTATTTTAAATGCTTCTGATTTTGTTACAGCGCACATAATAACTTTTTGAGATTTACCTGTATAAGCGCCGGTGGCTTCAAGCAAAGTAACGCCTCTTTCAAGTTTATCCATAATAGCTTTACTTAACTGTTCATATTTTGAAGTTATTACAAAAATAAATTTACCGCTGCCCATACCATACATAATACCGTCTATTATTTGTCCGCTTACAAATATAGTTATAATAGCATATAAAGCGCTTTCCATTTCTTTATAAACAATAGCTGAAATAGCGACAATTATTAAATCAATAAACATAATAAGTCTGCCCATTGACATATGAGGAGCGCCTTGCTGTATAAGACGGGCTGCTAAATCTGTACCGCCTGTTGTAGCGTCACGCATAAACACTAAAGATAATCCAAATCCGGTTAATACGCCGCCATATATTGCCGCTAATAAATGATCTCCGCTAAATACAGGTAAAAATGGTACGGTTAAATCTATTATTACTGATGATAATATCATAGCGATAAATGATTTTAAAACGCCTCTTTTACCTAATTTAAAAAATCCAATTATAAATAATGGTATATTTATAATTATTGTTAATATACCAATAGGAAGATTATATAAATAATTTATAACTATAGCTAAACCACTTGCTCCGCCTGGCGCTATATTATTAGGAGCAGTAAATGAATTAACAGATATAGCATAAATAAAACCGCCTGCAATATATGCTAATATATCAATAATCCAGGAACTTAAAGAATCATTTTTATTTTTAATTATGTTATGAATTTTCTTTTTCATAATTATAAATCCCCTTATTATGTTATTATATGTATCGTATTTTAAATTATTATTTTACAAAAAAATCCCCATAAGATTCCATAAAAGGAAACTTATGAGGAATTTATAAAATCTTTATATTTGATTTATATTACAATAAATAATATCAAATAATTCATTAAGCCTTATTTCTTGATTATCAAGATAAAGATAACCAAAAAGGCATTCTAAACCGGTAGCGCTGTGATAATCACCAACAGACGAGCTTTTTGGAATATGTCCAGGATGAGCATTTCTGCCGCGTTTATAAATAGCTTCTTCCTGTTGGGTTAATAACGGAAGTATTATTTTAGCGCCCTTTGCCTGCGATGAAGCATTAACCATACCAGTAGCGTATTGATGCAGCTTATTTGGCTGACAATTACCTGATAATATAAGTTTTTTACGCATCATTAATTCATATACGCCGTCACCGATATAAGCTAATGTTAGCGGGCTTAAAGTTTTTATATCAATTGATTCTTTTGAAAGTATCACAATTAATCCCCTCAAATATTATTGGATATAATCAAATTCAATATCGTATATGCTTACAGTATCTCCTTCATGGATACCATTTTCTTTTAAAGCATCGATAATACCGCTGGAAATAAGAGAACGCTGGAAATATTGCAAAGATTCGTTATCATCAAAATTTACAGAATTTATGAGTTTTAATAACCATTTGCCTTCTACAATATAAACATCGCCTTCTACACGAATGGTAAAATCTTGTTTACCAGCATTAGTATAATCAATTTCAGGCTCTGGTTCAGCTTCATATATTTTAATAGGCGGCAGCTGGCTGAGTTTTTCCGCTATTTTATTTATAAGCTCAGGTACACCATAATTTATAGCGGCCATTACAGGGAAATAATCATATCCTTTTGATTTTATATATGTTTCAAATTCTGATAATTGTTCATCTGTTGCCAGATCAGTTTTATTACCTACAACAATTTGTTCCCTTTGAGCTAAATCCTCATTAAAATTAATAAGTTCTTGATTAATAGTCTCAAAATCTTCAATAGGATTACGGCCTTCACTTCCGGAAACATCGATAATATGCACAAGCAGACGGCATCGTTCTATATGCCGTAAGAATTCATGGCCTAAACCAACGCCTTCGCTTGCACCTTCAATAATACCGGGGATATCAGCCATAACAAAAGAAGTGCCTTCATCTATGCGTACAACGCCTAAAACAGGAGATAGGGTAGTAAAATGATAATTAGCTATAACAGGTTTAGCTTCACTTACAACCGATATAAGAGTAGATTTACCGACATTAGGAAAACCGATTAACCCAACGTCAGCTAACAACTTAAGTTCAAGCGTGATATCATATTCTTCACCAGGATTACCTGGTTTAGCAAAACGCGGGATTTGCCGGGTAGACGTGGCAAAATGAGTATTTCCCCATCCGCCTTTACCGCCTTTTGCTGCAATAAACGGTTCGTCGCTGGACATATCTGCCATAATCCTGCCGGTATCAGCATTTTTAATAACTGTACCGCGGGGGACAAGGATTATAGTATCTTCACCGCTTTTACCAAAACATCTTGAAGGGCGCCCATTCTGTCCATTTTGTGCAGCATATTTTCTTTTATATCTAAAATCAGACAGCGTTGAAAGATTATCATCAACTTTAAAGATAATATCTCCGCCTTTACCGCCGTCCCCGCCGTCAGGCCCGCCGGCTGCAACATATTTTTCACGGTGAAAGGACATGCATCCATTACCGCCGTTACCTGCTTTTATATGAATTTTAGCAATATCTATAAACATAAATTTTTAAATTCCTCAAATTCTTTATATAATAAGAGTTAATAATATTAGTAACATAGAAATACAGACTTAAGCATTTT
>CALWVB010000072.1 GCA_944384895.1 uncultured Clostridia bacterium | reverse complement strand
CAATTGACGCTCAATTGAGAATATCAGGTATTGAATATGGCAAACCCGTTGCAATAGGTGATAATGTTTGGATTGGCGGCGGCGCTATTATTAATCCTGGTGTAACAATAGGAAATAATGTTGTTGTAGCTTCCGGTGCGGTTGTTGTAAAGGATGTGCCTGATAATGTAGTAGTAGGCGGAAATCCTGCTAAAATTATAAAAAATTTATAATTTTATTTTAATTAAAATATAAGCCGTATGGGAATTATAATTTCCATACGGCCTTTTTATTATTTTTTTAATTTTTATTTTAAAATATTAATTTTACCAATAATCGGCAAAGGTTTTTGTTCATTATTTGCCGCGTTTATTATACCTATAATAATAAAAGGTATAGCGCCTAAAAGTGAAAGGCACACAAAAATAAAGAAAAGAGTGGAAAGAATATATATATGCAGGAAACTAAAAATCATACGTAAAATACCAAAACCGACTGCTAAGATAAGCCAGGACAAAAAAAGAACTAAACCTTGATTACAATGGAACCGCACCTTAGGATTTTTCGGATCTGCTGCAATGCCAACAATAAAAAGCGGTCCAATATATGATAAAATTGAATAAAGCATGGTTGGATCAAATTGGCGCTGTTGAGGCTGCTGATATTGCGGCTGCTGATACTGTTGCTGTTGTTGATACTGTTGGTACTGTTGTTGCTGCGGTTGTTGCGGTTGTTGCTGATATTGGTTTCCTTGATAATAATTTCCGTTTGGAGCATTATAATTATTTTGATTATTAGTATTATTTTGCTCAGGATTATAATCATTATATTGCTGATTTTGATTATTATAATTATTATTTTGATTATTCATAAGCACCTCAACCTTTATTAAATATTTTAATATAATTTTACACCTTATTTATCAATATCGCAATAACAATTTATATATGTATTGTTAAAAAAATAAAAAGTAATATTTGTAATCCATAAACTTAATAAATTATATGACCGGTCTTAAGGAAATAACAATAAAGGCCGGTCAATTTTTTATAAATGGCAGGTGTTTTCAATAAAAAAGATTTCAATATTTATAATTTCGCTGATTTTATTATGTATGTCTTGTATATCCATATCAGCTGCAGGAACTGTAGGAATATCAAAATTTACAGATGAAGTCAGCAAAGAAAATTTTAATTATGTATCCAATTGGGCCCTTATCAGCGGCGTAGATAATACCGACGGACAGAATAAATTAAATTCTATAATACGCGAACAAGCCTCAGAACGCCTAAATATTGCAGAAAATTTATCGCAAACAGGCGTTAATGTTTCAGGAAATTTTACTTTTGAAACCGCAAGAAATAGACACGGTATTATTAGTATTATTTTAAATGAAACTTTAGAATCTTCAGGCTCAACCAGGCAAACTTTTTTTAAAGGAATAACATTTAATGGTCAAACAGGTAAAATATATCGTTTAATGGAACTTTTTAGAAAAGACAGCAATTATATAGATTTTATCTATGATGAAATATTGCTTCAATGTTCTGAAAAGGATATAACTTTAAATGAAACTACACCTTTAAAAAATCGATTGCCTATATGTGATTATTATATCACAGATGAAGAAATTGTAATCATCCTGCCGTCAAACGAATATTTTTCAAAAGAATCCGGATTTGAACAATTTCCTATATCAATTGAACGAATGAAAGGCATGTATAACGAAGAAGCTTTACGCCTGCTGATAATATAATTGATAACAAATTTAAAAATATTATAGGAGTGATAACCTTTGGCTAATTTAACAAATAAAGAATTAATGGCTATCGAAGACCAGCTTAATTCAGAACAATTATTAATTAAAAAATATAAAGCATATGCTACAATGTGCAGTGATCCTCAGATAAGAACAAAATTTGAGAATTATGCATCTGAACACCAAAATCATTATAATATTCTTTTAAACCAGCTTTCATAAGGAGGTAATCAAAAATGATGGTAGATATTAAACCAAACAATATGATGAATCAAACCCAGCAGCAAAATTCCAGCTGTTTTGGGGATAAGGAATTACTTTCAGATTGTTTAACATCTCAGAAAATGATTACCGGCACTTATAATAATTTTGCTAATGAATGTGCTTGTGATAATTTAAGAAGTGAATTTCTTAATATCCTTCAGCAGGAACACAAAATGCAAGCTGATGTATTCAATGAATTGCAAAAACGCGGCTGGTATCAAGTACAACAGGCTGATATGCAGCAAATAAATCAAACAAAACAAAAATTTATGCAGCAATCTCAGCAATAGTTCTTATGATTAGTTAATATTATCCTGTAATTTTTATAATCCGGCAATTTCTTTATGAGGTTGCCGGATTATATCTTATAATATGATGTTTAATTCAATTATATTATTAAATTAATAATATTGACAAAAAAATCATATCAAAACTGACATTAATAATAACCCGGACAAATATATAATAATTAGGAAGCTATTATATGTCTTTTATAATGAAAGGATATGATGCCTTGACAACAAAAATATATGTTGATGTTCTTATATGTATTAATTTAATAATAAATTTTTTATTATTACGTATTTGTTCTCAAATATTAAATTATAACCTATCTTTAAAAAGACTTATAATCGGTTCAATAATAGGAAGTTTAACTTCACTTGTAATATTCTTGCCTCCTTTAAATTTAATCTTAACAATATTTATAAAAATCTTATGTGCAATTATTATAGTAAGTTTTACATTTGGTTTTAAAAATACAAAACGGCTTTTATTAGCTATAGGTTGTTTTTTTGCAATAAATCTAGCTTTTGCAGGGATAATGATGGCTGTATGGCTGTTTATATCTCCGCCTGGTATGTCGTATTCTAATGGTATTACATATTTTAATATTTCTCCTGTAATACTTATTATTACATCTTTATTATGTTATATCATAATAACTTTATTGGAAAAATTATTCGGTAAAAAAACACCCAAAGAATTATCTTGTTTAATAAAAGTAACTGTGGATAATAAAACCATCAATTTAAACGCATATCTTGATACTGGAAATATGTTAATCGACGGTATGACACAGCTTCCTGTAGTAATAGCAGAATATAATGCAATTAAATCACTTTTTCCTGATAATATCGGTAAAATTATGAAAAATCAATTATTTAATGAAATTGATACTATGCCGGAAAAATGGATAAGACGTTTTCGGTATATTCCATTTGACAGTATCGGCGGAAACGGTATGCTATGCGCTTTTATACCTGATAATGTTCAATTGATATTACATGATAAAAAGCTATATAAAAAATGTATTATCGCAGTATATAACGGCAGTATTGCTAAAAATGGACATAATGCATTAATTGGAAAAGAATTGCTTGAAAGGAGTAATCAAGATGAATATAATAAACCGAATCAAAACAGCCTTACATAAGTTATTAATAAAACTTCCATTTTTTAAAAAGAAGGAATATATACATTATATAAATGGTCCGGAAACTTTACCTGCACCGCTTAATCAAGAGGAAGAAGAAATAATATTTGAGAAAATAGAAAATGGAGATCAATCTGCACGCGAGCCTCTAATTACTCATAATTTACGTCTTGTAGTATATATTGCTAAAAAATTTGAGACCTCCGGCATAAATGTCGAAGATCTCATATCAATTGGAACAATAGGCCTTATAAAAGCAGTTAATACATTTTGTCCATCTCGCAAAATAAAACTTGCTACATATGCTTCACGCTGTATTGAAAACGAGATATTAATGTATCTTCGCAAGACTTCACAGCTTCGCAATGAAATATCAATAGATGAACCGTTAAATGTCGATTGGGATGGCAATGAACTGTTATTCTCCGATATATTAGGCAGTGACAGCGATATAGTCGACCGAGGGATAGAACATCAGGCTGAATGCGATATGCTGCTGCAGTCGGTTAATAAATTACCTGAACGCGAACGGGAAATTATGTCTCTTCGGTTTGGACTTAACGGTAAAAAAGAACATACTCAAAAACAGGTAGCGGATAAATTAGGCATATCCCAGTCGTATATATCAAGACTGGAAAAACGTATTATAAATAAGCTAAAAAGAGAAATGGAACGTGTTGTATAATAAATGCTTGTTGATTTTTAAAGCATATTCTCAAATTCCGCCTGGTCTATTATATTTATTCCCAAAGACTGTGCTTTTGTAAGTTTACTGCCTGCATCTTCGCCTGCAACAACATAGCTTGTCTTTTTTGATACGCTGCCTGATACTTTGCCTCCCCTTTGTTCGATTAATTGTTTAGCTTCATCACGTTTCATAGTCGGTAAAGTACCTGTTAATACAAAGGTAAGGCCTGCAAATTTATCATCTTTTTCTTCTAATATTTCCGGGTTCTTAGGATTAACTCCAGCTTCTTCAAATTCCTTTAATAAATTTTTTGTCTGTTCAAGGGCAAAAAACTCTACAACTGATTTTGCCATTATATCTCCGAATCCGTCAATTGATGAGATAGCGTCTATATCTGCGTTTACTATCTTATCAATTGACGGAAATTTTTCGCATAAAAGTTTAGCGGCTTTTTGTCCGATATGTCTTATACCAAGAGCAAATATAAAACGGTATAAATCATTATTTCTAGTTTTATCAATAGCATTTATAAGATTTGACGCTGATTTTTCTCCCATACGTTCAATTTTATTTTCTTGTACTATTTCCGGTTCGCCTTTTTTACGTTTTACCTTAGGTGTATATAAATCTTCAATTTTTAACCTGTATAAATCCACCGGTGAATTTACTAAACCGCTGTCTACAAGCTGTTCTATTACAGCCGGCCCTAATCCTTCTATATCCATAGCATCCCTTGATGCAAAATGTATAAGGTTTCTTAAAAGCTGAGCCGGACATTCAGCGTTTACGCACCTTACCGCAGCTTCGCCTTCTTCGCGTATTACATGTGACCCGCATGATGGGCATATATCCGGATAATTATAAGCAACTGAATTATCAGCATGTTTTACAACCGATACAACTTCCGGGATAATATCGCCGGCCTTTCTTAATATTACCCTATCCCCTATTCTTATATCCTTTTCTTTTATAAAATCTTCATTATGAAGTACAGCACGGCTTACAGTAGTGCCCGCAAGCAATACAGGATCAAATATACCTGTTGGAGTTAATACTCCTGTACGCCCTACCTTTATTTCAATACTATTTAATGTCGTTTCCTTTTCTTCAGGCGGATATTTAAAAGCTGCTGCCCATCTTGGAAATTTTGCAGTACTTCCCATAGCTAATCTATCACTGAGGCTGTTTACTTTTACTACCGCTCCGTCAATATCATATTCCAGATTATTACGGTTTTGGCCTATACGCTCAACTTCTTTTACAACATCGTCTATATTATCGTATTTTTTATAGCTTGGAATAACTTTTAATCCAAGTTCTTTTAATCCGTCCAATGATTGGCTATGGCTTTCAAAAGATATCCCTTGTGCTCTTTGCAGATTAAATATAAAAATATCAAGATTGCGCGACGCCGTTACTTTGCTGTCCTTTTGTCTTAATGATCCAGCGGCTGCATTTCTTGGATTTTTAAACGGCCTTTCTCCTTTTTCATCCTGCATACTTACAAGATCGGCAAAACTTTTTCTTGGCATATAAACTTCGCCTCGTACTTCTAAAAAATCAACCGGCTTTGTTAATTTTAGAGGTATAGTTCTTATTGTACGTAAATTAGCCGTTACATCTTCGCCTATAATACCATCGCCGCGAGTAGAACCCCTTTCAAATATTCCGTTTCGGTACTCAAGCGATACAGATAAACCGTCTATCTTTGGTTCAACCGTATATTCCGGTATTATACCGCTTTCACGTACACGTCTGTCAAAATCATATAATTCTTCTATAGAAAATACATCCTGTAAGCTTTCCATAGGAGTTTCATGCCGTACCTGTGTAAAAAGCAATGTTGCATCGCCTCCTTCTCTTTGAGTAGGAGATTTTTCTGTTATAAGCTGCGGAAATTCTTTTTCTATATCCTTTAATTCCAGCATTAATTTATCATATTCTGAATCTTCTATAACAGGGGCGTCTTCTATATAATATTTTCTATTATGATACTCGATTATATCTGTAAGTTTTTTATGCTTTTCAGCAGCGATTTCAAAATCCATAAATTTATATTTCCTCCAAATATTATACATTTTTATATATTATATCAAATTACAATAATTTTAACTATAATAAAAACCGAAAAAGAACGTTAGCCTAATTCACATATTAGAATTTGCAACAATGTTTAAAATAATGTAAATAAAAAAGAACTATTAGTGTGAAATAGGATATCTTCACTACATATGCTATCATACATTTCTTTTGTATAAAACACTGAAAAACGGACGACTCTGAATCAATTTCCAGATGGTTATATTTCGTTCCAGGTAATTTCTCATTGAAAGGGTAAGGGGCGCCTGCGAAACGCATCTTAAAAGATGCGTTAAAAATGCAAAATAATATCTAATAAATCGTGTATAGTAAAAATATAAGTCAGGTATTGTCTTTATGACAATATCTTAAAACAACAAATTATTTTGCATAAAACAACCATATTTAATATGGTTGTACGCAGGCGCCCCTTTTAGCTGTATTTAATAGGTAGTTTTGTTAAAAACATAAAAGCAGTTTTAGATAAATATGATATTTGCTATATCTTTTATAATATTATACAATAGTAGGTCCATTGAAATCATCTCTCATCATATCAGCATATGAAGAAGGTACTTCGCCTACGATAACAGTCTCTGCTATACAAAATGACGATGGAACTTCTGTATATGTATTATATCCCGGTATCATAGCATATACAGTTGTATTTATATTCATCATTATTCTATGATGAGTTTGATTTATCCCTGCTGAATTTAGTTCGCTGTCAATAGTTGTTTCCAAACTTCCTGATAACTTAAGATGTATATTTATTTTAGGTCCATAACCTGTTAAAAAATCCATACCAGTTAAATTACCCAATGGTATGCCAAACGTAGCATTTTTATAAGATGATAATTCATTTTGTACAGCTGTAGATACTCCAGCTATAATTTTATTTGTTTTTACTGAATCAACATTTATAGCAATAATTTGATCTTCACTATTTCGAACAATATTTACTAAATCATCGTATTTTATATTTTGACTTTCTAATTCATTAGTCACAGCTTCATTAACTGCCATAGTTGTCATTATTCGCGCCTGATTTTGTGCCATACTTGTTATAACCGGCCGTACTTTACTGTCCGCAAAGAAAATAATAAATAATATTATTCCTAGTATAAGCAATATTTTAATAAAGCGTTTTATCTTGCGCTTTGTTTTTTTGTTTTTTACATATCTGCGCTTCATTTTAATAGTTTTTATAATAATCTCCTCCTTTTTTTTTATATTTTTATATTTTTATAATATTCCTTTTTTAAAAAAACTGTTACAGATATAATTTTCATAACTTTAAAAAGTTTTATAAAAGTCAGGTATTATTTTTTAATAATTTTAATATTTATTGCTAAATTCGAACAAAACCGACCGCCACATTTATTCGAATATAGTTCACAAAAAATCATAATTTTATCGTAAGATATCCTAACTACTTTTACCTTGATTTAGTATATTATTATGTATACAAATAATAATTGTAATTAATTGGAAGATATTCATTGTGGGAGGAAGGCTTTTAATTCTGTTTTAAACAGTCTAATGCTATTAATGAATATCTTTAATTACGTTATTATTGTAAAAATATTTTTCGGAGGTATAAAGATGTCAAAGAAATTACTTGCAACTTTGCTATCCGTGCTAATGCTTATCAGCATAATAGTACCGGTTTCTGCCGCTAATCGTCCAGATTATCTCGGCAAAAACATTGCACCGGATGCAAAGGTTTCTGTTTCTTATGAAACAACATGGAATACTACAACAGCAATTAATGACGGAAAACAAAGCGATCCAAACGCAACATATTCCCAGGTAGCTGAGATTGACGCTTGGGCTACATGGCCAAATGCAGGCGTTCAAACAGCAACATATACATGGGATACGCCAGTAACAATCGATTCAGTCGATGTACTCTGGCATTTTGACTGTCTTCCAGGACAAGGCGGCGGCGCAGGTTCCAGCAATTCCCTTGAACGTCCTGCAAAAGCTACATTGTCATATGATGATGGTACAGGCAATTTTGTTGACATTCCTAACGGTGAAGTAGGCGTAGAAAACGCAGTTGACACTTCAAATAACCGTTTCAATTATGCATCATTTGCACCAATAACAACAACATCCCTCAGATTAACTATCACTGCAAGCGATACATCTTGTGCTGTTGGTGTAGTTGAATGGATGGTTTATGAAGTTACTGAAGTAGCAGACGATGCTGAAGCAGTAGAAAAAGCAACATCAGCTCTTACACTCAGCGGACTTGATTATGTAACTTCTGATTTAGAACTTCCAACAACAGGAGCTTTTGATACAGTTATTACATGGGAAAGCGATAATACAGCTATCATCGCAAACGATGGTACAGTAACACGCCCAGATGAAAGCACAAGCGTTAAGCTTACTGCTACAATCACAAGAGGCGATGCTTCCGCAACAAAAGAATTTACAGCTTTCGTTCTCCGCGATGGCATCGACGGCATACCAGTATCTTTTGATGCAGTATCCGCTATAACAACTCAGACAGGCGTAGCTCCAGAACTCCCGGCAACAGTAAAAGCAACATTAAGCAATGGTTCAAAAGCAGATGTTGCAGTAGATTGGGATGAGTTCACATCTTATGATGAAGCTGGTACATACACAGTATACGGTACTGTAGCTGATACAGCTCTTCGTCCAGCAGTTGTAATCAATGTAGTTGATTATGCAATCACAGCAGTAAATCCTGTAACAATTACAGTTGAAGATATAGAAAATGTCCCAGCTCTTCCTGATACAGTTACAGTAGTTATATCAAACGGTGCATTTCCAAATGAAACTCGTCCAGTAGTTTGGGATGAATATGATTTATCTGATATAGCTGAATTAGGTGAAATCACAGTAAATGGTACAGTAGAAGGCACAGATATTAAAGCTGTTGCTACTTTTACAACAGAAGTTATCGCAAGACCTGTATATTTCAACCAGGTTAAGATCAACGATGATTTCTGGTATCCAATCCTTAAGCAAGATATATTAGTAACAATTCCACACTGTGTAGCTGAAGTTGAAGCCAGTGGCGGCGGATGGGATAACTTCCTTAACATCGCTAAAAAACGTGACGGATTAGATTATTCTACATCTCTTTCCGGCGGTATGGTATTTACCGATTCTGATATTCATAAAACAGTTGAAGCTATGTCAATAGCACTTGAAATCGATCCACAAGGCGACCAGGAAATCATAGCCGGCCAGGAATGGATCAAAAATAAACTTGAAGAATGGGTACCTATCATTGTTAAAGCTCAGGTTCCAGACGGCGAAGACGCTGGTTACCTCAACGCATGGTATGAATTAGCATGTGATTCCGGTAGATATAGAAGATGGTCCAACTACTCCGACCATGAACTTTATGTAGCAGGCCACTTTATTGAATCTGCTGTATCACATTACCGTGCATTCAATGGAACAGATACACGTCTTTATGACGTAGCAATAAAATTAGCAGATTATCTCTGCAACAAATTTGAAACATTAAACGAAGTACCAGGTCATGAAGAAATCGAAGTAGCACTTATCAAACTTGGTAATCTCCGCAATGAAATTATGCAGGATGGTTCCGGTGACAGATATGTAAACATGGCTAAAATATTCATCAACCGTCGCGGTGATGGAACAAGAAGACCTTCCGGTTATCGCGGAGGAACATATTCACAGGATAACGTAACCATTCAGGAAGCTACTCAGGCTGTAGGCCACTCTGTACGTTTCGGTTACTTTATGATGGCTGTAACAGATATAGCAATCAATGAAGGCGATGAAGAATATATCGCAGCTCTTAATAGGCTTTGGAGAGACTGTGTTGATACTAAGATGTATATCACAGGCGCAACAGGTGCTAGCGTTGCGGGCGCTGACTCTGAAGGTTTCGGTTCATCATACGATCTCCCAGATGCTGCTGCATATGCTGAAACATGTGCATCTATTTCTAACATGAAATGGGCACAAAGAATGAACCAGTTACATGGCGATTCTGAATATGCAGACGTTATGGAAAGAGTTCTTTATAATGGATTCCTCCATAGCATGGGCGTTGACGGCGATGATTTCTTCTATACAAATGTTCTTGAATCTGCAAACGGAGTAGGACGTTCTACATGGTTCAGCTGTGCATGCTGTCCTCCAAACGTAGCAAGAACACTTGCTTCTGTAAGTGAATACGCTTACATCCAGGCAGGCAAAGAACTTCGTGCAAATGCTTATATGGGCAGCACAGCTCATGTAAACATCCTTGGCAGAGAATTTACAATTACTCAGACTACAGATTATCCATATGACGGCGCAATCAACTTTGCTATAGAAACAGCTGAAGCTGATCAGCCAATGAAACTCAAACTCAGAATCCCTGAATGGTTCCCAGGACAAGAAACTAAATTCACAGTTTCACTTAACGGTGAAGAAATCGCAGATCCAGTTATGGAACAGGGTTATGTAGTAATCGACCGCAACTGGAATACAGGCGATACAGTTGATCTTAACCTCGACATGGAAATCCAGAGATTCTATGAAAATGAAAATATAAGAGATGACCTTGGTAAAGTAGCTATTACTCGCGGACCTATCGTATATTCATTTGAAGCATATGATAACTGCAAGGGTAATAACAGCAAACTCTTTAACTATGTTCTTCCTGAAGAAGCTGAACTTACAGCTGTAGAAGTTTCTGACGATACTCTTGACAGAGACTTTATAGCAATAACAACAGACGACGCTATTGATTATTCAAATCTTGACGCTCCTGTTCAGGAACAAAGCCTTAAAGCTATTCCTTATTACCTCACTAACAACAGAGGCGGCGCTATGCTTACCCATATCAGAGAAACCCGCCCAGAAAGAAAACTTGATACAATTCAGGGCCGTGCTCAGGTATCTGCAACATTTACATCTGGACATGAAAGTGTATATGTTGTAAACGACGGTGTAGAACCTCAAAACTCACAAGACCGTTCAGGTAAAGCAAACGCTAAGATATGGGGTACATGGAATGCTTCTCCAATGGATCAAACAATCACCTATATCTTTGACCAAACTTATAAGATTAATTCTACAGAAGTTTACTGGTATACAGATTTCGGCGGAATTATGGCTCCATCCAAATGGATTGCACAATACCGTGATGAAAATGGCGAATGGCATGATGTAACTCTCGTAGACGGTTCTTCTTATGGCATTGAATTTGATAAATACAATGTTGCAGAATTTGAACCTGTTATGGCTACTGGTTTACGTCTTACAGTTACCCGTGGCAGAGCTTGGGTTGGTATTATCCAATGGAAAGTAAACGGTACATTACCTTATGATGTAGACAAAACAGGCCTTGATGCTGTTATTAAAGAAGCTCAAGCATTAATTGCTGAAGATTATACAAACGAATCATTTGCTGAAATGTCTAACGCTCTTGAAGCTGCTGTATATACTTATAACAGCACAATTTCCGGTCAAGATGAAGTTAATATGAGAGCTACTAACCTGCGTAAAGCAATAGACGCCCTTACACCAGCAGGCGGTACAGTAGATAAGAGTGCTCTTAATGAACTTATCCAAGAAGTAAATGGTATGGATTCTTCTAAATATACAGAAGATTCTTGGGCTGCTCTCAATGAAGTATTCGTATGGGCACAGGGTATTTATAATCAGGGTACATCTACACAGCTCCAAGTTAATAATGCTATTGAAGAACTCCAGGCTGCTATTGATGCTCTTGTAGAAGCAAAACCAGCATATGAAGTTGTTTCTATCGATGGTAACCCTGTAGGCGAAGAACCTGCACAAACAGATCCTAATAAGACAGTTACATTAGTTGTTCAAACTCCAAATGATGTTGTTGATCTTATCATGATAAATGAATATGATAAGTTTATTACTACAAATATTACTGATGTAGTTGATGATGGTTCAGTTAAGACTTGGACAATAGAATTCTCCTTAGGTTCTAAGGGTACAAGAACTCTTACATTGCTTGCTGACCATGATAATTACTTAGGTTATATTGATGTTGATCTCAGCTTTATGCTCCAGGTTGGTCCAAAACCTGAAGAAGGCCCAGATGAACCTGAAATTCCAGATCCAGCAGAACCTGATATCTTTACTGCAGTTGCTGCTCAGACAACAGCAGCTAAGAATGAAATATTCGAAGTTTCTGTTATAACATCATCTGGTGTTACAGATGTTGCCTTAATAAACGAATATGGCCTTGACATGGGTAAGATTCTTGTAAGCAAAACACTTGTTGACGATACTCTTGTTTGGACATTTAAAACATCCATTGGTTCTAAAGGCAACAGAACTATAACTGTTAAAGCAGCTGGCGACGATGGCGTATGGCTTGATAAGACAGTAAGCTTTAATATTCAAATAGTTAATCCATAATTTAGATTTTTATTGAAAATAAATTATAGGTAAAACTAATGAAAGGCATCCGGATTAGGCAGAGACCCATAAGGAAGTAAATAAAATTTCCCGGTAGAACCGGCGTGGTAAAAATCACGCCGGTTTTTCCGTACTTGCAGGCAGTTCCGGTTTCTGAAGCGGAATCCGAATCTTGCCTACATAAGTAAAATAAATCTCAATCGTCACATGTTTTCTCCCGTCGATTTTCTCCGG
>CALWVB010000071.1 GCA_944384895.1 uncultured Clostridia bacterium | reverse complement strand
AAATCAAAGAAATAATTATCTTTCATTTTATTTTTAATTGTATCCAATTCAAGGCTTCTGAATTGGTTCCATTCGGTAATAATTGCCAATGCATCAGCATTTTCTACCGTTTGATATTCATTGTTACAATATTCTACCGGCAATCCGCTTAGATAATATTGTTTTGCATTTTCTATAGCTGCCGGATCATACGCTTTTATAATAGCGCCTCGTTTAATAAGTTCATTTATAATTGTATTAGAAGGAGCTTCTCTCATATCATCAGTTTCCGGTTTAAATGCAAGGCCTAATATTGCTATTACTTTACCTTGCACATTGCCCATTGCGGATACTATCTTATCAACCATACGAAGCTTTTGCTTTTCATTAGCTTTAATTGCGCTGTCTACTACAGTTACCGGTACGTTATATTTTTGAGCTATCATTGATAATGCGCGCGTATCTTTAGGAAAACAGCTTCCGCCATATCCAGGACCTGCATGCAGGAAATACCTTCCTATTCTTTTATCCTGCCCCATAGCTTTAGATACCTGTTTTATATCTGCTCCAACAGCTTCACATAAATTAGCTATTTCATTTGCAAATGTAATTTTTGTCGCTAAAAATGCATTGGACGCATATTTAATAAGTTCAGCTGTTTCAATATTGCAAAAAATAAAAGGATGATTATTTATATAAAGAGCACGGTATACGCTTTTCATTATTTCTTTAGCTTTTTCACTTTCATATCCGATTACTATTCTATCCGGATGCAGAAAATCATTTACTGCGCTTCCTTCTCTTAAAAACTCTGGATTTGATACAACATCAAACTCATAATCCACTTTACGTTCATCTAATACTTCCTGTATAGCTTTTTTTACCATCTTACCAGTACCAATTGGAACGGTAGATTTATCTACAATTACTTTATATCCATCCATATATTTTGCAATTGACCTAGCCGCTGATAATACATATTGAAGATCAGCGCTGCCATCTTCTTTTGGAGGCGTTCCAACTGCTATAAATATAGTAGTAGCGTTTTTTACAGCTGTTTCATAATCTGTTGTAAACTTTAACCTACCCGCTTTATAATTAATATTTACAACATCATCAAGGCCTGGTTCATATATTGGTATAATACCATTTTTCAAACCTTCAATTTTTTCATTATCAACGTCAAGACAGGTTACATTAAGCCCGAATTTAGAAAGGCATGCTCCGGAAACAAGGCCTACATAACCTGTTCCTATTACAGAAATTCTATTCATATTAAACTTCTCCCTGTATTGCTAATATCGATTAACAATCTTTTTCATATTCTACTTCATTAGTTATACTTTTGTCAATTAATATGAGTATATGCAATAAAAATGCATATTAAATAAATACAATATCATAACATCTTTGAAAAAAAAGTAACTAAAATATATATTCTCCATACAATGATTAATGAACATAGGATTTTCTGACGAGATTTTTGTAAATGCCAATATAAGGCGTGTATACAAAAATAAAGTTATTCCTAAGTTAACAAAAAATCTATTAACACAGGAGGATTTATTATGGGTGATAATAGGCTTATGGATTGCCCCTCTCCCGCATCAAATTGTTTTAAGGAAGCTGTTTGTATAGATGCAGGTAGAGTTTATGACAGTTGCTGTGATAGGGACTGTCTGGAAGATTTACGAATATACTTTACCGAATGCGGTCAAAGTGTAGTAGAAAATGCAATATCTGTTAGATCACGTAAAGTCGAATTAATAACAGCTTATGTTGATGTTGAACCTGTACCATTTAATAAAGGTTATTATTCTGTTGATATGACCTTCTTCTTTGAAGTAACAGTAGACGTTTATTGTTCACCGGCTTCTTGTCCGACAACAATAACAGGCCTTGCCATGTTTGATAAGAAGGCTATTCTTTTTGGAAGTGAAGGAAGTGTAAAAATATTCTCTTCAGAAATGAAAAAAGGCGATGATGACTGCCAGCAAGAACCTACTAAAAACCTGCCTAAAGCATCCGTACAGGTTGCTGAACCTATCTTATTATCTACAAGATTAGGCGAAGTACGCGAATGTATCGACCATTGCAATTGCCAGTTACCTAATAGTATCTGCCGCCGCTTTGATGGTGAAATGTGCATGTATGGCTGCAAAAAAGTTATATTCGCAACTATAGGTTTATTTACTATCGTACAAATGGAACGCAATGTACAAATGCTAGTTCCTGTTTATGATTTCTGTATCCCAACTAAAGAATGCAATTGTTCTTCCGATAGCCCATGTGATCTCTTTAGTAAGATACAATTCCCAACCGATCAATTTTTCCCTCCTAGATCACTTGACAATTCATGTGATAAATCGTGCAGGGGAAATAAAAAGTGCGGTTGTTAAAAACATATTAACATAAATCAATTAAATAATCTTTAATACATACGGCATATCATAAATATGATATGCCGTATGCACTTTTTTATAAATAATTATATATAAAATATATTATATAAGTCTAAAAGTATTAAGAAAAGATGAAAATGAGTTTCCAAAAGTTGAATGTTTTTGATTGATTTGGTATAATAAAATAAATATTTGTCATAAAATTGAATTTTTATTATTAGACAAAGTTATAATTTTACTTGTTATAATGAGATTATAATAAAATTAAAGATATATAAAATTTTGGAGGAAAATCTCCTATGAAGGTTATTCTTATTTCACATACGCCAAATCCGGAAAAAACAGTAGCCGCTGCTGCAAGGTTGTGTTATTCTCCGGCAACTGTTGAAAAGGTTCTGGATGGCATGACTGATGAAAAAGCTGCTGGATTTGTATCCATGCTTTCTGAAATAGGACATGAAAGCCCTATTGAACATGCGACTTTTACCTTTGGTATAGAAGGTGTTTCCCGCTCGTTATTAGCACAGATAACAAGGCATCGTATTGCTTCTTTTAGCGTACAAAGCCAAAGATATGTCAATGAAAATTGTTTTGAATATGTCATTCCTCCTGAAATCGAAGCTGATCCTGAAGCAAAAGAATGTTATATAAAAGCTATGGATCGTATACAGGATGATTATGATAAATTAACAGATATATTAAAACAAAAGCATTATAAAATATTTTTAGAAAAAGGCCAGGATGAAAAAACAGCAACCCGTAACGCTGAAAAAAAAGCTATAGAAGATGCAAGGTTTGTTCTCCCAAACGCATGTACAACAAAAATGATGCTTACTATGAACGCTCGTAGCCTTCATAATTTTTTTGCCCACAGATGCTGTTACAGGGCGCAATGGGAAATACGTAATCTTGCAAAAGAAATGCTGAAATTAGTATTAGAAGTTGCTCCTAATTTATTTTCTAAAGCAGGTCCGCCATGTCTTAACGGTCCATGCCCGGAAGGTAAAATGAGCTGCGGCAATACCAAGGCTGTGCGTGAAGAATATACTAGGCTTAAAAATGTTTTATAATAATTGACAATAATATATACATATATTTAGCATAAAATATTTTTAAAAATAATGTTTTAAGAAAATTTATAATTCAAATATATTAAAAAATAAGAATTAAGATATGGAGGAAACCATTTAGATGTCTCAATTTAAAAAACCAAGCCTTAATGATAAAGAATGGGTCAGGCAATGCGTACAATGGTCGGGTTATAAAGGCTGTGAATATTCTTTTTGCAATATTTTTGTATGGAATGATACCTATAACACCAAGATAATGCATTTTAATGATTTCTTTTTATCAAGAAGTAAATCAGATGAAGGTTTTGGTTATGGAATGCCGGCTGGTAAGGGCAGTCTTCGCGAACCTATTGAAGAAATAATTAAAGATGCTCAACAATTGGATTCAAAATATTATATATATGGCGTAACAGAAGAAAATATACCGGTAATAGATAGTCTTTTTCCTAATAAATTTAAATTTGAAGAATATCGCGATGGTTTTGATTATATATATTTATCTGATGATCTTATAAATTTATCCGGTAAAAAATATCATGCAAAACGCAATCATATATCTAAATTTGAAAGAACCTATAATTGGGAATATGAAGATATAACCCCTGATAATGTAATAGAATGTCTTGATATGCTTGAAAAATGGCGTGAATTAGACCGCAATCGTGATAATACCGATTTAAACCATGAAACATGCGCGCTTAAAATTGCTATTAATAATTTTAAGGAGCTTGATATGTGCGGTGGTATGATAAAAGTTGACGGCCAAATCATAGCTTTTACTATGGCGGATTTAATAAATGATGAAGTAGCCGATATACATTTTGAAAAAGCATTTCCTGATATGCCGGGTGGATATACCATAATAAATCGTGAATTTGCAGCTCGCCGTCTTAATAATATAAAATATCTTAACCGTGAAGAAGATTTAGGTATAGAAGGCCTTAGAAAGGCTAAATTATCATATTATCCGGCTATACTGTTAAAAAAATATAGAGCTGTTCCTGTATGATGAATAATAATTTTATTAGAAAAGCTGCAATAGAAGATATCCCTCAATTAAAAAATATCTGGAAAACCTGTTTTGACGATGTCCCTTCGGCTATTGATATTTTTTTTCGACAAAGCTTTACATTTACAGATTGTTATGTGTATAATAACAATAATATACCAGTTGCTATGCTTTTTATTATACCATCAAATATAATTTATAAAAATATCAGCCATTCATGCGGGTATTTTTATGCATGTGCAACTTTGCCGCAATACCGTTCAAATGGTATAATGCAGGAACTTATTAAATATGCTATTACAGATTGCAGAGATAAATATGACTATTTTTCACTTGTTCCTGCAAATGAAAATCTTTTTAATTATTATAAGAAATTAGGATTTAATAAATATTTTAATATAAATATAGCTTCAGTTAATATTAAAGATATAATTAATACAGATCAAGATAATATCAGTTTTTTTATTCCAGATGCACAACAATTAAATCATATCCGTAAAGACTACTTTAATAATAATTTTTGTTATGTTGATTGGAATTTACCTCATATAAATAATGTTATAATGTCATCTCAGATATATGTAGCAAAAATATTAGGTATAAAATGCAGCAATAAATACGGTTATGCTATCTTTAATAAAGAAAACGATAAAATATTTATAAATGAATTAATATGTCATACAGATATATTTGCAAGTTTTATTAAAAAAATATCAGAAACTTAT
>CALWVB010000070.1 GCA_944384895.1 uncultured Clostridia bacterium | reverse complement strand
TCTGTTTTTAGAGTAGTCATAAGACTGATAGAATCTGGGTCATTTGGATACTCAGGTGTTTTAAACATAACAATACCATTATCATTGCTTATTTCCCAACCTTCAGGAATAGTCATCTTAAATGCTCCGTCAAGATCAGTATAAACGCCGTCAACCAATTGCGCTGATATATCCGATACCGTTGATGAATCATTATTTGAGCTGTTCTGTATTTCAGAAGCTTGAGATGAGCTGGAATTATCAACAGATACCTGTGATGAACTTTGATTATTATCAGCGTCCTTATTTCCGCAGGCTGATACGGTTAATAATACCATAACAGCAAGCGCTACTGTTAAAAATTTTCTAAGCATACATTATCCTTTCTGCTGTTTTACACAGCATATAAATATTTTATTTTTATTCATAGCTTCAAGTTACCTACAGCTATAAAGAATAAACATAAAAGTTTATTTTGCCTTTGTTGCTATTTCAGTGACAGCCATAGAAATAAATTCATCCAAAGGCATGGAACCTATATCCCCATTTTTACGGGAACGTACTGATACAGTGCCTTCCTGTGCTTCTTTATCACCTATTATAAGCATATAAGGAATTTTTTCAAGCTGTGCTTCACGGATTTTATAACCAATTTTTTCACTTCTCAGGTCTGTTGTTACTTTTATACCTGCATCTTTAAGCTGTTTTTCTACTTCATAAGCTTTATCCTGCAAACGTTCGCTTATCGGTAATATTCTGACCTGTTCCGGACAAATCCACATAGGAAGCGCACCTGCATATTTTTCAATTAACATAGCAAGTGTACGTTCATAACAGCCGATAGATGTACGATGAATAATATAAGGGCGTTTTTTGGTACCGTCAGCGTCTATATATGACATATCAAGGCGTTCAGCAAGTAAAAAGTCAATTTGTACAGTAATGATAGTATCTTCTTTACCATGTACATTTTTCATCTGTATATCAAGTTTTGGACCATAGAATGCCGCTTCGCCTTCGGCTTCTGTATGAGGTATATCAAGGTCGATAAGTATTTTCTTCATCTGAGCCTGGATTTCATCCCATTGCTCTGCTGTGCCTATATATTTTTCTTTATTATTAGGATCCCATTTTGAGAATCTGTATGATATATCATCACTTATGCCTAATATATCCATCATATATTTAATAAGATCAACAACTCCTGCAAATTCTTCTTCTAATTGTTCTGGAGTTATTACAAGATGTCCTTCCGATATAGTAAACTGTCTTACACGAATAAGGCCATGCATTTCACCTGATGCTTCATTTCTAAATAATGTGGATGTCTCGCCATATCTTAACGGCAAATCCCTGTATGAATGCATTTGTGCTTTATATATCATAAACTGGAACGGACATGTCATAGGACGAAGTGCAAATACTTCTTCATCCTTTTCTTCATCGCCTAAAACAAACATACCGTCTTTATAATGATCCCAGTGGCCGGATAATTTGTATAAATCGCTTTTTGCCATAAACGGCGTCTTTGTAAGCAAATATCCTCTTTTTTCCTCTTCATCCTCAACAAAACGCTGCAATGTCTGGATTACTCTTGCGCCTTTTGGCATTAATAAAGGCAAGCCCTGGCCTACGACATCGCTTGTTGTAAAGAAACCTAACTGGCGGCCGATTATATTATGGTCGCGTTTTTTAGCTTCTTCAACTGCTGCAAGATATTCTTCAAGTTCAGAAGCTTTTGGAAATGCTGTGCCATATATCCTTGCAAGCTGAGGGCCTTTAGCATCGCCGCGCCAATATGCTCCTGTGCTTTGAGTTAATTTTATAGCTTTTACCGGAGCTGTTGACATAAGATGAGGCCCTGCGCAAAGATCAGTAAAATCACCCTGTTTATAAAAAGATATATTATCTCCCTTTGCAGCATGTTCTTTTATAAGTTCAACTTTATAATTTTCACCAGCTTTATCCATCATCTCTTCAGCTTCCTGAGGAGATAATTCAAACCGTTCGATTGATAAATCCTGTTTTGCTATTCTCTTCATTTCAGCTTCAATTTTTGCTAAATCTTCCGCTGAAAAATGCTCTTTTGTATCAAAATCATAATAAAAGCCATTATCAATAGCTGGACCAATTGCTAATTTTACATCAGGATAAAGATGTTTTACTGCTTGAGCCATAATATGGGAAGCTGTATGCCAAAATGTTTTTTTACCAGCTTCATCATTAAATGTTAAAATCGCAAGTGTACAATCTTCTGTAATAGGCGTTCTTAAATCAACAGTTTTACCGTTAATTTCAGCCGCACATGCAGCTTTATAAAGCCCCATACCTATTGATTTTGCAAATTCTGCAGCAGTTGTACCAGCTTCAACCTGCCGTATACTGCCATCTTTTAACGTTACATTAATCATAAATAAACATCTCCTAATAATTTTATTTTTAACGGATTTTTTCTTAAATATAGTAAATATCCACCGCATATCCGGCGGCTTAATAAATATGCCTAAAAAGCTCTGATTTG
The DNA here is from genome assembly GCA_944384895.1 of uncultured Clostridia bacterium. Lineage (GTDB taxonomy): Bacteria > Bacillota > Clostridia > Oscillospirales > Acutalibacteraceae > RGIG7067. Next base: position 3,806 of record CALWVB010000070.1, on the reverse strand, counting down.
TACAATGCCTAAAGGTTTGTAAAAAGCAGCCTATGCTTTCCGAGCAATGTTCTCTCCTTTCTCTTTATATCCAAACGACAGCTATATCTTAGAGTTTTCTCAAAAAGAGAGGTCTGCTGCAATTTTCCCATTTAAACAAAAAAGCTTTGCCCCTTAATATTAAAGGGGCAAAGCATAAAAATACTTCGCGGTTCCACCCAGATTCCGGTATAATTATTATGAGTTTTATTAACCCAACAAAAATTTATACCGCTTCATTATAGCTTTAACGCAGCTTTTACGATATGCCTTATCGGTTAATTTTATCCGCTTCAGCAATAGCTCAAAGGTCGGTATACAACATTATAAATTCTGCATGCATAACGCTTTCAGCCACGACGTTAGCTCTCTATAAGCTCAAAATTAGAGCCTTTGCATATTTATTTTATGCGTATTTCCTTATCATCGCTTTTATATATTTAAATTAAAATTGCATAACCGTTCCAATTATTCCAATCAAAACTGATACGCTCATAATAGCTGCCAATACGATTGCAATAACCTTAACAGCTGTTTTTGAAAGCATTTAATTACCTCCATAATACTGAATGAAAAATATTATAACACTAATAATTTAATTTTGCAATATACAGAATTATTCCTGAGGCTTAATAAAAGCAAAAGTTCCTGCATCTCTTACATTTGTTATCTTTTGTTCCGTATCATTATAATAAAGTTTATCATTTGAAACAAATAATATATTCTCTAATTTAGAATCATATGAATATGCTCCAACATTTTCACCAAGAGGTGTCTCTACAGAACCATCAGTCATTATAAGTTCGCCTGATTCGTTTTTTACAATATAATTCTTTCCGTCTGATGATACTCCCGGCAAATCTGTACAGCCTACATATACTTCTTTTAATGCTTTTTCTTCAATTGCATACGCCGTATAATTACCATATGCAACCCATTTGCCAGATATTTCATCTTTAGCAAATTTTTCAATACCATCGCCTAATTCCATTGATTTAAACTTATCAGATTTAAGTTCAAATTTATATAATATATCTTCTTCTAAACCATATGCCGTATTATTTTCAGTATCATAAATAAATTGTGAGAATATATCTGTTTCACAAATTTGAATTTGGTCTCCGTTTTTATAAAGATACGCTACTTTATCGCTGTCAAGATAAGCAAAATTATTTTCTTCTTCGCTTACCGCAATAACTGATGCGATATCATAATTTAAATCATTGATATTTTTACCGTCAAATATAGCTAACTGGCCGTCGCCATAGCTTATAAGCATACTATTTTTACCCAGTTCAACCGATGATTTAAACGCTTCAAATTCTCCTATTAACTGGCCGTCTAAATCATAAAGCAAAGCATTATTTTGAGCATCAAGCAAAATGATATATTTGCCTTGATAGAAGCCTACTGATTTAGTACCGTCTTCCAGCTCTAATAAAAGCTTGGAATTTGTACCGGAATCAACTTTATATAATTCACCTGAAGATGTCTGTGGATCATAATTATCAATATAAAGAGCACAACTATCTATATCGCCGTAAACCAGCTGCAGGCTTCCTTCAGAAGGAGCAGCATTTTCACTGGCAAGCAATACCGGTTCTTTTCCATTAAATGCATATATTTTACCGTCCTGAGCGCTTGCTATAACCTTTGAACCACCGTCAAATCCTGCATAACTCAAAACATTGCGCAATACCCGGCTGCTTTCACTTTTCTTAACATTAAAAGTGTAAAGATCATTATTCTTTATATAAAATACTCTGGATGCATCCATATAATATTGTACGTCATTAGGACTGTTAACCCCGCTTGAAGCAATATTATGTTTATCTTCTGCATTAGGGCTTTCAAGCATTACTACTTTATTGGAATCAAAATATATGGCTGGGAATAATTTCTGGTTTTTTACTTTTGGTGCACTAGCCATATTAACTGCAAATACAACAATTAATACAATAACTAATAAACTTACAATGCCAATAAGCGCAGCCTTTGGCGGTACTTTACTCAGCCCTCTGCCAGCTTTTTTAAAACCTCTGCCTACTGCATTTCCTGCTTTTTTAAAAGAACCGCCTACATTTTTTAATATTGACGGTACAGAAACCATACTGTCATCATTTTCATCTTTATATGATGTTTTTTTCTGTCCTAATATATCAGGGCCTTCATAATCATGTTCATTTGGTTCATATTCAATTTTAAAAGAATTTTGTTCTTTTCTGGTTGAATGTGTATTGGTGTTATGATCTACAAAATTTTCATTCTGTTGTTTTTGCTGCGCCTGAGCCTTTACCTGGCTTGCAGGCAATGTAGTTGGATCAAATGTTGGATAACTATAAGGATCGAATCCAGTTGTTCTTCTATGTATATTATCAGAAGAATTATTAGCATTAACTGTTTCTTTTTCAGGCTGATCTGATGATTGCTGAACATTTTCTTTAGCCGCTTTATTTTTATATTCTAATGATGAATCAGAAAATATATCTTCAATAGGCTGGCTGTTTTCAGAATTATTATTTGTTGCAGACGTATTTTTCAGCTGTGCTCCACAAAAAGGGCATGCCTGAAGGTTATCACTTACAACGCTTTCGCATTTCGGACATATCATAGTTATTCGTCCTCCTATATGCTATAAAAATTATATTAAATACTAAAAATATATATTATAAAAAATCTTAAAATAAGATAAAATACAACAAAATAAATATTATACAGATATAATGTTACAACACTAAAATATATATGTCAATGAAAAACATATACACAAATAATAAACTTAACACTTACTTAACAAATTATCAATCGACAATTATTATACTGTTTTATTGACATTATTATATATTTTTTGATACAATACTATTTAATTACAAGCTATAGCAATATATTAATATTTAATTATTTTTTGTTTATTCATATTATTAAATTTTTTTAATATATATTTATACAGTAATTATTTTTAACAAGAAATTGGAGGCCTAACATGTCTATCCCAAACAACCTATGCTTGCGTTGCATGAAACCAGGCGACGGTACATCCAAGTGTCCACACTGTGGATGGGTAAAGACCGAAAATGTTGACCCATATCTTAAGCTTAATACAATATTACAGCAAAGATATGTAGTTGGCTGTTTGCTTTTAGCAAACGGTGAAGGAGCAACCTATTCCGGATGGGACAGTGTTATGAATGCACCTGTCCAGATTCGTGAATTTATGCCAGTTAATATTGCTGTTAGAAATTCAACTGATAACAGTATCCGTGCAATAGCTGGATGTGAAAAACCATTTAACGATTATTATAATGATTTTCTTAATATGGCGAGAATGCTTGCAAAGCTTCGTGATATTCCAGCACTTATTCCTGTTTATGATATCTTTGAAACAAATAATACGGTCTATTATATCAGTGAAAATGTACCGAGCGTACCTCTTGCGCGCGTATTAGCGCAACATCAGCCGCTTGACTGGAAACAGGCTAGAAGCTTATTTATGCCGATTATAAATGCTCTTGCAGCTTTACATGCTGCCGGTATAAACCATTATGCTGTTAATCCGAGCAATATTCTGGTAGATAACGAAGGGCGGTTAAGGCTTACTAATTTTTCCATAGCCGCGGCTAATGCCGCCGGTACTTACCTCAATCCTCAGATTTATGAAGGATATTCTGCTATAGAACAATATAAAGCCGGTACTCCTTTGGGCCATTATACCGATGTATACGGTTTAGCTGCAACTATTTATTCAGCTATGGCTGGAGAAGCTCCAGAGGATTCTTTAAAACGTATCG
>CALWVB010000069.1 GCA_944384895.1 uncultured Clostridia bacterium | reverse complement strand
ATGAAGTATTAGATTTATTTATTGAACTCGGCGCTGATGACGATCAATTGGAATTTCCTGTTGTATATGCCTCTGCCCGTGATGGATATGCAGTAAATTCCCCAGAGGAAGAGGGTAAGGATATGACTCCCCTCTTTGAAGCAATATTAAAAAATGTACCCGCTCCATGCGGAGATATTGACGGTAAATTGCAGATACTCTTTTCTAATATAGATTATGATCCTTTCGTCGGACGCATCGGTATTGGCCGTGTTGAACGCGGAAGCTGTAAAATGGGACAATCTGTTGTAATATGCAAAGCTGATGGAACTACTCAAAATGCCCGTATAAGCCGTCTTTATCAGTTCCAAGGACTTAATAGAGTAGAAACACAAACAGCTGAATTTGGCGATATTATAGCCGTTTCAGGTATATCCGATCTAAATATAGGCGAAACTGCATGTGATCCGGAATGTATCGAACCATTGCCATTTGTAAAAATAGACGAGCCTACTATATCTATGTTATTTATGGTTAATACCTCTCCATTTGCTGGACGTGAAGGTAAATATGTCACTTCCAGAAATATCAGAGAACGTTTATTTAAAGAAGTAGAAACAAATGTTGCTATGCGTGTTGAAGAAACCGATTCTATGGATACATTTAAAGTATCCGGCCGCGGTGAATTGCATCTTTCTATATTAATCGAAACTATGCGCAGGCAGGGTTATGAATTTGCTGTATCACGTCCAAGCGTTATTTATAAAACTATAAATGGTAAACTGCATGAACCTATGGAATTGCTTATGATAGAAGTCCCTGATAATTATGTCGGCCCTGTTATGGAGAAATTAGGCTCTCGTAAAGCTGAACTGCTTAATATGGGCACACGTGATACAGGTATTACACATTTAGAATTCCGCATTCCTTCCCGTGGCCTTATGGGCTATCGTCCAGAATTTCTTACTGATACTAACGGTAATGGTATTATGAACCATGTATTTGATGGATACGAACCATACAAAGGCGATATGATTCAACGTCAACAGGGTAGTTTAGTTGCTTTTGAATCTGGTACAGCTACTTCATATGGCCTTTATAATGCTCAGGATAGAGGCGCGTTATTTATCGGCCCTGGTACTGAAGTATACGAAGGTATGATAGTCGGTGAATCTCCTAAAAATGAAGATATTGTTGTAAACGTATGTAAAAAGAAACATGTTACTAATATGCGTGCAGCTGGTTCGGATGAAGCCTTAAAGCTTACTCCGCCTACTATTCTTAGTCTTGAACAATCCCTTGAGTTTATAACTGATGATGAGCTTGTTGAGGTTACCCCTAAATCTATTAGAATAAGAAAAATTATTCTTAATAAAGAACAGAGGATGAAAAAACAAAATAGGGATTCAAAATAAGTATAATATAATTTTAAGCCGGATAATATAAATATCCGGCTTTTTTGATATACTTTTTTTATATCTTAAAATTCAATTTATTATTTTGTTTCTATTAACTCCTTTGCTTGTTTTCCGGTGATATGATTAATTGTCATTTCTAACATACATAATGGTTCCCATTCACGCTCTATGGCTTTCTGTCTATTTTCTATATTATCATATGGAGCATATTTTACAGCTAATTTTTCAATAGTTGTACGTTTTTTCTGCTCATCTTCTATAATTTTAATAGTTCCAAATACAATCACACTTCTAAAGTAGGAAGTATATTCTTCCGGTCCTACTTGATCTTTCTCAATTACACAAAAGGATGCTTTTGGATTACGTTTAATAGCATCCAGTTTATGTCCACTTTTTGCACAGTGAAAATATAATTTAGAGCCGTCATGTACATAACTAATTGGCACAGCATAAGGATAATTATCATCACCGGATAAAGCTAAAACACCTGATGTTCCAGATTCCAAGATTTTATTGCATTCCTCCAAAGATAATTCCTGTTTTTTTTTTCGCATATCACGAAACATTATATTTCTCCTTTCTATATATCTTTTTAATTTTTTTGTAAAAGAATAAAAATTTATTTTTACATATTTTTAATTTATTGGTACAATATATCAAAATTATTTTAAAGTTTATAAAATATTTATGGATAAATTGTAAATATTTACCTCTAAAACAATATGTTATTCACAAAACAGCCGGCTATCATAATAGCCGGCTGTTTTGTGAATTGGGAGATTTATTTTTCATGTAGTAATTTGTTAAGTTCATCCATAAAGGTATTAATATCTTTAAATTGACGATAAACCGAAGCAAAGCGGACATATGCTACTTCATCAATTTTTTTAAGATATTCCATACAAAGTTCACCTATCTGCATAGAAGTGACTTCTCGTTTAAGTGAATTCTGCAAAGTAAGTTCGATTTGATCTACAGCATCTTCAAGCACTTCAACAGGAACCGGACGTTTTTCGCATGCCCTTAACATGCCGTTAAAAAGTTTTGTTCTATCAAAAGCTTCACGAGATTTATCTCTTTTTACAACAATAAGCGGTACGCTTTCAATCATTTCATAAGTTGTAAAACGTTTTTGGCATTTTAAACATTCACGCCTGCGTCTAATACGTTCGCCTTCATCAGTAGGCCTTGAATCAATAACGCGGCTTTCTTCATATCCGCAAAAAGGACACTTCATTTGGTTCCTCCAAAATTATCTTTTATATATTTCATACAGACAATATTCGACTTTATTATATATAATGATAACATATGGTAACACAATATGCAAGGGTAATTTTAAAATATTTTTAATAACTATACTATATATTGGTCGAGAAATTTTCCAGCTTCAGCCAATTCATCTATATTTGTAAAATCTTGTCTGTAAACTTCAATAATCCATTCACCTTTATAATCAATTTGCCTAAGATAATCATTCAATTTTTTATAATCCATTTTTCCTTTGCCCGGCAACATACAATCACGTCCAATATCAATATTATTATCATTTACATGTATATGCGCTACCCTATCGCCCATAGCTTTTAATACTTCAAACGGATCATATCCAGCTCTTATTGCCTGTTTTACATCAAATACAAAGCTTACATTATTATTTAAATATTTTCTCATTGAAGATAAAAATTCAGGATCCTGTCCACGGAACATATATACGTTCTCTTGCGCTAATGTTATTCCATATTCATTAAATATTTCAGAAACTGTAGCAAATCGTTCATAATATTCTTCATTAGTATAAAGTTTAAAATTACGGCTTCCATGTAATACCGTAAATTTAGTTCCTAATATCTGTGCTATTTCTGCAAATTTTCTATAAAAATCATATCCATCTTGTAGCCGTCTAGGATAATTAGAAAATAATAATAAAGTTTCAAATACTGATGAAAACGGATGAATTGATATAATTTTTGCTCCATATTCATCTGCCATATCTTTTAAAGATTTTATAAAATTATGGTTCATTTCACTGTATGCATTGATAAATATTTCTAATTTTTTAAACCCTAAATCCAATACTGTTCTTAATGCTTTTTCTGTTTCCATTGGATAAAGACATGCTGTCGATATACCTGTATGCATAAATAATAAATCCCCTTAATAATATTAAATTGTTTTTTATATTATACAAAAGCAATAAAACTATATTCTTTATTATTGCCATTATTTGTGTTATTGTACCAATTATATATATATGATAAAATTATTTTGAGGTGAATAAAACGATGAAGGCTAAAGTAAAAGAAATATATAATATAATAGGAAATATAAGCTCTACATCATTATTTATATTAAAATTCGGAGCATATTTATCAACTGTTATGTGTTTATTAGCTGGAGCATTAAATTATTTTATTACATATCATTCATTTAATATGACATATATGACATACAGCTATGCTTTAATAGACAATGCGCCAGCAGTATTTTTAGTATCTATTCTATCTGCAGTAATCCTTGATTTAGCTATAAGGGAACAAAAATAAAATTTATTTACTTATAATGATACATCATAATTATGAATAATTCCACCGGCAAATTTTTACGGGCTGTCCTTTTTAGGACAGCCCGTATTTTTTTATAAATAAATTATTATTTATTTCCAGCCTTTTTTGCCTGACGTTCTTTCCATATAACCCATAATCCATTTGAAATAAAGATTGATGAATAACAACCTGAAACTATACCAAGCATAAGAGGTAAGGCAAAAGTAATAATTGAATTAATATTAAATATTATAGCCATAACAGCAACTGAACCGATTGTAAGGAATGTTGTTAAAGCGGTATTAATTGCTCTTGCAAGAGATTGGTTTACTGACAGGTTAACAACATCTTTTACAGGTACTTTTGGACCGTAGATTCGGCGATTCTCACGTACACGGTCATAAATAACAATTGTATCGTTAATTGAATAACCAAGGATTGTAAGAATAACTGCAAAGAAGTTATCATTAATTGGTAAGCGGAATATAACAAATGTAAAATATGCTACTAATACGTCATGCAGCAATGCAATAACAGCACAAATACCAGCTGACCAACCGCCTATTTTACGGAAACGTAATCCAATATAAACAATCATAATTGCAGATGCCAATACTGCAGCAACTATACTTTTTCCAAAGAATTCTCTACCCATTACAGGGTCAACAGAGTTTGATTGAACAAATGTTATATTATGATCTTTTAAAAGATCTGATTCTGTAAGCGCTGTTGTAATAGCTTCCTGCATTTCAGGAGTAAGATCTCCTTCTTGAGCTAATGTTACTGTTAAATTATTCACATCAGGTTCAGCAGTTTGTGTAGTAGATACAGATACATCACTTTCTATTGTATCATTGGAATTGAGCATAGATTCTACTTCGTCTGCAGAAACTTCGCCTGTATATGAATAGGTTATAAGAGAACCGCCTTTAAAGTCAATATCAAGCGTTGTACCAAATATAATATTAAATATAATCCCAATTGCCATAATTGCTATGGAGATTATGAAACAGATATTCTTTTTACCTACTATATCATATTTTGCCTTAGGCATCATTTTGAAGCACCTCCATAAAGCCACGGCTTTCTGAAGATCTTGAACCGTGAAATAGAATTGAGCATAACACGTGATGCGAATACGCCCATAACAAAGTTAAGAATAACACCGACAAGCAATGTATAACCGAAGGAATATACAGCGCCTGTTGCAGATGCTCCAAACATAAACATAAACGGTTTAAGTATAGTTGCAAAGAATGAATCAGGCGGACCAAATACACCCATAAGTATTACAGCAACTATAATAGTTGTTATGTTACCATCAAATATAGCCCAGAAGCTTCCTTTATTACCAGCTTGAATTGCACCGTCGATTGTTCTTCCGGCACGTATTTCTTCTTTAATTCTTTCACTGGTAATAACGTTTGCGTCAACACCCATACCTATTGAAAGAATAATACCTGCCATACCTGGTAAAGTAAGAGTAAAGCTATTAAATCCACCAAAATATCCTGTTATTGCAGCTACTGTACATGCAAGCTGTCCTATAACAGCGATTGATGCGATAACACCTGGCAAACGGTATACAATTATCATAAATAAAATAACAAGGCATAAACCAATAAGGCCTGCTGTTAACATTATTTCTTTTGCTTGATCGCCTAATGTCGGATTAATGGATCCAAATGTATCAGTTTCCATTTTAATAGGCATAGAACCGGATTTTATAAGATTAGCAAGCTGTGTTGCTTCTTCAGATGTAAAATCACCGGAAATACTTGCATTACCATCTGTTATAGCTTCATTAACTATTGCAGTAGAAATACATTCCTCATCAAGGAATATTGATATTGGTTTATTAATATTTTCCTGTGTAGCTGTTGCAAATTTTTGTGCACCTTCGGAAGAAAGAGTAAGATTTACAGAATAACCCTGTTCATTGCTATAACCCATTTGTGCATCTTCAACATCAGTACCGTCTAAAATAGTTTCCTGTGTATAATCAGCGCTTCCTGGTTTAAAGGTCAATTGTGCCGTTGAACCTAATTCCTGGATAGCTTCTGAAATATCCCCAGAATCTTCTCCTTCTTTCCAAGGATAACGAACTATAATACGGTCATTTTCTACATCAGTATAAACTTCATAGTCTGTAATGTTATTTAATACCAAACGGTTTTCTATAACATTTGCAGCGGCTTGAATTTCTTCATCTGTTGCATCAACATAAACGCCGGAACCTTCTTCGGTTTCCTCTGTACGGAATGTAACATCAACGCCGCCCCTGATATCAGTACCCCATCGGATACCGTCATTTTCATATCCTTCATTTAATGCGCCCTTAATTATTACTGTTCTTGTATCTCCATACTGAGTGCTTATCCCAAAAAACGCGGTGTAAGTTAGGAAAGCAATAATAAGTACAAAGACAAAGAACCATGCCTTGCCTACTCGCTTCATTGCCAAACCTCCAATGTTTCATTTGTTCCTTTATAAAATAAATCTATCGCAGGGCAATTACGACAGATAAAATTTCACTTATGGAACGCTAACAAAGAATATTATATTAGCATAATACTCAAAAGTCAATGAAATTCGACAAGCTTTATACTGATATTTTCATATAATTTGGTTTTAGGTTACAAATTTATACTTTTATACATTAATTTTATATAAAAAATAAAGAGTAAATATGTCCTCATTTACTATATAAAACAGACGTATTTACTCTTGAAATTACTGTTATATTATATTTTAAAAGATAATTTTACAAATATAAAAAATACAAAACAAAAAAATCAGTATATGAAAAAACTTGGGAAAAGGGGCGCCTGCGAATCGCATCGAAGATGCGATGGTTGCAAAATAATTTGGAATAATAAGCAAATATAAGTTAAATTAAATAATAGTGTTTGTTTTTATAAACAATATTCTTATTTAACAAATTATTTTGCATAAAGCCGCCATATTACATATGGCGGCGCGCAGGCGCCCCCCTCTCTTAGGTAACGTATCCGGTTATTTTTTCATAGCATCTATAGCACGGTTTATTGCAGATATAACGCCTTTAATTGACGCTATATTAATATTATCATGTATACCTACGCCAAAATAGTTCTTTCCATCCGGCGCTTTAAGTTCAATATAAGCCACAGCTTTTGCATGAGAACCTTTTCCGATAGCATGTTCATGATAGGATACAAATTGATAATTTTCCACTCCGATATGATGAAGTGCATTAAAGAAAGCATCAATAGGTCCGTTACCTTCGCCATATATAGGTACTTCTTCTTTGCCGTTAAATACGCTTCCGTCAAATCTTGTAACAGAATTGCCGTTTACGCCTGCTTCTTCAATTTTATGCTTTTTAAGTGTAAATGGATCGCGTTTATAAATAAATTCGCGGCTAAAGAGATCAAATATATTTTGAGCCGTCAGTTCAGTACCTAATCTATCAGCTTCAGCTTTAACTACCCGGCCAAATTCAGGATGCATAGCTTTTGGAAGGTTATATCCAAAATTCTGCTGCATAATAAATGCTGCTCCGCCTTTACCGGACTGGCTATTTATTCTTATAATAGGTTCATATTGCCGTCCTACATCGCTAGGGTCTATAGGCAAATAAGGTACTTCCCAATAAGGTGAATCTGTATCATGCATATATTGCACGCCTTTATTAATAGCATCTTGATGTGAACCTGAAAATGCAGTAAATACCAATTCACCGACATATGGCTGTCTTTCAGGGATTTTCATCTTTGTACAATTTTCATATATTTCTTTAAGATGATTAATATCGCTGAAATCAAGTTCAGGATCAACTCCCTGTGTATAAAGATTAAGGCCTAATGCCACTATATCAACATTACCTGTACGTTCGCCATTGCCAAATAATGTGCCTTCTACTCTTTCAGCGCCCGCCATCATAGCAAGCTCTGCATCAGCTATACCTGTACCCCTGTCATTATGCGGATGTACGCTGATAATTGCAGCTTCACGGTTAGGAAGATTACGGCAAAAATATTCTACCTGGTCAGCAAAACAGTTAGGTGTACTGAGCTGTACTGTAGACGGAAGATTAAGTATAATTTTATTTTCTTTTGTCGCGCCTAATTCTTCCATAACTCTAGCACAGATCTCAACAGCATTATCCATTTCTGTACCTGAAAAGCTTTCCGGTGAATATTCATACCTTATATTAATATCATCCCCGGCAATTTCATCAGTAAGCTGTTTTATAAGCCGGGCACCTTGTACCGCTATATCAATTATACCATCCATATCCTTTTTAAATACAACTTTTCTTTGAAGGGTAGATGTTGAATTATAAAAATGTACAATGACATTTTTAGCGCCCTTTATAGCTTCAAATGTTTTGCGGATAAGATGTTCTCTTGCCTGTACAAGTACCTGGATAGTAACGTCATCCGGTATTAAATTTCTATCAATAAGCGTACGCAATATTTCATATTCAGTTTCTGATGCTGATGGAAATCCTACTTCAATTTCTTTAAAGCCTACTTCTATAAGCATCTTAAAAAACATCAGCTTTTCTTCAAGATTCATAGGATCAATAAGCGCCTGATTACCGTCTCTTAAATCAACGCTGCACCAAATAGGAGCCTTTTTTACAACTACATTAGGCCATTTTCTATCCGGCAATTTAACCGGATTAAATGGAATATATTTTTTATATCCCTGATTCATAATAACATTTCTCCTTTGAAAAAATTATTATAAAACAAAAAATCCCACCCCTTAATAAACATAAGGGGCGGGGATATAATAATCCACGCGGTACCACCCTGATTTCAGCCTATAAAAGGCCCTCATTATAAAGAATCTCCAGCAAGATTCCGGCATTTAACGCTGCCAAGCGTCCTATCCTAATAAAATAATATTTCAGACAGGCAACTCTGGGATGAGCTATACACACATAAACTGCAACCGGTTTACACCAAACCACCGGCTCTCTGATATGACATCTTTATATGTCTTATTCCCTTCAATGTCTTTCGGGGTAGATCTTAAATTTTATGGTTATATTATATTCATTAAATTTATAATGTCAACCCTATTTTAGATTTTAATTACTTTTTTATAAAATATAAAATAAATATATGTTAAAATAGCAAACGCAATATTATCCTAAATAATACAATATTTAAACACAAAAACAAAAATACGCAGGATATTTATAATAAAAACTATCCTGTGTACCGGTCTCTTAAAAGGGGGCGCCTGCGCACAGCCATATGGAATATGGCTGCTTTACGCAAAATAATACTTCGTATAAATATACTTCATAATTTAGGCATACCTGCTCCTTTTTGATCCAGGCATGCATATTACCATATTATTTTGCGTCCCAGCGCATCCAAAGGATGCGCTTCGCAGGCGCCCCCTGTAAGCGGTACTTTTTCATTATCAGCTGTTTTATCCATTTTTGTTTTATAATTTATTTTTCTTGTTTTGAGCAATTTAATTTGCCTTAGCAAAACCTATGATACATATTAATACTTATTATAATTTACCGCATTTATCCTTTTCATGTTTTACATCTTTATTTTTACAAGACGGTTTATTTTTAAAACCAGAAGTAATAGCGCCTGTCGGACATATTTTTTTACAGTCTCCGCAGCGGATACATTCCAATGCATTAGGATTTATATTTGGTTTTATTCCCATTTTACAATTTTCCGAACATTTCCCACAGTTTATACAAGCGTTTTTATCCACCTTATATCTGTAAAATGATATAGGATTAAATATTGAGTATATAGCGCCTAACGGACATATGTATTTGCAAAATGGACGGTAAATTATAATAGATAAAAATATAATTATCCCAAGTATAACCAGTTTCCATGTATATAAAAAACCGATTATACTTTGCAGCATTTTATCCATAATAACTAGCGGTATACCGCCTTCAAGCGTCCCAGCTGGACATATCAGCTTACAAAAATATGGCGTGCCATTGCCTGAGATATCGACAAAAAACATAGGCAATATTATAACAAAAACTAAAAGTATAATATATTTTAGTATTCTTAATAATTTATCGCCTTTAAACATCTTAATCTTTTTAGGAAACGGTATTTTATGTAATAAATCCTGTATAAGTCCAAACGGGCATAAAAATCCACATATAAAACGGCCGCATATAGCTCCCACCAGCATTAAAAAACCTACAATATAAAATGCAAATTTAAAACCGCGGCTTCCTAATACCGATTGCAGCGCGCCTATTGGACATGAACCCAATGCGCCTGGGCATGAATAACAATTAAGCCCTGGTACGCATAAATTTTTAAGACTGCCTTTATATATTTTCCCTTGTATAAAGCCTATAACATAGCTGTTAGTTACTGCAGCCCATACCGCCTGCACTGATAGCCTTACTTTATTATTATTTTTTGCTTTAGCCAATTCCTATACACTCCAAGCAAATATTAACAGCCTTTTTTAATACTATCCCCGCTTCGCCGCGTATAAATCCGAATATTATAAATACTATTGCAATAATACATACAGCAGCTGGTATGAGATATCTGCCTATATTATTATTTAATATTTTTGAAAATAAATTATTCGAGCAGTTCATCTATAATCGCGCTCCAATCGTCATAATCATGTACTCCTATATATGGATCGCCTATAATATTCCCATTGGAATCAATAAAAAATGTTGTAGGATAATATTGTAGGCTTACTAAAACATTTAAAAATATTTCAGTATCCGGAATTATGGTTTTATATGTTGCACTTGTCTGTTCAAGAATTTGTTTTGCATTTGATATAGCATCTTCATCCAATTCTAATGTATTTAAATCTATACCATCGCCTAATATTCCGATTACATTAACATTTTTATTTGCATAACTATCAGCAACTTGAGAAATATACGGTATTTCACTTATACATGGATTACACCATGTGGCCCATATATTAACCATGGTAAGGTCATATTCTTTAAATATATCATGTGTAACTGTATTTCCGTCTAAATCTACTGTAGAAAAGCTGGGGAAAGTAGCGGTTGTTTCATTTGCTAACTCCCCTGATGACTGTGTTTCATCAGGTGTAGGCGGCGTGCTATTATTTTGAGATAAATTTGACGATGCCCATCCTAATAACTCTGAACCCTCTTCCTTATTTGAACATGATGCAAATGTCATAATTATCATTAATAAAGCTAAAATTATTGAAATTTTTCTCATATTTTTATCTCCTCATTTTTAAGTTTAATAATTATACCATTTAAGTCTTCTATATTCAATAAGTTTTGGTATATTTTATTCATATAACTA
>CALWVB010000068.1 GCA_944384895.1 uncultured Clostridia bacterium | reverse complement strand
AGCGATGAAGGTAAAATAAGCTTATCTATTAAAAAGGCTGCCGAAAAAGCGCCTGCATCACAACGCCGGAATGTATCGCCTGGCCGTCCGGGTGAATTTGAATGGCAAAGTCCGAAAAATGACAGCGGTACTTTTGAAGAAATGATGCAGCGTTTTAAACAGACCAGCGATGAAAAAATGTCTGATATAAGAAGAAATGTTGATTCAAAACGCGGCGGTTTTTCTCGTAAAAATTTTAGCAAATAATTTTTTGAAAAATTCAAAACGGAGTGTTATTTTGCACTCCGTTTTCATTTTATAAATATTTTATAGAAAAATGGATAAAAATATTATATCAAAATTATTATATGAAAAGAGAGTATGCGATGATAATAAAAAATGCATGTATTCATACAATGAATGGACAGACTATTGAAAATGGTTATATAAAAATAGAAAATGAAAAAATAAAAGATATAGGGAATATGAGGACGTTAAAAGAAACAGATGAAGAGACAATAGATTTAAAAGGAGCTAATATATATCCAGGATTTATTGATGCGCATACGCATCTTGGAATGTGGGAAGACGGTTTAGGTTTTGAAGGCGACGACGGCAATGAAGATACAGATCCATCAACTCCGCAGATGCGAGCTATAGACGCTATAAATCCAGTGGATAAATGTTTTAAAGAAGCTCTTGATTTTGGTATAACATCAGTTTTAACCGGTCCAGGCAGCTCTAATTCAATTGGCGGGCAAATTACAGCTATAAAAACCTATGGCAGCCGTATTGACGACATGATAATAAAATCTCCTGTAGCTATAAAAATGGCGCTTGGCGAGAATCCTAAAACAACTTATCATGAAAAATCACAAACGCCTTCAACAAGAATGGCTACGGCAGCTGTTATAAGGGAACAGCTTAATAAAGCAAAGCGTTATATGGAAAGTCTCCAGGAATATTATGATGATAGTGAAGCAGAAAAACCGGAATATGATATAAAATGCGAATCGCTTTTGCCATTGATGAAGCGGGAAATTCCAGCTATGTTTCATGCGCATAGATGCGATGATATTTTTACAGCTATAAGATTATCAAAAGAATTTAATATCAGATATAAAATCATACATGGAACAGGCGGATATAAAGCGGCTGAGATACTCAAAAATGAAAATGTAGAAATTATGGCAGGGCCATTAATATGCGATCGGTCAAAACCAGAACTGCGTGATCTTGATTTAATTGCACCGTCTGTATATGAAAAATATGGTATAAAATTTTCTATAGTAACAGATCATCCTGTTGTGCCGATACAATATTTAATTATGTCGGCAGCCTTAAGCGTAAGAGAAGGTTTAAGCCATGATGAGGCATTAAAGGCTATAACTATTAATGCGGCACAGATTTGTGAAATTGATGATAGGGTAGGGTCTATAGAAATAGGTAAAGACGCCGATATGGTTGCATTTACAGGGGATCCGCTTGATATAATGTCAAAACCTTGTCTTGTAATATGTTCAGGTAAGGTTGTAAGAGATTCACTATAAGTAAGTTTTATCATAATAAATTAATATAGATTATAAGCAAAAATAAAGTATTATATAGGTATTATTTATATATTAAAGTTTGGTAAACATGCGTAAAAATGGAAAATTTATGCTTGTTTTTTTAGGAATATATGTTATAATATAGTCATAAACAGTATTACTGTAATCAAATTTACAGTATCTGTTTTATTCGTAAAAACCCATCCATATTATGGGTTTAAGATATAAAGGGAGATGGTGTCATGAATATTACCATTACCGGACGAAAAGTAACATTAAAAGATTCCTTTAAACAGCGCGTTGAGAAAAAATTATCAAAATTTGATAAGTTTTTTGATGAAGACGCTCAGGCAAATGTAACGGTAACGCTTGAAAAAAATCGTCAAACTGTTGAAGTAACGGTAAAAAGCGCAGGTATGTATTTCCGCGCTGAAGATACTGCTTACATGATGGAAGATGCTCTTGATAAGGTTGTCGATTCTCTTATGCGTCAAATAAGAAAGAATAAGACAAAGCTTGAAAAACGTCTCCGTGACAGTGCTTTTGACGAATTTGCAGTTGATTCGGTTGTCGATGAGGAAACAGATTTTCAAATTGTACGTTCCAAAAAATTCCCAATAAAACCACTTGATATAGATGAAGCTATTTTGCAAATGAATATGTTAAACCATGAGTTTTTTATGTTCCGCAATGCAGTAACAGGCGAAATCAATGTGGTTTACAGGCGTAAAGATGGCAATTACGGCGTATTAGAGCCGGATGTTGAATAATACCTTTACAAATATTTTTATTTTAATATTAAATTTAAAGGACATACCGATATTTTTCGGTATGTCCTTTTTTAAAATTAAGTATTTTTATTTATCATTTTCATTGCTATCAATTTTATTTTTATTTTCACTATTATTTTTAATATAATGTACGCAGCCTACACCGCTGTTATTATTAATAGCAGCGGGATGTTCAAGAGTACAATAACCTTCATGTTGATATATGCAGTCATTTGAACATTGTATAATACCCATAAAAACCAATCCTATCTTAAATTATTTATACTAATTGTACAACTTTTTTTATTATATAAAAAAAGCTTTAAAATATTCTATTAATTTTTTATTTTCATTTAATAATTTACTGAAATTTATCACAAAATATCTTACAGATGTAAAAATTAGCATAAAAAAACATGAGGGTGAGCGAATGAAAAAATATCTCCTGCTTTTATTATCCACAGGAATAATTATAGCGTCAATTTTAATTTATACATTTTCAGTTGATTCAAATACAGTAAAAATAGGCGTATTGGAATTGAAATCTCAGCCAGTACAAAATGAAGTAATATGTTCAGGTAAAGTAGAAGAAGTAGATTTTGAAAATGTATATCTTGATATGCCTGTTGTAGTAGATAAAATAAATTTTGATGTAGGAGATTATATAGAAAAAGGCGAAGCTATTATGCAGGTAGATACTGCGGCGACATATGCAGCTATATCGGCTGGAGTAGGTACGCAAGGTTTAGGTGACGCTAATATATCACAGGAAGTAATAAATATGTATACCGGTTCAAGCGGATTAAGTATGGATTCATATGATTATTCATCCATACCTGAACGGATATATGCTCCAAGAAGCGGTATAATTACTTCTATAAACGCATCAATGGGGGAAATAGCCTGGACATCTTCTTCTATAGCTACTATATCTGATTTAAGCAGTTTACAGGTAAAAATATCAGTTGATGAAAATGATATAAGCGATATTAATATAGGACAGAGTGTAAAAATAACAGGAAGCGGATTTAAAGATAAAGAATATCACGGTACGGTACAAAAAATTTATCCATCTGCAAGACAACAACAGTCAGGGACAAATACGGAAACGGTAGTAGATGCAATAGTATCTATTGATGATGCGGATGAGTATATAAAACCAGGATTTAATATTGACGCCGCTATAGTTACTGATGTACAATCAACGGCTCTTGTAGTGCCATATGAATGTATAAGACAGGATGATAATGGACAGGAATATGTTTATGTATATAATGCAAAAAGCGCCAGAAGGGTTAATATACAATCATCTGAAGAAATTGCAGCAGGAGCGGTTATATCATCTGGATTAAAAGATGGGGATAGAGTTATAACAAATCCGGATGATATAGCAAGTACAGGTATGAGAGTAGAAGTAGAACAGGGAGATGATACTGATGCTTGATATGATAATTTCTGCATTTAGAAATATATTCAGAAAAAGGCTGAGGTCATTTCTTACAATATCAGGTATTGCGATAGGTATGGCATCTGTTGTAATAATAGGAGCGATTGGCAACGGTGGCAAAGAGGCTATCAGTAATGAATTAAATAGCCTTGGATTGGATGGTATTACAATAGGTATGGATACATCGGTATCCATGTCGGTTGATTTATCACAAAATGAATTGGATAAAATAAGAAGTATGTCTTCAGTAGAAGATGCTATGCCAATTGTTACATGTTATACAAAATCAGAAATATGCGGTAAAAAATCAGACGCTATTGTATGGGGAATAGATTCAGGAGCAAATCAGATTATATCATTAGAATTATTACATGGCCGAGCAATAGGAAAACCGGAAGTTAAAACAGCAGCCAATGTATGTCTTGTAGATCAAAATTTTGCTAAAGAAGCATATGGCAGAGAAAATATTGTAGGCAAGAAGATGGAAATATTACTTGGAGGAGAATATAAAGAATTTGAAATTATCGGTATTGTAAAAGCAGACAGCAGTATTTTACAAAATATAACCGGTTATATTCCTTCAATTATATATACGCCGTATACTACATTACAAAATGGTATAGGAAAATCAGATTTTGACCAGATTGCAGTTAAAGTAAAAACTTCATATGATGCGGAAGCTACCGGACAGACAATAATAAGCACATTAGAAGCAGGTAGTAATGATACTGGTGCATATAAAGCGGAAAATTTAGCTAAGCAAAGGGATAAGTTGACAAACCTATTGAATATAGTTACAATGGTTTTATCCGCTATAGGTTCAATTTCACTTATTGTAGCCGGACTTGGTATTATGACGTCAATGATAGTAGCGGTTAATGAACGTACAAGAGAAATAGGAATAAAAAAGGCGATAGGCGCAAGCAATTTTTCAATTATGATGGAATTTCTTATAGAATCGCTCTTTGTATCTGTAATTGGTTGTTTAATCGGTATATTAATAGGTTCTTTAGCAGCTTTTGCTGCTGGCCAGATTGTAGGTATGAGCCTTATGATACCGTTTAATTATCTTTTTACTTGTACGTTAGCAGCTGTAATTTTAGGGGTTATATTTGGGGTATATCCTGCTGTTAAAGCATCAAAATTAAGCCCGGTGCAGGCTCTTAGATATGAATAATAATTTTATAGGTATTTTTTATGTATAATAAAGTTATATGTTCAACCAGATATGCCCATATCGTAAAATCATTAAACGATATGGGCATAGAGGTTATTAATACGAATATATGCAAATCATTACAATCTCCTGTTTGTGATCATGCGGATATGCTTATAAATTTCCTTGATAATAAAACAGTTGTATGCCATATTAGCCAGGAGAATATAATAAACATATTAAAACAATATAGCGCTAATGTTATAATATCAGAAACTGTATTAAAAGAGAATTATCCATTTGATATACCGTTTAACTGTCTTGTATTAGGTGAAAATGTTTTTGCTAACGAACGATATATGGATAGTTATATAAAACAGTGGTGTACTGATAACAATATAAAAATCTGGAATGTAAAACAAGGGTATACAAGATGTTCTGTATGCGTAGTAAATGATAAAGCGATTATAACAGCTGATAAAACAATAAAAACTGCTGCTGTAAAGGCAGGGATTGACGTATTATTAATAAATAACGGAGATATTTTTATTAATGGATATGATTATGGTTTCATTGGTGGATGCTGCGGGAATATTGCAGATGATTTAATAGCATTTACCGGGGATATTTTTACTCATAAAGATGGGGAAGATATCAGCAGATTTATACTAAGCCATAATAAAAAATACATATGTTTAAGTAAGGATAAATTAATTGATATTGGTGGGATTATACCAATAAAATAAATATAAAAAGACAAGCCTTATGGAATGATTTATTCCATAAGGCTATTTTTGATTTAAGCTTATTGAGCATTTAAAGCGTTTATGCTTGCAATAAAAATATCAACTTTATCTCTTGGGACGGTTACATTTACGGTTTGATTTATTATAAGACGGCATGTAGTGGCACTGTCATAATAATAATCAAGGGTATCTGTACGGTCATTGCAATTGAATTTCATAATAACAGTTAAAGCTGGGCTGCTTTCAGGCGCGCTGTTTTCTGTTTCAGCGGTATTATTACTATTTAAAAACTGCTCATAAATATCCCTGTATTGTTGAGTATCATATTGTATACCGTCTAATAATACATTATCAATACCTTGACTGGAACCTAAATCAGTGACAGTTATATCAAAAGTATGATTGGATTGAGATGTTTGTAAGCTGATAGAAGATACGGCTGTTATTTCCGGAGCATATACAGGAGAGGCTAATAAATCGGCTGCCTGCAATTCGGCCCATGGAGCATTAGCATCAGAAATAGCATAAATACAGTCAATGCCGCTTACCATAAGATAATAGCTGCCGCCTTCTTTATTTCCGAGCTTTATAGTATATTGCTGCCCTAATACAGAAAATTCAGCGATAGAACGTGGATTTGATAATCCATATTGTTCAATTTGATCGGCTGTTGGATGAGCAATGACAGCTTCATCTGCTGTAAAAGGAACAAGAGATGAATTAACACTGGTCATTAATTCATTATCAGCAGGAAGATAACCGTAAGATGGAATTAAATAATTGCATGATGCAGATCCAAGAGATGGGTCGTCGTTTGAATTAGGCATAATTTCTATAGGATTTTCTCTGATAGAACCGGAAAAAATAAGATTTTCCGGTTTAACAGTTGTAGCAGTATCACTGCTTTGAGAACTTGAAGATTGTGAAGAACTGCCTGACGATGTATCAGATGTTGTTTGTGATTCTATTAAATTAAGGCCTATATATTTTTCTTTAGGTACAAGGATATCATCTAATCCTTCATTCATTAAATATATAGTATTTTCACCGCCAACTCTGACATATTGTCCGCCTAATGGAGCATTTGTACCTATTTCAAGTGTAAAAGTTGAATTATCAGTAAAAGTAATTTTAATAAATTGAGGATCGTCAAATCCATATTTTGACGGATCTTCAGGATTTTCTACTATAGTTTCATCTACATTGATATAACATACTGAGCTTGCTAAACCGCCTAAAGCTGATGTATTTTGAGGCAGGCTGTTAAAGCCTTCAACTACAAGATAATTAGTGTCAGGATTCATATTAAGAGTATATTCTTCTTCAGTTGTATGGATAATGACAGAAGACAGTTCAGAAGTTTCCCTGTTTACAAGATTCTTCCAATCACCTAAATCAATCGAAGAAGCCATATAATCTTCATGTTCAGCTTTATCAATAAAATATATTGAAAGAGCAAGAGTACCGCCTAAACCAACCACTACCGCAAGCAATATTATTAATATTTTTAACTGCTTACTCAAAGTTTACGCCTCCTATTCCAGACTATAAACCCTGTAACGAGTATAAATAACGGTACAAATATAACAAATACAAATAAACCTATTGTAGTAGCCTGAGCCTGATTAATTTTAAGGATACGGTCGGTGATATTCCTATCTGGAATATCAACATTTACAGAACGTGCGCCTAATGTATTAATAAGGGTAGTTGCCATACTTTCGTTATTAATAGCTCCGCTGTAAGTTTCAATTATACTTTGATTAAATAATTCTACAGTAGCAAATACATAAACGCTGTCTGTAACAGGGCCTTCTTCTGAATCACTAGCTTCACCGGTACGGAAAGAACGAGTGATTACAGGATATGTTTGTTCTTCACCATAAGAACCGTCTTCATTTATTTTTGCAGCGGTTTTATAAGTCTGTAATAAAGTTTCTACCTGAATATCATCATTTGATTCAAATAATGTGGACATAGCGCGTGTACGGTATGTTAAAATCGGACGGTTGCCTAATGTGTCTATAAAATTATCTTCAGCATCGCCTGTTATAGTTGTAATAAGTTCAGGTAAACCTGATTCATGATTACTGCTATCGGTTTCAACTATCATACCGCTTTCAGGTTTTATACCCCATTTTTCTAAAAATGCATTGAAATTAGGCAAATCCGGTTGGGATGCTTCTAAAAATACTATAATACTATTGCTTCCATTGCGATCTAAAAATTCATTAAGCTTGTCAATTTCTGCCTGAGAATAATCGGTAGTAGGAGCAGGGATAACAATAAAATCAGTATCTTCCGGTATATCTTCAAGAAGCAGTTCAGTATAAGATAATTTTAAACCGTTTTGTTCAATCCAATATGAAAAATACGGACAACCTACTTCATCATGGCCTTCTATTATGCTTGCACCAGGTCTGTCATCTGTTGTAACAAGCATAAGGCTTTTTACAATACATCTTTCAATTTGGTCGCCTTCGATTACTAAATTTCCGTTAGCATCCATATATGTACCGGTAGTTGCATCAGTACCGAATACATATAAATCAGCATCAGAAATATATTCCTGATTTTCACCGCATTCAAAAACTATAAGATTACCATTGCTGATAAGGGAAGTATCATATTTATTCGATAATTCAGGTACAAGATTTAAATCTATATATTGCATAGTGATATTTGGATTGATTTGTGTACAGTATTCCAATGCTCTTAATGCAGAATCATTGCCATAATAAGTTTGAAATACACTTCTGGCTTCCTCTTCAGTTAAGAAAAATGTAATAGTAACTTTTTTATCAATAGATTTAACATAATCAGCCGTTTCATCACTCATGGTAAATGAACTGTCGGACGTCATATCAAGATCCATTGGATATCTCTGAGCAATAACGCCTACAATAACATTTACTACAATAATAGCGGCTATTACAAGAGCAGTTATACCTGCAGCAATACCACTTAATTTTATTTTACGGTTTTTATACCATGGTATTTTTTTAACTTTTTGCACTTGGCTTTCTGATTCATTAGTGTTTTGTTCATTTTTATTTATATCAGCCATTTTCTATCCCTCCCTATCAGTTCCATCTGCGTTTATCCAGTTTACGTATGGTAAGGAATATAAATATTGCGCTTACACTTATGAAGAATAAAACACTAGGTATACTTACAATACCATATGTAAAATCATCATAGCGTATATTAAATGAAATCCATTCAACCACTTTAGATACCCAGTTATATTCCACAAGAGAAGCTGCTGAATCTATTAGTATAATTAACAGGGATACGCCTAGAGTAGATACAGCGGCAATAATCTGGCTTTCTGTTAAAGAGGATATAAATAGACCGATTGCTATAACAGCGGCTCCTAATAAAAATTGCCCTAGAATATTAGCAATTATCATAAGCCAGTCAGGATTACCAAAAGCAGTTAATACAACGCCATATACAACATTTATAAGCATAGCAAGGAATAGTACAGTAATAGCAGCAAGATATTTGCCGATTACTATACTTGTAAGGCTTACAGGAGCGGTTAAAAGCGCCTGGTCGGTTTTATTACGGCGTTCTTCACTAAATAATCTCATGGTTAAGAGA
Source organism: uncultured Clostridia bacterium (assembly GCA_944384895.1). Taxonomy (GTDB): domain Bacteria; phylum Bacillota; class Clostridia; order Oscillospirales; family Acutalibacteraceae; genus RGIG7067. The sequence continues at coordinate 13,037 of CALWVB010000068.1, read as the reverse complement.
GGCAAAAGCATTAATACAATTACAAACATGCTTCCAAATACAGTAGTAAGAGAAGCTATTTGATATGATAAAGTAATGAAAAAATATAAACCGGAGAAAAAGTAATAAACGGCTATAAAAATAGTACCAGTCATAGAATTAAAATATGCTTTAAGTTCACGCCTGAATATCGCCAGCATTATCTTTTACCTCCTCATCAGTATCATTATTATCTAAATCATTTCCTATACTGGAATTTATAATATGTTTATTGGATGTATTATTAGAAGAAGTTAATTTAAGGAAAACATCTTCAAGAGTCATGCCAGTATAGCTAAGACCTAATAAAACCCAGTTATGATCCACAACCGTTTTAAATACTTCACGGCGCTTATCACAGCGGTCTACAGTTTCAATTGAATATTCATATACATTTTCGCTCTTTTCACCTAAGGAAATAACATTAGTTACTCCATCTATTGAACGCAGCGCTTCTAAAACAGCAACGCTGTTACCTTCAATCTGAGCTAAAAGGCGATGATCTTCAGAAAGATTCATTGATAGGTTTTCGGTTGTATCATCTGCAACAATAACGCCTTCGTTTATTATTATAATTCGCTCGCATACAGCCTGAATTTCCGATAGAATATGAGAGCTTAATATAACTGTATGCCCATTGCCAAGACGTTTTATAAGCGAACGTATATCAATAATCTGTTTAGGGTCCAGACCAACGGTAGGCTCGTCCAAAATAAGAACGTCAGGATTACCTAAAAGAGCCTGGGCGATACCAACACGTTGACGGTATCCTTTTGATAAATTACGTATCATACGATGGTATACATCTGTTATTTTTACCATATCGCATATTTCTTTTATATGAGCATTACGAGGCAATTTTACTTTTTTTAGGTCATACATAAAATCAAGGTATTCCTCAACAGTCATATCTATGTATAAAGGAGGCTGTTCAGGTAAATACCCTATCTTAGTTTTAGCTTCATTTGGATTAGTGAGTATATCATAACCATCAATTTTTATTATACCGTCGGTTGATGATAAATAACCGGTAAGCATATTCATAGTCGTACTTTTACCGGCGCCGTTTGGACCTAAAAAGCCGACAATTTCACCTTCATCAATTTTAAAGGATATATTGTTGACAGCTAGTTTTCCACCATACCTCTTAGTGAGGTTTTCTACCTCAATCATAAGTATTAATCCCTCCTGTATTATTACACATGTAGATTTTTACTATTCTTTTAGTTTCAATAATATCAGATGCTGTATAGTTTTGTGTAAAATTTCTATGAAAAAAATTTTATAATAATATATATGAATTAAATGTCATAATAATAAAGAAAAGAAATATTTAATTAATTATTCATATATTTACACATAATACCATATGGTGTAAAATAAACAAAAATATTATAGAAAATATGAGGAAATTAAATGATAAATATTAATGAAATAAAAACAGAAAAAGCTATATTAGCTGCAGTTTTTACGGGCGATAAAGATGATGAAGCATCTTTAGAAGAATTAAGGGAATTAAGTTTTACAGCCGGCGCTGAAGTTATAGCAGTTGTAACACAAAACCGTCAAACCCCGGATAATGCTCTTTATATAGGTTTAGGTAAATTAAATGAGATAAAACAGCTTATAGAAACACAGGAAGCTGATTTATTAATATTTGACGGTGAACTTACTCCCATACAGCTTCGTAATCTTGAAAAACAAACAAATATCAGAGTAATTGATAGAACAATGCTGATACTTGATATATTCGCAATGCGGGCAAAATCAAATGAAGGTAAACTTCAGGTAGAATTAGCACAGCTTCAATATATGCTGCCAAGATTAATAGGACGCGGTAATGATTTATCAAGATTAGGCGGAGGTATTGGAACAAGAGGCCCAGGTGAAAGTAAATTAGAATCAGATAAAAGGCATATTAGAAGAAGGATAGATTCTTTAAAAAGACAACTGATGGAAGTACAGCATAGGCGCGAAAGCATGCGTAAAAGACGTAAAAAGAACGGTATCCCAGTTATTGCATTGGTTGGGTATACAAACGCTGGTAAATCTACACTTATGAATACTTTGACTAATGCCGGAGTATTAGCTGAAGATAAATTATTCGCAACTCTTGATCCAACAGCAAGAGCATTAAATCTACCAGATGGACGTAAAGTCATTCTTATTGATACGGTCGGTTTTATTAGAAGATTGCCGCATAATCTCATAGATGCATTTAAATCAACTCTTGAAGAAGCTGCCCAGGCTGATGTGATATTAAATATTTGCGATGGTTCAAGTGAACAGGCGGTGGAACATCTCAAAGTAACCCAGCAGCTTTTAGAGGATTTAGGATGCAAAGATAAACCTATTATTAATATAATTAATAAATGCGATTTAATAAATAATTTTGATGATATACCGGTTATAGGTAAAGCTGTATATATTTCAGCTTTGGAAGGAAAAGGGATAGATAAAGTGCTTAATGCAATAGCATCAGCACTGACTCCTACACAAATTAAGGTTAATATGATACTGCCGTTTGATAAATCTGGATATACGGCAAAAATAAGAGAAAACGGCGTTATATTTGATGAAAAATATACTGATAAAGGAATAGAATTGAGCGGGCTTATTGATATATCATTAGCTGATAAATTAAAAGATTACATTGATAGAAAAATGTAATATACAGCAAGGATAAAAAAATAATATTTAAAATTCATCTAAATAAATTATCAGCAAATAAAAAAAGAAAGCTTAGATAAAGAGGGGGCGCCTGCGCAGCGCATCTTTTAGATGCGCTAAGATGCAAAATAATTTAGCTCTTATATAGATCTGGAATGAAAATAGAAACATGTATTTTCTTAATAAGTTTATTTTTAATATGGAAAATTATTTTGCAAATAGCAACCATATTTTATATGGTTGCACGCAGGCGCCCCCTTTTAAGGTAACGTAACCTGAAATATTGTTATTTAACCAATAAAAAATATTATAGCTTGGAAGTTTTTATTTGTTTTTTGATGTTGAGTATTTTTGGATTAATATAAAATAGCCGATAAGCATTAAATTTAATTTTTATGATTGATAAATACAGGTATATTATGGTATACTAATATGATATAAAATTACTAAGTGATATAAGGAGTATGAATTTATGGATGTCCGCGTTGGGGATATATTAGAAATGAAAAAAAATCATCCATGTGGAAATAACCGTTTTTTAGTGCTGCGTTCCGGTATGGATTTTCGCATACGTTGTATTGGTTGCGGGCATGAAGTTATGGTGCCGCGTGTAAAAGCAGAACGCAATATCCGTAAAATCATAAGAGAAACTACGGAAAAAACTTAGCTTAGATATAATATTTTGATTGAATTGATTGATTATTAATTAAATATTATATTGGAGTTGTTGTTATGTATAATAAATTACAAGAAGTTGAAGATCGTTATAATGAAATATCAGAAAAATTATATCAGCCTGATATTGTAGCTGACCAGGATGTATTTACTCAATTAATGCGTGAACATAAGACATTGGAACCTATTGTAGAAAAATGGCGTGAATGCAAACGTGCTAATGAACGTATTGAAGAAGCAAAATCTATATTAGCCGACAGTACAGCTGACAGGGAATTTAAAGATATGGCTCAGGAAGATATGGATGATGCAAAAGAACAATTAGAAACAATAAATGAAGAGCTTAAGGTATTATTGTTACCGCGCGATCCTAACGATGATAAAAATGTTATTGTAGAAATACGCGGCGGTGCAGGCGGTGAAGAAGCAGCGTTATTCTCAGCAGCTCTTTACAGAATGTATTCCATGTATGCTGATACAAAGGGATGGAAAACAGAGATAATAAATAGTAATGAGACTGAATTAGGTGGATTTAAAGAAGTCAGCTTTATGATAAGCGGAGACGGAGCATATTCCCGTTTTAAATTTGAAAGCGGTGTTCATAGGGTACAAAGGGTACCGGAAACCGAATCTCAGGGAAGAATTCATACATCCACTGTAACGGTTGCCGTATTGCCGGAAGCTGAAGACGTTGAAGTTGAAATAAATCCGGCTGATTTGCAGATTGATACATTTAGAGCCAGCGGCGCAGGCGGACAGCATATTAATAAAACTGAATCTGCTATCAGAATAACTCATATCCCAACTGGAATAGTCGTTGAATGCCAGGACGAACGCAGTCAATTTAAAAATAAAGATAAAGCTATGAAGCTTTTGCGTTCTAAAATTTTGGAAGGCGAAAGAGAAAAACAAAATAAAGAAATAGCGGCCGATAGACGCGCTCAGGTTGGTACAGGCGACCGTTCAGAACGCATACGCACATATAATTATCCGCAAAGCCGTGTTACTGATCATAGAATCGGTCTTACATTATATAAATTAGAAGCAATATTAAACGGCGATTTAGATGAAGTAATTGACGCGCTTATTATGGCTGATCGTGCAGAAAAATTAAAAGCTTCATCTGAGGAATAATCGGAGGCATAATTTGATTACTCAATTTTTATCGTATGAACATGATGGCAATAAAGCTATAAAAACAGCGGCGAAAATATTAAAAAAAGGCGGTTTAGTTGCTATACCGACAGAAACGGTATACGGCCTGGCTGCTAACGCTTTGGATAAAAAAGCTGTTGCAAATATTTTTAAAGCTAAAGGAAGACCGCAGGATAATCCATTGATCGTGCATATAGCAGATTATGACGATATCATGGATTTAGCTGATTATATACCGTTTACATTAATGCAACTGGCTAAAGCTTTTTGGCCTGGTCCGCTTACAATGATTATACCTAAATCCGAGAAAATACCGGATATTGTATCAGGCGGGCTTAATACTGTGGCGGTTAGAATGCCGTCTCATCCTGTTGCACGAAAGGTTATAAGAGAAGCAGGGATACCGCTTGCAGCGCCTTCCGCTAATATTTCAGGCAGCCCAAGCCCTACAACGGCTCATCATGTTATGCATGATTTAAACGGACGTATTGACGCTGTTTTGGATGGTGGAGAATGCGATGTTGGTGTGGAATCAACAGTAATTTCACTGGCAGATGATAAGCCTATCCTACTGCGGCCGGGGATAATAACGCTTGAACAGCTCAGTGAAGTTATCGGGCATATCGATGTAAGCGAAGCGGTAATCAATAAGCTTAATGATAATAAATCAGCGCCGTCGCCTGGTATGAAATATAAACATTATTCGCCTAAAACTAAAATTATCATGATAAAAACGGAAAATGATGAAGATTTTATTGATTATGTCAACTCAATGAAGGATAAAAACTGTGGCGTTTTATGCTATGATAATGAAACTGAAATATTTAAAATACCAAGCGTAACATATGGCCAAAAAGGCGATTATGACAGCCAGGCACATGAATTATTTGATGCGTTAAGAAAGGTTGACGATCTTAGTGTCCAAACTGTATATGTACGCTGTCCGGTGCCTCAAGGCGTAGGGCTTGCTGTATATAACAGGCTGATAAGAGCCGCAGGGTTTGAGGTGATTACCATTTGAACGGATTTTTAATCGGTATAACTGGGCCTACAGGCGCTGGTAAAAGCTATGTATCAGAAATTTTTGCTAAAAAAGGATTTGCAGTTATAGATGCAGATGAAATCGCCAGAGAAATTATGCAACCGGGCAGTAAATATTTACAAGATGCTGCAAAACATTTTGGTAATGATATTATTAAACCTGATGGGACGCTTGATAGAAAATTATTAGCATCCCGCGCCTTTGCATCAAAAGAAAATACATTGCTGCTTAATTCTATATCTCATCCGGCAATAATAGAAAGAACGCTTGAAATTGCTAACGATTTATTTGCACATGGAGAAAGGTTTATACTTTTTGATGCGCCGCTTTTATTTGAAAGCGGTAGCGATAAAATATGTAAAAATATAATAGCAGTATGTGCGCCGGAAAGCGTTAGGTTAAACAGGATTATGGAACGCGATAATTTGACAATAGAACAGGCGAAATTGCGGATGTCTGCTCAAAAATCAAATGATTATTATATTAATCAATGCGATTATGTAATTATGAATAATGGAACAATGGATGAGCTTATAAATAAAGCAGAAAATATCGCAGATAGATTAATTAAGGAATATGAATGTTTAAAGATACATCCATAAGCAAATGATAATAATAAAACAGGAGGAATATAAATGAGCGAGAATAAATCACAAGCTGAAGTATTAAAAGAACAATTATATTTAGATTATAAACATCTTGCAAAAAAGATGGAAGATGACGAAATAAAGTTAGCCGACCAGTTTTGTGAAGGATATAAAAAATTCCTTGATAATGCAAAAACTGAAAGGGAAGCTGTACGTACAGTTGTAAAAATGGCAACTGAAAAAGGTTTTATCCCATTTGAACCGAAAACAAATTATCAGCCGGGTACAAAAGTATTTTATGTAAACCGTGAAAAGGCAGTTATTCTTGCTGTTATAGGCAAATTACCGGTATCAGAAGGTGTGCATATGTGCGCTGCGCATATAGATTCGCCGCGTCTTGACCTTAAGCCTAACCCGCTTTATGAAGATGCTGAATTTGCTATGTTTAAAACACATTATTATGGCGGTATAAAAAAATACCAGTGGACAGCAATCCCGCTTTCACTTCATGGCAGGATTGTTAAAAAAGACGGCGGTATAGTTGATGTAAGTATTGGTGAAGATGATAACGACCCTGTATTCTGTGTTACCGATTTATTACCGCATCTTGCAGCTGAACAAATGAAACGTCCGTTAGCAGAAGCTATAAAAGGAGAAGAACTTAATATATTAATAGGCTCAAGACCATTTAAAGATGATAAAGGTTCAGAACTTGTTAAACTTAATATATTAAAAATGCTTAATGATAAATATGGTATTATTGAAGCTGATTTCTTATCAGCTGAATTGGAACTTGTACCAGCCTTTAAAGCAAGGGATCTCGGTTTTGACAGAAGCCTCATCGGCGCATACGGCCATGACGACAGAGTATGTGCATATCCAGCTATGATGGCGGCTTTAGATTGCGGTGTACCTGATTATACTGCTGTAACAGTGCTTACTGATAAAGAAGAAATAGGCTCTGATGGCAATACCGGCCTTAATTCAGCTTATCTTAAATATTTTATTTCCGATTTAGCTGATGCACAAAGCGCACGTCTTTATGAAGTGCTTACAAAATCAGAATGCTTATCAGCTGATGTAAACGCTGGATTTGACCCAAATTATCCAGATGTATCAGAAAGACGCAACTGCGCTTATCTTAATAAAGGTGTAGTTGTTACAAAATATACCGGAGCAAGAGGTAAATCTGGAACATCAGATGCTTCGGCTGAATATATGGGCAGAGTAAGGCGTATGTTTGACGATGCGGGCGTTGACTGGCAGATTGGAGAATTAGGTAAGGTTGATGCAGGCGGCGGCGGTACGGTAGCTATGTATATAGCTAATATGAATGTTGATGTAGTAGATGTCGGCGTACCGGTGCTTTCTATGCATGCACCATTTGAAGTTGTTGCTAAACTTGATGTTTATATGGCTTATAAAGCTTTTATGGCATTTTTTAAATCAGATAATTAATAGGGTATACAATATAAGTCTAAATAACACATTAAAATGTTCGTCATGAATTTTTATGGCAAATAAAAGGTAAAGAAATTTGTGTTGTATTTATATTGCAAACATTACCAGCTAAAATCGCAGGTCGGGTAAGGGGCGCCCGCTAAACGCATCTTTTTAAGATGCGTTCCCTGCAAATGTTACGTTATGAAATGCTTCTTAAAAAGAGCCATATCTCTCTTAGCTGTAACATTTGCAGGGGCGGTTATAACCGCTAGCGGGCGCCCCCTTGTTTGCAGCTAATCGAAAGCAGGATATTTGATTTATTATTTATCTAATGATATACTATTGAAAATTATAATATTTATGTTTTTATTTAATATAATAAAGATAAATCCGTAAACTATTCTCATATAAAAATAGTTTACGGATTTTATTAATTATAGCATAATTTTAAGTTTTTTATGATACAGGTTTCATACTTAAAGAAATACGTTTTTTATCAACATCAACAGCTAATACCCGTACAGTTACAATATCTCCGACCTTTAATACCTCACTTGGATGCTTAATAAAACGGTTGGTTATTTCGGAAATATGCACTAAACCATCTTGATGAACACCAATATCAACAAAAGCTCCGAAATCTACTACATTGCGTACAGTACCGGTAAACTGCATACCTGGTCTAATATCGTTAATATCCATAACATCAGTACGAAGCATAGGTTTAGGCAGTTCATCACGCGGATCGCGTCCAGGGCGCAGCAGCTCGTTGATTATATCGTTTAAAGTAGGAACGCCTATACCTAACATATCGGCGACTTCTCCCATACCAAGGGCTTCTACACGTTCACGCAATGAATAAAGCTTATTATATTTTACATCCTTTAAAGTATATCCGCAAAATTGTACTAATTGTTTTGCAGCTTCATATGATTCCGGATGAACTGAGGTATTATCAAGAATATTTTCACTTTCAGGTACTCTTAAAAATCCTGCACATTGCTGAAATGCTTTAGGTCCTAATTTAGATACCTTTTTAAGCTCGTTTCTTGATTTAAAACATCCGTTATCTTCACGGTATTTTACGATATTTTTAGCAACAGTGCTATTAACGCCGGCAATATGAGACAAAAGGGAAGGGGAAGCTGTATTTAAATCAACGCCTACGGTGTTAACGCAATCTTCAACAACACCGCTTAGAGCTTCATCAAGCTGTTTTTTTGGCATATCATGCTGGTATTGCCCTACGCCTATTGCTTTAGGATCTATTTTTACAAGTTCTGCAAGAGGATCCTGTAATCTTCTGGCAATAGAAACAGCGCTTCTTAAGGATACGTCAAATTGAGGGAATTCCTGAGCTGCTAATTTTGATGCGGAATAAACAGAAGCTCCGGCTTCGTTAACAACCATATACGAAAGGCCTTTACCGCGTTTTTTGATAAGATTGGCGACAAATATCTCAGTTTCTTTTGACGCTGTACCATTGCCGATAGATATGACTTCTACATTGTATTTATCAATAAGCTCATTAAGTACTTTTTCAGATTCGTCAATTTTATTGTGCGGCGGAGTTGGATATACGACAGAAGTATCAAGCACAATACTACTTCCGTCAACTACAGCGACTTTACATCCGGTACGGTATGCTGGGTCGAGAGCTAATACAACCTTGCCTTTTACCGGCGGCTGCATTAAAAGCTGGCGAAGATTGGAAGAAAATACTTTAATAGCAGCGTCGGAGGCATTTTCAGTTAATATATTGCGTATTTCCCGTTCAATAGACGGCGCTATAAGACGGTCAAAGGCATCCTGTGCAGCATCTATAACAGCTTGGGTACATTTTGATTCGTCCTTTAATATTTCCGAATAAATAATATTAAGTGCATTTTCAATATCAACATCAATCGATACTTTTAGAAAATCTTCGCGTTCACCTCTATCGATTGCTAAAACACGGTATCCCGCAATTTTATTGACAGCTTCACTAAATTCATAATACATACTGTATACAGAATCTTCTTCTTTTGCAGCACTGGATGATAAAATAGCCTTGTCAAGATAATATTCACGGAGATTACCGCGTATCTGCGCATTATCTGATATCATTTCAGCTATTATATCAAGAGCTCCCTGCAATGCTTCCTCAGGGGTATTAACTTCTTTTTCAGGATTAATAAAATCTGCCGCCATATCAATTGGATATGGCGAATCGGGCGATTGTTCAAATATCATCTCAGCAAGAGGCAATAGTCCTTTTTCTTTTGCAATAGAAGCCCTGGTTTTACGTTTAGGTTTATATGGCCTGTAAATATCTTCAAGTTCGGCCATAGTTTTAGCGTTTTCTAAAGCTAAAGCTATTTCATCGGTCATAAACCCTTGATTGTCAATTGATTCATATATTTCATTTTTGCGTTTATCAAGATTCCTTAAATATTCAAGCCTTTCAGATAATTCGCGCAATGTCTGGTCATCTAAAGAACCGGTAGCTTCCTTACGGTATCTTGCGATAAACGGAACGGTATTGCCTTCATCCAAAAGCTTTATTGTATTATCTACTTGGTATGGCCTTAAATTGAATTGTTCTGATAAAACTGTTACAAAATCCATATATTTTAAACCATCTTTCTTTTTATATAATATATTCTTGAAATTTTATGGAGTTAATGCAGAAATAATTGCGAAGATTATATATAATAATCCATAAATTACCGGCTGATGCAAAACATAGATTAATAAAGTATGTTTACCAATAAAAGATAAAGGTTTTAATCTTTGGGTATACATAAATTTGGGAAATTTATTTTCTTTTGCCCAGCTGCCTACAAATGTTCCGGCTAAAAATATAAATAGCCATGGCATAAGAGGGAAATAGTCAGAAGAAGTAAATCCGGATGTCGTTATACCAAGAGGATATAAATCATAGGTACTTAATATTGTTTCAGGTAGAGGTATTTCAAATAATCCTTTTATGCCGATATAACCCATTTGTATATTATAAGTTAATATAAAAAGCACAGCACATATTATAATGCCAATATATCTGTTTATTTTTAAAAGTATTTTTTCACATACTCCATAAAGCAGCATACATATTGCAAGCATATTGAGTATGCCGAAACGGATGGCGTTATCAGGCATAAAAATTAGCGTAAAATATGATATAATTGCAGCGATAAAAAATAATTTTGCACCGCGCATTACATTGCTTCGAGATAAACGCGAGGATATACCTGAAATAAATATAAATGCAGCGGCAAAAAAAGGCTGCAAATATGTTGTGACAGTCATAAACGGGCTTATCCAATGCTGGCCAAATAAATAAAGAAGGTCATATCCAGCATGATAAATTACCATACACAGTATACAAAAGCCGCGCACTTCATCCATAAAATAAATACGTTGGCGGCTATATTTTTCAGGCAATAATATCACCTTTTCCAATTTTTATTTTATATTGAATTATACCATAAATTTGCTAATATGAGAAGTTTATCAAGATTTGTTTTTAAAATATAAAAATTTATGCTTTAATATTGATTAAGAAAATGATAGAATAATAAAAAATTATAATATTAGGAGTTTTGATATAATATGGATGAAAAAATAAAAGAAATAACATCAAAAACTTTAGTAACACAGGAAAAATGCGCTGATGCAGTTGGAAGCGGCGAATTGGAAGTTTATGCTACTCCTATGATGGTAGCGTTAATGGAAAATGCTGCGGCTAAAGTTGCGTCAAATTATATCCCGGAAGGATGCACTACCGTTGGAACAGCTATTAATATTAAACATACTGCAGCATCTCCTTTAAATGCTGAGATAACAGCAAAAGCTACTTTAATTGAAACTGATGGCAGACGTTTTCTGTTTAATGTAGAAGCTTATGATAATGAAGGGAAAATAGGCGAAGGTACTCATGAACGTTTTTCAGTAAAAATAGAAAAATTTATGGAAAAAGCTAAAAAACGATTAGGATAATTTGTATATATAAAAATTTATACTCAATAAATTTTGTATATTTTATGATAAAATTTGAATATAATTATAATAAATATATAAAAAAAGCCAAATTATTAATATGTGGTTAAATTTTTATCATACATCTTGTAAAATCGGAAAAAATAGGATAGAATACTTATATAGACCTTATAATTTTAAATTCATTTGGAGGTTATAAAAATGGCAATTAAAATTGGTATTAACGGATTCGGCCGTATCGGCAGATTAGTTTTCCGCGCTGCTATGGAACAGGCTGATAAATTTGATGTAGTAGCAATCAACGACCCGTTCATTGATCTTGATTACATGGTTTACATGGTAAAATATGATACAATACACGGCCGTTTCAATGGTACCGCCGAAGTAGCCGACGGCAAACTCGTAGTAAATGGCAAATCTATCAATGTATACGCTGAAATGAGCCCAGAAAATATTCCTTGGGGTGAGGCCGGCGCAGAATATGTTGTTGAATCAACAGGTGTATTCGTAGCTCAGGAAAAAGCTGAACTCCATCTTAAAGGCGGCGCTAAAAAGGTTGTCATCTCTGCTCCTGCAAAGAGCAAAGAAACTCCGACATTTGTTTGCGGTGTTAACCTCGATAAATATACAAAAGATATGGTTGTTGTATCTAACGCTTCCTGCACAACAAACTGTTTAGCACCAGTTGCTAAAGTTATCAATGATAAATTTGGTATTGTTGAAGGCCTTATGACAACTGTTCACTCCACAACAGCTACACAGAAAACTGTTGACGGTCCTTCTAAGAAAGACTGGCGCGGCGGCCGTGCAGCAGCTGGCAATATTATCCCATCTTCTACTGGTGCAGCAAAAGCTTGCGCTCTTGTTATTCCAGAACTCAAAGGCAAACTTACAGGTATGGCTTTCCGTGTACCAACACTTGACGTATCTGTTGTTGACCTTACTGTTAAACTTGCAAAAGAAACAACTTATGAAGAAATCTGCGACGCTATCAAAGAAGCTTCTGAAACAACTATGGCTGGCGTTCTCGGTTATACTGATGAAGCTGTTGTTTCTTCTGATTTCTATCATGAACCACGTACATCTGTATTCGATGCAAAAGCTGGTATCATGCTCAACCCAACTTTCGTAAAACTTGTTTCCTGGTATGATAATGAATGGGGTTATTCCAATAAAGTTCTCATGCTCATCGAACACATGTATAAAGTTGATAACGAATAATTTTTAAATTGTTATATAGAGTTCTTATATATAGTCTAAATAAAATAAAAACTCTCTGTTTAATTAGCGTGATATGATATAATAATGTAAAACAAGTGTCGTGTAGAAACCGGAAGGCGTTTTGCCTTCCGGTTATTGTTTTTGTTGCCTAAAGGCAACAAAAAAAACAGCTGATCGGAGAGAACTCCGATCAGCTGTACACGGGTAGAAGTAGTTTCATAAATTACCTTGCAGATTAGATACATTCC
>CALWVB010000067.1 GCA_944384895.1 uncultured Clostridia bacterium | reverse complement strand
ACCAATACGGATAAATGTTCCTATTAAGACTCTTTCACTAAAACGCTACCCATATATTAGGCGTCGCAGACTTCGCGGCTTTGCCGCGGGCCATTTCGCGCCGCCCAACATGCGGGTGAGACCCGCTGCAATGTCGCGGGAACGGCAATGTGCCGCTGCAATGTCGTGGGGTAGTTTCGCCAGAATAATTACCCATCTCCACGCGGAAATTTTTGGTATATATCAAATATTAATTCTCAACTTAACCACCATCATTGATGCTGACCAATACGGATAAATGTTCCTATTAAGACTCTCACCTGTAGTTACTTTATATCTGTTCCAACCTATGTTTTTTATCTAAACAAGAATATTTATTGTATATGCCCGGTAAGTGCAAAAGCTGTATAGTAAATTGAGATATAATATGGATAATATATTTAAAGCAATATTACCTTAAATCAAACAATATATAAAATTGGAAATAAAATATACAATATTATATAAAGGAACATCTCTAGTTACGTTACCGTAAAAAAGGGGGCGCCTGCGTGCAACCATATAAAATATGGTTGCCAAATGCAAAATAATTTGCTATATAAAGATAATGAGTATTTAAGGAAATCTAGTTTCTCTTTATATCTCGGTCTGAGTATAATAAAAATTATTTTGCATAAAGCGCATCCAAAGGATGCGCTGCGCAGGCGCCCCCTATAAGCGGTACTTTTTACATTATCTTTTCCTTTTTTATTTTAGTTTTATTATAAATTTTTTGTTTTGAGTGATTTATATTTATTATCAAAACCTATCGTATAATAAAATAGTAAATTGAGATATTCACTATACTTAAAATATAAATTTTTTGTTTAGTATGAATCTTAACAATTTTAAATTAAAATTTTTATAATTTCCTAATAGGAGATAAATATTTTATGAATACATTTGGGATTATAAAAAGGCTGTTTAAATATACAAAGCCATATAGAGGATTTTTAATTGGCGCTGTTTTATGTGCATTAATCAGTGTTACTTTAACTATATTTGCGCCTATATTAATCGGTAATGCCATTGATTATATCATTGGACCTGATAACGTAAATTATGGTGAAGTATTAAAAATTATAATAATACTTGCCATTACAATAATATTATCAGCAATATTCCAATGGCTGCTTACATTTTGTACAAATATTTTAAGCTTTAAAACTGTACGTGATTTACGTAAAGACGCTTTTTATACAATAAATAGTATCCCGTTAAAATATATTGACAGTAATGCTCATGGCGATATCCTCAGCCGTATTGTAACTGATATTGACCAGATATCTGAAGGCGTATTGCAGGGATTTACTCAATTATTTGTCGGCCTTGTTACAATAATTGATACTATAATTTTTATGTTATATGTAAATGTTAATATTGCTATTGTAGTAATATTATTAACTCCGCTTTCTTTATTTGTCGCAACATTTATATCAAAACATATCCATTCAAAATTTACCGCGCAATCACAGATACGCGGTGAAATGACTGGATTTGTTGAAGAAATAGTAGGTAATCAAAAAATTGTAAAAGCATTTTCTTATGAAGAGCATAATCAGAATGATTTTGAAGAAATAAACGACCGGTTATATGATGTAGGTGTAAAAGCACAGTTTTTTTCTGCTTTAGCTAATCCTACTACCCGTTTTGTAAATGGTGTTGTTTATGCTGTTGTAGGTATAACCGGCGCATTATCTGTAATAAACCATGGATTAACAGTCGGTCAATTATCTATGTTTTTGCAATATGCAAATCAATATACAAAACCGTTTAATGAAATATCCAGTGTATTTACAGAATTACAATCAGCTTTAGCTAGTGCAAAACGTGTATTTTCTTTTATAGATACTCCTCATGAATCATCGGATGAATATGCTATGGATTTAAAATCCTGCGATGGTACAATTGATATAAATAATGTCAGTTTTTCTTATAATCCAGAAATCCCGCTTATACAAAATTTAAACCTTGGGGTAAAATCCGGACAAAAAATTGCTATTGTAGGACCTACAGGCTGCGGTAAAACTACATTTATTAATCTTTTAATGCGGTTTTATGATGTAACAGATGGTGAAATAAAAGTCAGCGGTATTGGAATAAATGATATAAAACGCAGTAGTTTGCGTTCACTTTACGGTATGGTATTACAAGATACTTGGTTATTTACCGGTACAGTAAAAGAAAATATTGCATTTGGTAAAGAAGATGCAACAGATGATGAAATAATTGCCGCAGCAAAATCCGCTCATGCACATAGCTTTATAAAACGTCTGCCAAACGGTTATGATACAGTTATTTCAGAGGATGGTGGAAATATATCCCAAGGCCAAAAACAGCTTTTATCCATTGCCAGAATTATGCTGACAAAACCCCCTATGCTTATTTTAGATGAAGCTACCAGTTCTATTGATACACGTACGGAATTAAGGATACAAAAAGCGTTTGCAAAGATTATGCAGGGTAGAACCAGCTTTATAGTAGCTCACCGTCTTTCTACTATTGAGGAAGCTGATGTTATTTTAGTCATGAATAAAGGTAATATTATTGAACAGGGCACGCATAAAGAATTATTAGAAAAAGGCGGCTTTTATGCTAAACTTTATAACAGCCAGTTTGCAAATAGATAAATAAGCTCTGGTATCTGTTAGATAGACGTCAGAGTCTTTTACTATAATTTTTTTGTTAAAAAGCCAGTGTCTTTTAAGCGCGTTGTTTTAAGAAAGCAGCAAGGGACAGCGCACGGCCATCCCTTAAAAATTTCTTATTTCACCGCGCCTTTCAGGCGCTGGCTTTTTGCTTTTCTATATGCTTTTAAAATTTATGACATAATTAAAAATTGATTGAATATTCGTTTTTATATTTCTTTATTTAGATATTATATACTATTTTTTATTTATATTAATTTTTATATGGATATAATATGTACTTTGCCTTATTTTGTATTATTAAATTTATTTTTACTAAGCGGATATTATCCAAAACTATATATTTTTAGACAGAAATTATTTCTGGTGTATAGATTTTGTTTTTATATTTACAGCAAAACCATCGGTTACGCAAAGCCAAGGGGGCGCCTGCGTACAACCATATTTTATATGGTTGTTTTATGCAAAATAATTATAGCTATATAACTGCTGTTCATAAATACAATGACCCAGCCTATATTATCCGCCCATCCAATTTTATCAGCTATTATTTTGCATTCCAGCGCATCTTTTGATGCGCTTGGCAGGCGCCCCCCATTTAAGCTAATGGTACTCGCTATATATACAAAAAATTTATCCCCGGTATTTTATTAAAGTATAACTGATAACAAATCTTAGCTATACTAGAAATACCGGGGAATTTTATTATGATTTTCTATAATCAAGTATAACATCTGAATCTATGCGTACAACCAATCTGATTTTAGCTTTAGTATCATTTTTTGTCCTGTATACATCATATCTTTCCACTCCTGTTATTTCTTTACCATCTAAAAAGATTTGTGTCTTTCCTTTATTTTGTAAGACTCTTAATGTTTTTGCCATAGAAAAATTTCAACTCCTTAATAAAAATTTACCACATATAAAATAATCCTATAAATAGTTCAAGACCCTTGAACTCATTTTAGTATATATCGATAAACTTGATTAGTCAATATAATATATCAAAAAAATCGAACTTTCTTTACAAATAAAAAAAACAGTGTTATTATTTGACATAAAGAGGTGGTCAGAGTGAATCAAACAATGTTATCATTATTAAGACAAGCCAGACTTAATAAAGGATATACTCAAGAGGATATTGCTAATAAACTTGGAGTTAAAAAGAATACAATAAGCAATTATGAAAACGGCGTATCTGAACCTGATATGGAAACATATATAAAAATGTGCGAATATTATGAAACTGACCCCACTGATATTTTAAGGCAAGCTTATCCTAATACTATTTATTCTGACATAGACTATTTAAAATATATACCTCCTCATATCCGAAAAGTTATAGAAGCTTATTTAGACCAATCTGAAATGCAGCCAGCTGTAGATAAATTATTAGGTATTGAAGATACTGATAAAACTGAAGATGATATGGATAATAAAATTCATAAGATTCAAATTGCAGCATATGGCGGCGGTATCTCTGAACATGAAATAACACAGGAACAACATGAAAAAGCTAAAGAAGAATATAAAAAGCTGAAATTCCGTTCAAGCAGTAGCTGGATAGATGATTAGACCCCTTCATGTATAATAAAATTATCATACATGAGGGGGGTTAATCATCTAATAACTTTTATTTGTTATTGCAATAAAGAGTAAGCCGTGAGATAATAAAAATATACAAAATATGGGAGGTATAAGCATATGAATATTCAAAATCAATTCTGGAATTTTCTAGTTCAATTAAAAGCATGGATATTTTATTTGGATGAATATGCCGATATCTCGTACAAATGGGAAAGAAGGATAAATATTATTACAGCTGTAGCTTCTTCTTCCAGTATAGCAGCATGGGTTATATGGGATAAACTTGAATTTATCTGGGGTTTTATTATAGCTGTTTCACAAGTTATTTCAGCCATTAATAAATATTTTCCTTTTAAAAAACGAATAGAAATAAGCGGTACATTTATTCATGATTTAGAAGCTTTATTTTTTGAAACTGAATACATATGGTTTAAAGTCGCAAGCGGCCAATTAACTGAAAATGAAATTAATGATGAACTTTTTAAATTAAAGAATAAATACAATAAATTATCAAAAGAAAATTTAAAACAAACAGGCTTATTAGAAAATAAAAGGATAAAAAAACATTCAGATATTAAAACTGAGCAATATTTTAACAAAAATTATGCAAGCAATAGGGAGTGACGTTAAAAATGGCTGATAGATTTAATAAAAAAGTATATTTATCTATGGGCAATGATCCTAAAAAGGGAACAAAAATAGAGATTAAAAATACTAATACTGGTTCTGAAATAATTACTTTTGTAAAAGGTCAAGATTGTAACGGTAATCCTGTTGTTAAAATTAAAGAAGATAATATATCTGATAATCCTAATAAAATTAAAGTGGTACAAAATACAGCGCAAAACAGCATGTCACGTAGTTTTCGTGGCAGAAATCGTAAAGCTGTTGCACGTCGTGAAAGTAGGAATAGGCCTGGATTATCTCAGTGGAATAGAAGATATTTTACTTTGCCTCCAACCAGTGCAGGACCTGCTATGCCTCCAACAAAGCCTCCTAAAGAAACAGATTTATCTCCTACTCTTATAAAGAAAAAGAAATTACCATAATAAAAAATAATAAAAAGGAGCGCTTATATATGAAAAAAGTAAAAATAACCGTATTAAAAACCACACTTGATAAAGAATTGGCAAAAGAATATGGTGCAGAAGGTTTAACTGAATGTCCCATGATGTTAAAAGGACAAACATTTTTTGCTGATTATGCTAAACCAGAAGGTTTTTGTGATGAAGCATGGAAAGCTATTTATCAATATGTATTTGCTTTAGCTCATGGCGCTGGCAATGATGTCTTTTATTATGGCGATTGGATAAGAAAACCTGGCGTTGCTATATGCAGCTGTAATGATGGTTTACGTCCTGTAATATTTAAACTTGAAGCTACTGATGAACAATCAAAAATTGATTATAACCCTGTAAGATAAGTATTTATAAATTTAGCTATAAAAAAATACCATTGGATGTTTTTTATCCAAATGGTATTTTTTTATAATAAAGCGTTTCCGGTTACGTTCCCTTTAAGGGGGGCGCCTGCGTTCAGCCATATATCATATATGGCTGAACGATGCAAAATAATTTGTTATATACATCTGCTATGTATTAAGAAAATCTCTATTTCTTTTTTTAACTTAATATAATTATTTTTATATTATTTTGCATTAAGAGTGTATCAAAAGATACACTCTACAGGTGCCCCCCTCTTGAACGCTAACGTTTTAATCCTTATTTACTTTTAAGAGATTAATGTTTTAACATAAGTTTTTTATTTTGTGTTTTTTCAATTATTCTTTATTAATATAAATATTATTCTTTTCATTAGAATTATTATCGGTCTTCTTAGTAAAACATCCTTTTATCCACCGATATGTATAAATCCAATTGCAGCTATTGCATGCTGCTTTAAACGACATACCTGTAGCTAAATAACAAATAGGTTTTATAGTAGCTACAGTCTTTAAAACAACCATGCATATAATAAGCACTAATAAAGTTACTAATACAACATCTATAAATGACTGTGGTTTAATTTCTATAGCATATAACATACTATATAAAATATTATGCATCATATAAACTGCAAGTGATAAAGATACAAGCGGAGTTATGATTGTTTTCAGCCAATTTTTAGATTTATTAAAATTTTGTTTAAATAATAAAAATATAAATGCAGCTAAAACAACCTCAAAACCAGAACTATGATTTTGAAACGCCTGGTTATATTGACCTGATTTAACAGTAAGATAATATGTTCCAGAAATTATTATACCCAAAGTAATAACTGAACCTAATATTAATATCCAGTTAGGAATTTTTCGTTTACAACTACCTAAATAATATCCTAATACAAATGTGCATACATGTCCGCCAAAAAATTCCAATTTATTTATAAAATCAATATTGGTTAATTGAGCAATTGATTCAGGCAATATAGTTTTTAAAATAGTTCTTAATGAAACAATTGCTATTAATATTAATACATAAATATGGCCTTTTTTACTTAAAGATTGTATAGCGCCATAAATCAATGGAGATATCATATAAATAGCGATTATAGTATACATATACCAAAAATGCGCCATAGACGGCGAATTTAAAGAAGCAATAAGCCTATCTAATAATGCATTCATAGAAAATCCATCATAATGATATGTAAGCCATAATATTGCGATTATATTCCAGCCTATAAATGGAATTAAAAGCCGTGGTATTCGTTTTTTCAAAAGTATGGAAATATCCCTTGTTTTGCTATTTGATAATAATAAATATCCTGACATCATAAAAAATAAAGGTACTGCTGTAAAAGCAAAACTTGTACATGCATTTAATAAATGCCATTGTATATTTACAGGCATAAGCAATGGTTCAGCAGCTATATGCATAAAAACAACACATATTGCTGCAACTACCCTCAGATAATCAAAATAATGAATATGCGTCCTTTCTTTTAACATATTAAAATTCCTTTAACCCTCTAATTTATTTCGTATTTATAATGTCTTATGTTAACATATAAAATATCAGAAAGTATTATACCTTAAATATTCCTGTTATACAATAGCGTTTCATTAATACTATGTATATTTGTTTATTTTGTTTAATATTTTATATAAATTTTTTATTATATAATTTTTTACTTTTTATTTTATAAAAAAGGTAAATTAGAAATACATAGCTGAAAAGTACCGCTTAAAGGGGGCGCCTGCGAAGCGCATCTTTTGATGCGCTGGGATGCAAAATAATAGCTTTATAATAAACCTGGACTGCTAATAGAAAACAGGTGCTTTTTTAACATATTCTCTTTTATTAATATATTATTTTGCATATAGCCGCCATGTTTCATATGGCGGCGCGCAGGCGCCCCCCTCTTAGGGTAACGTATCCGGATATAATCTCATTTGTACGTATAATATCAAGTATAATCACATATGTTCATATATTACATCAATAATACAATTATAAATATTGTTAATGATATTTTTCTGTTTACTTTAGGATATTCTATAATATGAACTAATGTTATATCTTAATTGCTTTGTGCTGCATTATTAATACAAGTAATAGCATTTAAACTGCGCGGATATCCGATATATGGTAGACATTGAGAGACCACTTTAATTAAAAAATCTTTATCATTACCTAAATTCATATTGCCTTTAGCATGAGCTGTAAGCTGGGGTTCACAGCCTCCTTGTGCTGCTAAAAAACAAAATGTTATCATTTCACGTTGTTTTAAATCAAGACCATTTCTTGTATAATAATCACCAAAACAATTTGCTGCTAACCACCGGTTAATATGTCCGGTTTTCCATGCTTCTTTCATATGTTCACCAAAAATCTCTGTTTGAGCAGCTATTCCTTTTTCCAATCGATTATCCATATTGGTAGTAGCCTGGCCTTGCAAAGGTAATTTTATTGAACATGCAGTAAATATTTCATTAGTAGCATTTAAAAATGGAAGTACCCTTCCTATCCCTAAATAATCAACTGCTTGATAAACAATTTCTTTTACCATAACTGGTGTAACGCCAGCCTCCAATGCATATGGCAATATTTGTTTATATTCATCTATTCCCTGGCAGCCCAAAAGTACTGAAAGTATTGCCATATACCGTGTATCATCTTCCAATTGTTGGCCTTTTTCATTTATTACTTCATCAAATGCAAAATGTTCAAAACGTTCCATAAATTCCGGATCAGTTTCATGATAATTCATAGCAATTTCTCCTTTTATAATAAAAAATTATAATATTTGATCTCCTGTAGACCATACATGTTTTTCTTTTGCACAAGCTGCTGTATTCTGTGCCATTACGCCTACAAGATTATGCGGAACATATAATTGTTCAAGATATACGATTTCATCACTATTTAATTTCAGATCTACTGATTTAGCTGCACCTTCAATATGATGCAATTTAGTTGCGCCTACAATAGGGGAGGCAACTTTAGTTAAAAGCCAAGCTAGGGAAATTTCTGTCATGGATACTCCATGTTTTTCTGCCAGTTCAGCTACTCTGTCAATAATAAGGCTGTCTTTATCAGCAGTAGCATCATATTTAAAACGGGCATAACTATCCTCTTGGAAACGTTTAGAGGTTTCTCCGCGATGTTTAGATAATCGTCCGCCGGCAAGAGCGCTGTATGGAGTTAATGCAATATTTTCTTCTTTGCAAAATGGGATCATTTCTCGTTCTTCCTCACGGAAAATCAAATTATAATGCCCTTGAACAGATATAAATTTAGCAAATCCTTCTTTTTCTGCAATCGCATTAGCTTTAGCTAATTGCCAAGCAAAACAATTGGAAATACCAATATAGCGTGTTTTCCCTGCTTTAACCATATTATTAAGTCCGTCAAGTATATCATAAATTGGCGTTTGATAATCCCACATATGATAAATATATAAATCAACATAATCCATACCTAAATTTTGCAGGCTTTTATTGAGCATGCGTTCAATATGCTGCTGTCCGCTGATCCCGGCATTAATTTCCTCCTGTGTACGGGGTAAGAATTTTGTTGCTATAATAACTTTATCACGTTTTGTATAATCAAGTAATGCGCTGCCTAAATATTGTTCGCTTGTACCGCTTTGATAAGCAATAGCTGTATCAAAAAAATTAATACCAAGTTCTAACCCACGCTTAATAATTTCACGGGAATGTTCTTCATTAATTGTCCATGTATGCTGGCCATGTTGTGCATCACCAAATCCCATACAACCCATACATATTCTTGATACATTTAAATCTGAATTACCTAATTTTATATATTTCATAATCCATCACCTGATTATAACGACTTGCCTAAATTATATGCCTGTTTTGGGAAACTGCTTATTTTAGTCATAGAAACCGTTCCACATCCAATTCCTAAAACCATACCCTGGTCTTTAAAATTAAGATATTGGCATAATGTTTGATAATGCGACTTTATATCTTTCATTGTCCAATTGTTGCTATCCCATGCAGCAACTATTAAAGCTGTTTTTAATCCTTTTGCAGATAATTTACCATTAAAGCTATAAAAACGGTCTATTACCATTTTAAGCTGTGAAGAAAATCCAAAATAATATAATGGCGTAACAAATACTATCATATCAGTTTGTAAGATTTTCTCGCGCAATATTGCCATATCATCATTTTGACAGCATGGTCCTGACATGCCGCAGTATTCGCATGCAATACATGGATGTATATCAGCATGCGCTGCATCAAAAATATCTATATGATGACCTGCTTCTTGAGCTCCTCTGATAAAATTTTCAGCTAAAAGATTGGAGGATCCATTTTTATGCGGACTGCTTTCAATCACTAAAATTTTCATATTATTACACCCTCTTAATATGCTAAATATTATATTTTATACAGACATAATATAATGGATAGGTTTTTAAAGTTTATATGTTAATATATTTAAATATTTTATAAAATTCTTGTATAACCCATAGTTATAGCATAAAATTTTATATTTAATCTTCTTTGTTTCGGATTTTATGCCGCAGATAATCTAAACGTTCCAATTGTTTTTCATGAAAATGTATTTCATCTAAGGCATCATTACGTTTTTTATTAAGTATATTCATTCTTTCTAAATCTGTATCTTTTTGTTCCAGCAGTTTCATATATGTTTCTATTTCATTTTTATCAAATCCAATATCATGTAATGTCATAATCAGACTTAATTTCTCTAAATCTGTATTATCATATTGCCAATTTCCCATTACTTTTTTTACTGCTGAACATAATCCCCAGCTTTCATATTCCTTAAGAATTTCTATAGGAATATTATATTGTTTGCTGGCTTCATATATAGTCATTATTTTACCTCCGCTTTTCTTCAAAAATATAACCTCAAATAAACTAACTGTATACACATGCTGTCTCCATATATCTATTATCAGTTTGTCTCCATCTTAAATGAATCCTTATGTTTTTATCACACCTAATACTCTGTTTCCCAATAAACAGGTAAGCATTATCACACATACTGCTAACCGTTTTTTATGTCTTATTAAAAATATTTCCTTTTTATAAAGCCTGCTGTTTATATTTTTTATCTCCATAAACGTTAAAATTGAGGATTTTGTAAGGCAAAGGCACATAAAAAAATGCAGGTGTTTTTAATAAACACCTACATTGTAATACTTATATTTTGATGTGTCTAATACTTATATTGAATTATCATATATGTTTAAAATACATTTCTTAATTGATCTAATAAAATATTTAGTAGTTAATGAAAAAGCCTGATTCTTTTTCCAAGCAAGAACAGCACCACTTTCTAATCGAGGAGAAAGTGGAATAAATGATAATCCGGCATATCCGCTGTCAAGATTAAAACATAAAGCACAGCCTACATTATTTTTTACCATATTAACTGCATTTAACATAAGATTATAAGTTGCGGCAATTTCAAGTTCTTCATAATAACTGCCAAACCAATTTGCCAGTTCGTTTTTTACTGTTTCTCTACCTGCCATAATTATAGGAATATTAACTAAATCCTCAGGAGTTACAAATTTTTTATTATTAAGCGGATTATCTGCGGGTACTATAATACCCCATTGTTCTTTTTGCGGCATACGGACAAATTCATATTTGCTGATATCTACAGGTTCCATCAATAGCCCAATATCTATTAAACCTTTTTCCATTCGTTCTTTAATATCATCTGCATTAGCGCTATATATATTAAATTGAACAAAAGGATATTTTTTTCGGAACAGAGCAATTTGTTCTGAAACAAATGTCATATTACGTGTTTCTCCGCAGCCAATAGAGATTTCTCCTGTTAACTCTTCCTCTTTATGTAAAAATTCCTGTGCTGTTTTATCTGCTAATGCAACAATTTCTTTTGCCCTGCGTTTTAATAGCATCCCGTCATCTGTAAGGATAATACTATGATTACTTCTACGAAATAGTTTTACTCCTAATTCATCTTCCAGCTGCATAAGTTGACGGGAAAGCGTTGGTTGCGTTATATGCAAAAGATTAGCAGCTTTAGTAATATTTTCTTCCCTGGCCACCATTAAAAAATACTTTAAAACACGCAGTTCCATATAGTATTTCTCCTTTCTATATAAAGAATAATACTATATATAATTATTATTTTCAATATATCTGGCCTTCAGACATTCTTTTTTAGTATATTTCCTAATGTTTAATTTTATCATGTCATGAGTTTTAAAAGTATAATATAATTTCAAAGTACAAAAAAATTAATATATTCTGGAAGATAAAACATGCGATAAAAAGTACCCTTTACAAGGGGGCGCCTGCGAAGCGCATCTTTTGATGCGCTGGGATGCAAAATAATAACTCTATAATAAACCTAGGCTGCTGATAGAAAACAGGTGTTTTTCTTTAACACATTTTCTTTTATTAACATATTATTTTGCATATAGCCGCCATATTTCATATGGCGGCGCGCAGGCGCCTCCCTTTTTAGAGTAACGTATCCGAATATAATTTCAAATGTACGTATAATAAGAATAATTACATATGTTTCATATATCCCAATTATAATACATCAATAATACAATTATAAATATTGTTGTTATTTTCCCATCTGATTTTTAGATATAATATATTTTTATCTAAAATATTATTTAAATCATATCAGTATTATTTATTATATTTTTTTGCTTATTTTTCGCAATTATATAAAATATCATTCCGATTGTCGCTACTATTAATTCTGTCACTGGGAATGCACACCATACACCAAATAGCTTTGCGATAAATGAAAGTAAAAATGCCATTGGTATAATAATTATAAATCCACGTAAAATTGAAATTAAATGAGCTGGTCTTGGATGTTCAGTTGAAGTAAAATACACTGATATAATAATATTAAACCCGGCAAATGGACAAGCAATAAAGTAAAGCCGTAATCCTTGTATTGCAATATTTTGTAACATATCATTATGTTCGCTATTAAAAATATTTACAATCTGAGACGTTGCAAAGAATACTACTGAATAAATTATTGCAGAAAAAATTAACATAGTAATTAAAGCATACCGCATAACTGATTGTATATTGGCATATTTTTTAAAGCCATGGTTTCTACTAACTAAAGGCTGGATTCCCTGCGCTATACCTGTATAAATTGCCATAACTACTAATGACAGATTTGCTATAACCCCATATGCCGCTACTCCAATATTTCCTTGAATACCCATTATAATTGAATTAAATACAATCATAACAATACCGGAAGATACTTCTGTAACCAAAGATGGTATACCACTGGAAAGTATACCAATTGATAATTTCCCTTGTAATTTACATTTAGTAAAATGAAATTCATTTTTCTTTCTTAAAAAATGTGTCGATAAAATAATCATACTTATAATCGGAGCTAAACCTGTTGCAAAAGCTGCACCAAAAATCCCCATATTACATGGGAAAATAAATACCCAGTCTAATACAACATTTGATAAACTACCCACAATCATGGCTGCCATAGAAAGCTGCGGCGCTCCATCATTACGGACAAAACATAACAACACATTATTCATCAAAAAGGCAGGTGCATATATTAAGATAACCTGTAAATAGGTCTTTGACAAATCAAATACACTATCTTTAGCGCCAAATAACGATACAATCGTACCTGGGAAGAAAATTCCTATTAACACAAATATAACAGCAAAAGCTGCAGCAAGATACACTGCATTTGTAAATGTACGGTTACCTGTTTTTATTTCATTTTGGCTTTTATAAATAGAATATTTTGTACCGCCGCCCATTCCAATCATTAAACCGCTTCCATGTATAAAGCTGTATATAGGGATAGCTAAATTTAATGCTGTAAGACCATTTGTACCAAGTCCTTTTGAGACAAAATAAGTATCAGCCAATATATAGCAAGAAAGCGCTATCATTCCTAATACATTCAGAGACGAATATACGGCAAAATCTTTAAAACAATTTGATTTAGTCATAATTATTTTTTAACCTCCATAAAAGCTTATATTAATGTATTACAGGTTTTAAGTATTATAAAAACCAATTGAAACGGATCTTATTAATTTTATTTTACCAAATTTAAATTAAATCAAATTATATCAAAAAATACATAATAAAAAACAAAAATAATATTATAATAATTTATAGAAAAAGCTTCTGATTTTATCCCTCTAAAAAAGGGGCGCCTGCGTGCCGCCATATAAAATATGGCGGCTTATTGCAAAATAATTTACCTTATAAAGCTATTGTTCTTTAAAAATATTTGTTTTTCTTTTAATCTTGGCCTGCATGATTTTATATTATTTTGCATTCGAGCGCATCCAAAGGATGCGCTGCGCAGGCGCCCCCCTCCCTTATTAAAGCTGCCTTTTAGGTTTAATAGTTTCTATTAATACTACATAAAAGCTATTACTACCTTTTAATAATATTAATATTTAAAAATTTAAATAGCTGCGCCAAATAAAAAGCGCTGATTAACGTATCTTCATGGGCCTAACGATACGAAATCAACGCATTATATCTTACCCGGCGGCAAGAGAATATATTAATTTTTTTAAGATTATACATTAAATAAATTATTATGTCAATATCAATCTTTACCTAATCAAATCCTGCATTACATTAGAAATATCCGCTTTTATACATACTGTCTGCTGATTAATCTCTTTTGGACAAAGAGGCTGGTCATAATTTATACTTATATATACTGCATTTGGATTTTCTGCTGTCATCTGCCAAAATGGATATTTTATAATTACCGGGGTATTATAACCAACGCCCAATTCTAAAAATAAAATATGCATTTTCTTATGCTGATTTATAAAATCATTATATCTGTTAAATGCCATATCCCAACCTTTATCCTGTACAAATGTATTATCTATTCTAAGATTCATAGCCATAGGCGCACCGCATACCGGGCATTTAGGTATTAATCCAGTTGGTATTTTCATATCTTTTTGTAATTTTATCATTTGCTGTATTTGTTTTTCATTGTCATATGTCTTATTATGGCATGCTTTTGAACATTGCCAAAGGCCATAATCTCCTTGTGTATAAAATAATCGTTTTTTATCAAAACCTGTAAGCTGAAACTGATGATCTACATTGGTTGTTATAACAAAATAATTTTTATCCTTTATTAAAGTTAATAAATCAATATACGGCTTGCCCGGTTTAACATTATAACGGTTTATATATATATGTCTTGACCACCATGCCCAATATTCTTCCAGGGTATCAAATGGATAAAACCCGCCTGAATACATATCGTTTATACCATATTTTTCATGAAAATCAGCAAAATATTTTATAAACCGTTCACCATTATATGTTAAACCAGCAGAGGTAGATATTCCTGCACCAGCACCGATTATTATAGCATCAGCAGATTTAATTTCATTTTTTAATTTATTTATTTGCTGTGAGTAATTCCCGGTAAATATTCCAATCGAGCTTTTTGAAAACATTGAATATCACCTCTATTTTGCTATTGGTTTTTTCTTTATATTCCATAACTGTTTTTATGGCAATTTCCGCTGCATTTTTATTTGGAAAATGAAATTCTCCGGTAGAAATACAACAAAATGCTATGCTTTTTATGTTATTTTGCTCTGCAAGCTGCAAACATGAGCGATAACATGATTGCAATAGACCTGTATCTTTTTGAGTAAGCTGTCCACGGACAATAGGTCCTACTGTATGAATAATATAATTGCAAGGTAAATTAAATGCCGGTGTAATTTTTGCCTGTCCGGTTAATTCTTCATGTCCTTGTTTATGCATAATTTCAGCGCATCTCAGACGCAGCTCAATACCTGCATAAGTGTGTATCGCATTATCTATACAGCTATGGCAGGGATAAAAACATCCCAGCATTTGACTGTTGGCAGCGTTTACTATAGCCTCGCAGCGCAATGCAGTAATATCGCCCTGCCAAAGATAAATACCCGGCCGTATCGGTTTTATATCAGCAAAATCAGTAATACCTTTGAGTTTTATTTCTTCCTGTAAATATTCATCCTGTATCTTTAAAAATTCAGGATGAATAGATTTTGGCATACGTACATTAAAAAGTGAACGAAGCAAATTCTTTTGTTCTTGTTCCTTTTCCGGTATTTGTATATTGGAATATCTTGATGATTCTTTTAATAATTCTTTTATTAAATATAATCGTTTTTCTGTCCGGGTCATTATTTATCCCTCCTGTATTACCGCATTATATGGACAAATGCTCATACAATTACCGCAATGCAGACAATGTTCTTTTTGGATTATAGCCGGTATAAAAGTAAAATCAATACAGTCTTGCGGACAAACGGTTTGACATTGCCGGCATCCAATACAAGCATTTGTAATAAAATAACCTTTTGTTTTTATTTGCATATTGCCAAATACAAATGAAAATCGTTCAATAGGCTTTTTAGATAAATTAAACCATTCGCCGCTGCCTTCATAAATTTTAAATACAGTCAACGCTTTTTGCGAATTTACAGTGGGATATATTTCTTTCATATATGGATTTTTATCAAATAATTTTGGCAACAGTTTATCACCCAGTTCTTTTACCTTGCCTCTAATTGATACAGCTATACATGACATGGTATTTTCTCCTTTTATACCGGTTAATGCTATATATTCACGCTTTTTTAATCTTTTATAAAAACCTTTGCCTTTAGCTGTAAGAAAATATAACCCGTTTTCATCCGCATCCATTATATCTATAGCACAGGTTACAGGAAGTCCATCATCATCTATTGTAGCTGCAATTATTGTATGAATTTCATTAACAATAAAATTTAGATATTCCATATATAATCTCCAAGTTAAAGCGAGGCTGCTATAATTATGGCAGCCTCGCATATTTTTTATTTAAGCAAAGAAAAATCCTGCTGTCATATCAAGATAATTTTCACCACTATAATTTGGATATTGTTTTTTTATTTCTGTTTTAAACTGTTGGGCATTAGTACATTTCTGTGCAATAGCTTTTAAATTATTAAGATAATTAATCTTAGTATCAGCATCTTTTGAATCTTCCGGTGTATAATGAGATGTTAATATTAAATCATAACCTTTATTAATATATTCATTAAGCTGAGCTATCATAGCATCTGCATGACCAGCTCCTGCTACAATAGAATGGCAGTCATGACCTAACATATGTGTATAAACTGCATTGATTTCAGGGATTTGTATATCAAAAGCTTCATTGGTTTGTTTTATAATAAAATCAATACCGTCAATGGTTGTTTTACCTTCACCAATTATATTTGTAATCTTATGAATAGAATTATCAAATATTTCACCAAATGCATTTGTAAAATTATCAATTAATGCTTTACCGCCGCCATTTTCTGAATATTCTTTGGCATTTACTGTAGCATATTTTTCAGTTTGCGGTAAAAATGTTGCTCCAGCTCCATGATAAGCTATAAGAATACCTGCTATTTGCATATTTTTTAAATATTCAGTCAATTCTTTGATGTTATCATAAAAACATGGAGATTCAATAATAACTGCTTTATTGTTTTTTTCAATTATAAAAACTTCATCATCAATAAAATCATTAGTCTTATATGCATGCAGTTTAATATTATTAAAATTATAAATATTCATTTCACCTTTTTCAAGTTTAACAGTTGTATATGTATTTTTATTCATAAAAATAGCCTCCTTATGGTCAATATAGTATTATCAAATAAGTTTATTAATAATTTCGTTTTTTTACTTTGGAACGGCCGTTTCCTTAGCTCTTGTCTATATTATAAGCAGCTTAGATTTATTCGTAAAGTACGCACTTTATTGTGCTGTAGTTACTAAAAGGAAACTATTAGGCAGTAACTATATGAAATAAATGTGTATTATCATAGATTTTATTGCATTTTTAAATATAAAAATATATTTATTAATTTTTGATTGCTTATTTTACTTATTGCATCAAAAATAGCTGTATAGTATAATTTAAACTATAGTATCTAAAATAAACTTAAGCGATAAAATAAACAATTTATTATATTACAGAAAATATTTGCTGCTGTAATGACCTAAAATGATTCTATTCATACATATCCGATTATATCGCCACCTGTCATTGCATCTCATTGCATTGGCTTAAAAGAGAAATTTGATGTTTAAGCTATTATACCTCAATCAGGTATTTTATCCGGTTATGTTACCTTAGCAGTGGGGGCGCCTGCGTGCAGCCATATTTCATATGGCTGCTTTATGCAAAATAATATGCCATAATAAGATGCTGTTATTTAAGATAATAACTGTTTCTTATTATCGGTTTGGGCTAAATCAAGGACATATTATTTTGCTTTTAGCGCATCTAAAAAGATGCGCTGCGCAGGCGCCCCCGTTTACCTTAGCGGTACTTTTTTATATTTCATGTTTTCCGTTTTTTCTTTATTTTTAATTTCAGCGCTATTATTTTTAAATAATTATTTTACTTATCTTGTAAACTATAAAACTTATGCATTGGAGGATATAATTTTATGAATGAACAACAAAAAACCATAAAAGATTTACCAGCTTGTCCAGTAGAAACCACTTTAACACTTATAGGTGACAAATGGAAGGTATTAATTTTGCGTGACTTAATGCCTGGAACAAAACGTTTTGGAGAACTGAAAAAATCTATTGGCAGCGTATCGCAAAAAGTATTGACAGCACAGCTTCGCGATATGGAGCAAAGCGGTCTTGTTAATCGAAAAGTATATGCAGAAGTACCTCCAAGGGTAGAATATTCATTAACTGAGCTTGGACAAAGTTTAAAACCAATTCTTGACGCTATGCAGCATTGGGGTGAAGATTATAAAGCTTCCCATTAATTAAAAAAGTAATATTTATAAAAGCAAAATATATTAACTTATAAATACTTTTTATAAATAAATTAAAAACCAATTTAAAATTATTTATATGGAGAAAAATACTCATGCAAATTAAAATAAAAGAATTAAGAAAAAAGGATTATAATAAAGCCATTGAATTTGCTATAAAAGGTATGCATTTTGATTGGTATATGAGCAGTAAATTATTATTGAATCTATATGGCAGATATTTTTGGTATTTATCAATGACTCGTGCTACTCAGATTATTGCAGCTTATATTGAAGATAATTTTGCAGGAGTATTATTAGCTGAAATGAAAGATGAAAAACGAAAATATCATTCATTTTGGAAATCACTTTATGTAAGAATTTTTAATATTATACAAAACGTGTTTGTAAAAGAAGGCGTTGGTATTTATGATCAAACAAATAAGGAATTGTTTTCTCAATATTGTCAAACAAATAGTCCTGATGGTGAGATTATTTTTTTAGCAGCCAATCCTGATATTAAAATAAAAGGAATTGGAAGCTTTTTGCTTGAGCAATTTGAAAATAGAGAAAAAAATAAAAAAATATATTTATATACTGATGACGCCTGTACATACCAATTTTATGAACACAGAGGATTTGACCGTGCAGGTGAAAAAGATATTATACTG
Organism: uncultured Clostridia bacterium; assembly: GCA_944384895.1. Classification (GTDB taxonomy): domain Bacteria; phylum Bacillota; class Clostridia; order Oscillospirales; family Acutalibacteraceae; genus RGIG7067. The sequence goes on along the minus strand of CALWVB010000067.1, from coordinate 35,394 downwards.
CATATTGGAAAGAAACGAGTAAATCTCAAATGCTTTTTATACAGCAAAATTATTGTATAAAACAAAAATAGCTAGCTGACTACAATAGAAATCAGTTAGCTATTTTTTTAATAATCTTAAAGTGTTGGTCAAACTATTGTCACGGGAACTCTTTTAAAATCAAAAAGGTTAGATCTGTGTGGGTTGACGCTGTTTTGGACATTATTTGACTATTTTGGTTCTCTATGGCAGCATAACGGCGTTATCTGTCCGAATACAACAGCCAGATTTTGATAAAGCAAAGCCAAATAAAACATTCAAATGGATTCTGAACGCCAAAAATGATTTACTACATGAACTTTATACTCATTCCATACAGCACAGCTTTGTTTTCCTGCTTATTTCCAACTGGCTTGACGTGGAGACTATCAAGCAAAAATGGCCATGCGTTTGCACAACCCTTAAATTTCAATGCACGTTTGATACGTTGGTTGCATCTGTGGAACTGGTACCAACTGCAACCGCTTGACCATCCGCTTTTATCCCAAAAATAACACCAAAATCTACATCCATATCAATAGTATTTGATAACTTTGAAAGAGATTCATTTGTATACAATGAACCTGCTACACATACAGAGCCATCGGCTTTGAATCCAATAGTACGCCCTTCACTTGCATAAACAGAAATTATATTTTCCCATTCAGACACATTGCACTCACCATTTTCATTAACTTCAGTAGCTACTACTGTGTCATCCGATTTTAATGCAACCGTGTATTCATAGCCTGTTGCAATGCTTTTCCCTTTTACCATTTTGGGATTCCACCATAGCTATTTTCATCTGTAGCGGCATATGTAATTAGTTGCGCACCAGAACCGTCTATTTTACTTCTCCAATCTCCTGACGCGACCGACTGATAATACACCCAACCATTAATAATATATAATTGTAGTTCCGATACCTGAGAAACCCCTTCACTATCTCCAGTCAAAAGTATTATTCTTTCCGTAGGATCGGTTAAATCAGTTCGAAAAAGATGATATTCGTCAGTTTCATCTACACGATCAATATGATATAGATACCCATCAGCGCAATTAAATAGGTCTCTCCATGCACCGCTCATTCCATCTAATACGGTTTCTCTGCCGGTTCTATCAAACAGAATACGTTCAACTTTTTCCTCAATATCATTCGTAAAATAGATGTACTCCCCACCTACAGCAAAATATTTGCTTGGCGCAGTTCTGCGTATATCGTCCCCATTTACAATTTAGTAGTATTTTACACTCTCAACATCAATAACCCAAATATCGGCATTGTCGGTCATTGCAACAACATAATTGTTATAAATTCCAAATGACTCCAATCCGTCTTCTTGAAATATGATATCCGCATCTGCGAGTTCAAGGTAGTTATATGGAATATTGTTAATAGTTATGGTTTGATCTATAGCCTGTAGATCCTGTATAGCTCCGCACAAAATCATAGTGCTCTCATCTTCGGTACCCGTTGGAGTGTATAAATAGTAAATATAATCCCCATATGGTAACACCGGTCCATTTGAATAGGTGAATAAGTTTGTATCTTCACTGGCAATTTTGCTACATATTCACCATCCTTCTCCTGGATTGTCAGTTTTCCATATTCCTCCGGTATGGCTGAAAACAGTTCTCTCAGCAATAATCGCACTATAATAGAAAGATTTATAATTTTCTAAAGAAGAAAGTAATGTTTTTTCAACTTCACCATTCTTTTTATCAAAGGCATAGGTATAAAAATTATCATCATAATACATGAAGGAATCATCCTGAGCGAATGCACTAGAATATTGTATATAATTATTCATCTCCGTTGTGCCAACGAAGATTCCTGTAGAAATGATTTCTTACTTTGGATGGCTTTGCTTTTGTTCTGATTCTGCATGGATTGCTCCTGCATTACTTTCTTCTGTATGATTCATATTACATGCAGAAAAAACTATAAGTGTCACTATTATCAACATAAAGGTTATTAATTTTTTAAGATTATCAGTCTTTTTACCTTCTAGTCAATATACAATAGCTTCCATGTTCCATTTTCTTTAATCATGGTAACATCTATATCTCTGCTAGTGGATTTCTTGTCCTGAGTTGCAGTAACAGTCAAATCTGCAACTACAACTCTTTCTATCAAATTCATATCGAAATCAGGGCATGTGTTTTCAATCACACTCATCAACTCGTCCTTATTTCGTTCAGAAATGGCATAGATTTCATTAACTTCATATGAGAGATTATAGCTATGTCCGACCGATGATTCAAAGGAATCTAAAACTGAACCCACATTATTCTCGAAATAATATTCCGCCCAATCCTCATCGACATAATAATAAATATCGCTTGACAGGGAAATAAGAGTATCAATATCATAATCCTCATAAGCATTCATAACCTTGTGCAAAAGGCCATTGTAGCCGGTAAAGTTCGATATGATATTAACTGTGATAACAGCTACTACAACAACTACAATTAAGCCGATAATCAGTTTTACGGTTTTCTTAACTTTTTTCTGTTTCTCTGGGTCAACGATTTTTACTCTGGAAATTGTAGTTGGTACACCTTCCACAGGCATACTGCATTGTCCACATACTTTTGCGCTATCATCCAGTTCGGCTCCACAGCTTCCGCAATACTTTGACATGGTATTAATTCACCGATCCTCTCTTTTTCTTACGGACTTTCAATACAACGACCACAGCAATAACAAAGATAAACACTGACCCACCAATGGCAATATAGAGCCACGGCGTTTGCTTCACTTCTTGACCATAACCATTTTCACCGGCGCATAATTTCAGATCATAGCTGCCGTCGCCGTCTTCATCAATATTAAGTACACTTTCCTCCGAGGCCGCAGCTACTGTGTCGATTACCGTTTGTTTTGTGATTTTAATGTCCTCAAATCGACGGAAATCACTATAATCTCCGTTTTCATCCATAAAACCGATTGTATAATCCATGATTCCACGGCCTGTACCAACTATTTTAACATCATAATCCGCGCCTTCTTTCAGCCGTAGCACTTTGATTCGGTCATCTTCCTGATCTGAGGATGAATCTTCGCTTTCTTCAAAGGTCAGTGTGCCGAAGTCTGTTCGGAGTACCTGATCCTCTGCTGCTGAGCTGAGTGTTTCACCATTGTATGTAATGGAAACATCAACTGGGCAGGCGATGCGGATATAGATATACTTTTGACCGTTAATCTGATCTGCCATATCCTCAAAGAAGAATACTAAATCATCCGCACTTGCCACTTCATAATGGTAACCATCGCTTGCCAACTTCTCCATCAAATACTGCGCCGATGATTTGTTGCCTCCCATGTTCTCAAAAAATCCTAATGTATAAATCAGAACATCGTCGCCTTTAATTTCGTCGGCATAGGCAATCAAATCCTCGCCTTTTTTCCCTTCATTTGGTTCTCCGTCACTCATAATCACGATAATCTTTTTCTTAGCGTTACTGTTGTCCAGCATAGACTTTGCCTCTGCCAGACCAGATTCGATGTTTGTCATTCCTTCGTCGGAAATATCCGCTACTATTTCTGTCAAGTGGTTTATGTCAACAGAAAAATCGGAGAGCTGCTCTGCACTGTCATCATAAGTGACGATACCGATACTTGCATCTTCTTCAAGAATGGTATTGACAAAATTGGTTGCTGCTTTTTTGGTTTCTTTCAGAGGGGTTCCGGACATACTGCTGGAAGTATCAAGCACAAGAACGATATCACGTTCATCTGAAGTTGTTCTTATCGGTTCCTGTTGTTTATTATTTAGATCAGGTTGATATTCACCCCACTCACAGATGAAAACTCTTCCGCTGTTCACCGTATTATTATAAAAATCGCCGTCATTCCACGATCCGTCTGAGTATTTGTAATAGTACATGGCGAAATCTTCATTGGGATTTTCACTATTTGGTTCCCCAGAATGCCAGTTTGTATAGGAACTCACTTCACCATTGTCCCATACCCAAGATCCTTCTTCATCTTGATCGGTAAAGCCAAAATAGGCGCTTTCATAATCGAAGTTGTTGCGCAAATAGGAATAAACAAATTCGTCCTCCTCCCGACTGGTAATCGTTGCAAGGTAACCGCCTTGAGATTCGCAATACTGTTTTGCTTCTTCCCATGTAGTCACCGTGCTCAGGTTGTAGACATAGTAGTAGTGACCATTAAACTCGATGGCATCCGCAGGAGCCTGTTTTATATCCGATGTCGTAGTGGTATCCTCATTTACGACAAACATATTATTGAGAATGTCGTAATATTTGAGCATTATATCAATCTGTCCGTTGTACCAGCTTTGCGCTGTTTCGTCCGTCTCCTTAAAGGCATCAAATAAGGCCTTAAAGTCCGACAGTAAACCAGCATCATTAATAAGCAATTGGTAAGCTAAATATTCCCCGCGTGCATGAGTTGTTATCAACATTTTATAGTAATTGCACTTGGTTTGTATGGTATTTAGTGCGTCTGTCGAATCGTAACTTGAAGGTGTCGGGACATTATGGTTCATTTGCACAATAGCGCTTGCAATGTCTGCAAGTACTTTCATTTCCTGATACCTATTAAAAGTATTTGCTGTACCAAACCCAATATTTCCGGCCAACATTGTCATGTGAAAAGCAAATTGACCGGCCGACCATATTGATAAAATCGAATCAGCCAAATTGCTACCATAATCTACAAACCACTTTACTGTCTCATCAGACTTATAAATGTCCGCTGTTTTTAATAGGTCAAATGAAAGGTTTTCGACAAAAAACTCTGCGTCATATTCGGCCAGCGATACTGTGGTATCCGATAAATATCCCAGTCGTTTTTCTAACAATGTATCATTGGCTTGCAGCAAGGAGTCCGCAACATTTCTCAGTTCCTCGTTTTTGGCATATTTATTGACAGCTTCAAGAAACAATTTTGACTGCGAATAATCCTGAATAGTTGTTTGATAATATTTCGCCTGCTCTACATTGTCAATTATAACTTCCTTTCCTTTATTTGCTGCATCTATAATAGGTGATATGGTTTCTAAAAGTCTCGCCCCGCCTACAAATGATGCGGCAATGTCAACGATGTCCATAGCATAGTCCATACTATCCTTTAAATCATCAAATTTACTTTGCGTTGCTATCTGTTTGGCCAGATCTCCGCTTTGCATCATAATAAGATTTGCTAAAATTTCTGCATATTTTTGTTTATCAGGATACTCTCCAATTATTTTAGACGCCGCATCAATTGACCAACTTAACACATCATTTTCTTCCGAATTGTTAACCGCACTCCAATATCCGACTGCTGTATCATCATTAAAAAGTGCATCAAACATATGCTCATTCGTTGTATACTTCAGATAAATGAATTCTTTTTCGTCATCTGTGTACTGCGTTTGTGTGTTCTGTGCAAATGCTGACAGCGGGAGGTTACAGAAGCATAATACAAAAATGAGTAGGACACTGATTATCTTTTTCATCATTCCACCTCCGATAGCGCATTGATCGCATTAACCAAGGCTTCTTCAAGGAGTTGATGGACGACATCATCTGAGTGAATTATTGTACTGCCGTTTTCTACAGTGATACTTGTAGTTGTCTCAAATTCTTGAACCTCATATTGCTTCAAAGCCAATGCCTTTAATAAGTATTGCTCTGGATTTGCCGTTGAAGCTGCTTCCTTAAACAGCAACTCATAATTAGGAATTTGCACAATTATTGTTGCAGTCCCTTCTGTATCGCTTGTCATCTCAATATTGGATTCTTCGATAACGATATTTCTTTCATTTATGATTTCTAAAAGTTTTCCTTCTCGATAAGCTGTAACCAGCGGAATATCGATTACATCCAAATATGAAAGCCCACCAATCACACCAACCGCAACAGTTATTGAAATAATTAACCACAGCAACAGTCTCAGAATAATTTTGCGAACTTTCTGTCCAAGAGTCATACTTGCCCATTTTTCCTTCTTCTTGGTTTTCTTCGCCGCTTTCTTATCTGCCTTGCGTTGCTTTTTCAATTCCTTTTTGCCTTTCGGCAGCAAATATATGAACCTTGCTTTCAAGCGGTAGGCTTATAAACTGTGGCTGGCTACCACTAAAATAGAGCCGTTAAAACATGAAGAGGGGCGTTATCCCCTCTTCACAACATAACCAGAATAACCGCCCAAGATATTACTTTGACAGTCCCGCCACATCACAAATCTGATAGCCGTTTTTATCTGAAACAACAGCAAAAAGTTTTTGCTCTGTATCATCCCAAAGCACCCAACCTTGACCTGCCGTTAATTTTTGGGCAAAATCCTCGCTCATTTCATTGTGAGTTTCAAATGCCCGGAGGTTTTCGTTATCAACAAAAATATACTTGCCGGCTGTCGTGTCGCAGAGCAGGGAATATATTTCAATATCTTCGCCCTGTGCATTATAGAGAACTTTCTGCTGATAGCTATTTCCTTTCGGAATGATTTCATTCCCATAGGCGTCGATAAGCTGCGCTGTACCATCAGAAGCAGTCAGAATAATAAGTCCCTCCTCCCGGTAATACGTCCAATCCACAGCCGTATACCCATCCTCAGACAAAATAGTGTTCCCGTCCTTATCAACAACATAGATATATCCATTGTTGTTCAAAACAGCACACCCCTCATAAAGAAGATAAGCATCACTCGGCGCATTGAATGGGGCTACCAGTTCCGTAGCATTTCCGGACGAATCAAGTACAAAAATTTTTCCTTCTTTGACCGCAAAAGCACTGCCATTATAGAAGGGACCGACAGTTTTAAAATCATTAGCAAGAGTAATTGATGAGGTAGTTCCAAGTGTTACCAAATAATTGTTTGAATCTCCAACGAGCTGAAAATCACTGTTAATAGGTGTACATGTTACGATACCAGTCAAATTTTTGTTTCCTTCATCCATGTTCAGGCTTCCCATGATTGTAAGCCCGTCTGCACCCTCACCTACTTCTATTGAAGTGACTTCCTTGCCTGCGTTGTCTGTAAATGATAACACACTCCCATTCCAGCTTTCAAAGTAATTCCCATCTATGCCAACTACACCTACAAGCCCTCTTCCGGAAACTGCGGTGCCATCTAAGGTGCAGTTTTGCCCATAGGTGTTACTTCCATTATCAGACTTGATGCTGATTTTGTTTCCCCCATCGAAAAACATCAGGTCAGTTTCACCCTTGCCACCCATGACTGTTCCTGTGTTTGTCAATTCAGTCTGGAAAGAACCTTGTGATGTACCGTCGGATGCATAAAGATCAACTGTACAGGCAGTTCCATCTTTTTTAACAGCACCCAGTATCCCCTTCGGAGAACTGGCAACATCGGAATAATTAACCGGTATAATTTCTTTTCCTTGTAAATCCACCATACCAAAGGTTCCGGATTTTTCTACAATTATGCCATCCGCATACGCAGTGCCTTCCGTAATATCGTCATACGTTGGAGCGACGATCTCCGTACCATTCAAATCATAGATCCCATAAGAGCCTTTTGATTGTGCGGCAACATACACTTTGGGGGCATAATTGTTGACCGTAATGAACTTCATGTCGCCGTATTTGCAGGGGAGGATTTCTTTGCCGGTCGAGTCATACAGCCCATATTGCTGATTTTCCGGGTCTTGGAGAATCAGCATATCAGATTTTACTTCAACCGGACGAGCAGTAAGGGTAGTAAATTCTCTGCTGGATTCGTTCTGTGCAGAAGTCTGCTGCTCCGAAGAGCTTTCGGAAACAATATCGCTGGTTTCTCCTAATGAAGTGACTTTCTGTTCGTAAGTGTTGCACTCTGTTAGCGAAAGTACTGTAAGCAGGGCGCAGGCAATACATACTAATTTTTTCATGTTCAATTTGCTCCTTTTCTTATCAAAAAGTGTACCTTTTGATAATGTTCACTCAAGCCATCGTCTCCCTTTTCCAAGGCGAAAATATAGTCAAAAAATGCTCCTAATCACTTGAAAAACCAAGAGCTATAGTATAAAATGAATACTGAAATATGGCTATCAAAAGGTACACCTTTTGATAGCCATATTTTTGTTATCAACCCTTTTTGCAGTCCCGCAAAAGCCTGTATTCACGCAATTTGCGGTAAAATGTGGCTTCGCTCATATCACATTGTTTCAATGCCTCAGCAAAAGGTAGTTCTTTCTGTTCCCATGCCTTAATAATTTTCCCAAAATCATCAGGCATTTGTTTTTCAGGTCTGCCGAATTTAACCCCTTTTGCTTTGGCGGCGGCAATCCCTTCCGCCTGCCGCTTCTTGATATTCTCCCGCTCGCTCTGTGCCACAAAGGACAGGATTTGCAGTACTAGGTCAGCAATAAAGGTTCCCATCAAATCTTTCCCATTCTGGGTATTCAACAGAGGCATATCCAGTACACAGATATCAATGCGGATCTCTTTAGTAAGTACACGCCATTGTTTCTGGATTTCCTCATAATTTCTCCCTAAACGATCAATGCTGAGGACATACAATAGATCCCCTGATTTTAGTTTTCGTACCAGCTTCTTGTAATTAGGTCGGTCAAAGTCCTTACCGGATTGCTTATCCACAAAAATATTCTTTTCTGGTACAGGCACTTCTCGCAGCGCAATCATCTGCCGGTCCTCATTTTGGTCGGTGCTAGATACCCGTACATATCCATAAATACTCATATTGTTTATCCCTCCAATCTTAAAAATTATAAAAAAGGAAGCAACAACGGTATATCACCGTTCTTGTCCCTAGTCCCGTTTGCGCTGAGTAATTGTCTGCTTTTTCTATGACTGACGCACCATTCTCTGTACGGCCTGCCGCTCCGCTTTTTCATCCAGTATCCATAGCTGTCAAACATCAGAAGCGGGCTGTGGCATCGTTCATAGGCTTTTGCACAAGCCACAATCCCTCTCGGAGAGCGCACGATGGCCAAAGACCATCCCACCGCCGAAAATAGACTCTGCAAAGTCAAGAGACTTTGTGGGAAGAGGGGAACAAGGAAGAAGACGCAGTTTTCACCGTAAGGCGGAAACGGAGACAAGCGCACTTTGCGACGAAGTAGTGAGTAAGTGCGCCCTTCTGGGATAAAAAAGTAGAGGCCCCAGTTTTCCCGGAGACCTCCCGCTGTTCTCAACCCTGTTTGTAACGCTTACGGAAAAGATATTCTTCCAGGCCGGACATCTCCATGCTCCGTACCTCCGGCATCGTCTTTTTCAAAATCACGCCTTCCTGGATCAGCCGCCGGGTACGGACCCTGCGCTCCTTCACCCTATCCCGTGCCTGGGCTTCCTCCAGCCGATGCTTTGCCTGCAACAGCTTGTTTTCTGTATCCATCATGCGCTCATCTCCACTTCTGCCAGACAATATCGTAGCCCAGCGCGTCGGCCATCTCCACGGTCTCCCGATACTGCAGCCATTTCCGCTGCAACTTGCTGGAGAGGTTGAAAACGCTGTCGCTCCAGCCGTGTTAGTCATGCAGCAGGCCAACTGCCTCCTACATGGTGTACCCTGCGCAGACAATCTGCGCTTTAATCTCGTTTCGGATTGTTGACTTCATATAAATCCTACTGTTTTTGTTGCCCATAAACAAAACCGGTTACACTTTGCGGTGCACCGGCTCCATGGAGTGATAAAGTTTGTAAAGCTCCTTGTTTGTCATAGAAACAGGCCGGCACGTACCGCAGGTCAACAGTGGATTTTTTTACAGTTTGCGCAAATGTGTGTTTTTTCTCCATTCCCGCTGTATCTTTTCCAACCAGTATACTGGGGTGCGTATATCCATGAGCCACTGTCCGATGATATTGGTGCAGCCTGTGGCGAACTTTTTCGCCCTTTCGCGCCTGCTTCAAAGTATACCGGTAAAATCACCGCATTATTTTGAGCTGGAGGGGGGTGATTTCGCAATATATGAGGTATTGCGGTATTGCGGTCAAACGCTGTGTACATACGTACCGGCTGCTGGGCTGTCACTCCCGCCATTCCTCCGGTACGTGCACTGCGAAACGCTCGTAAACTCATTTATATGCGGCCTGGTTATGGTCTCGATTACCATAAAGCCTCACACCCTGCAGCCCGCCGCGTTGGTGCCGGTGTTACAGCGCTCCAGATTGTATTTTCCCGAAGCCACCGCCATCCAGTCGCTGAAGCTGCAGCGTTTGAGGCCGGTCAGATTGTTTTCCTCGCGCCGCATCTGGTAAATGTCGTAGCAATCCTTTGAGGCTGATGGACGGATGGACTCATCGGTTTTCAGACGGATATAGCCCCTCGATTCCAGAAAATCATAGTCATTGTTGTTGTCGCGCTTGACGGTCTCCCGGTTCTCTCTGGTGCGCTGGCTCTCGGTGAACTTGAAGTTGTTTGCCGCCATCCGCCGCCACCCCTCAAGTACCCAGAACACGATTCCCTCCGCCTTGACTTCCGTCTTCCCGGCAAGTTCGGAGGCATCCACCCGTCCGACGGGCTTTTCCTTAGTAGTCAGTACAAGCTGCCGCTGGTAAAATCCATCGCTGCGGTCAAAGATGGTCTGCAAGTCCCCGTCGCTAAACGCCAGCAGGCCATATCCTTTTGGCTAATCTTGCAGCTGTAGTGTTCAGCGGCTTACTTGACAGTGACAATTTCAAATAGATTTAAATCTCATATCCTATATATTTGGGCATAAAAAAAGCGGCCCGCCCCATGAGGGGCAGGCCGCCGTGTCGTTTATACAATTTTGTCAGTTTCCATCGGTTTCAATACCAAACTGGGGGGTCCGCTTGCGCCTCCTGCTGTCCGGTCCACTTTTTCTGCCGTTAGAACCGCTGGCAACAGGCAGAGTTGCAAAATTTTGCATTGGGGCGGATGGATTGGAACGATTCCCCGCAGTACTGGCGCACCAGTTTATACGGCTCGCCCGGGACGATCAGCCCCTTGGCAATAACTGCGCTTGCGCTCTTTTTGCCGCAGATACTTTGCGTGGACGCGGACGCGGCGCTTCCTGCGTCCTTTCTCCGCCGCCAGCTCCTCTGGGCTCAGTTCCGGCATGGGTACGTCAAACTTTCCGATGAATTTGAAATAAATCTCAATTCCCTGTATGCGCTCCCTGGTGCTCCGGTCTGGTGGTGTCTGCCATAATCTTTTTCCACAAACTCGTTGAGCATGGGCGTGGTCAGCTCATAAAAGTCGGTGTATTTCTTTGCCAGGGTCAGGAATTTATCGGCGCGGTCCGTGTCCTCGTGAAACTGGCCGAGGTTCGTTTAATCTGCGGTAATGACCTGTTGCAATTTTGTCCTGCTCCTTTTTATATCCGGCAGACAGCAACTCAAACCGTTTTCCCTCCATCCGGCCTATCGCGTAAGTTTCATACAGCTTTTTAATCAGCACGTCCATCTCCGCGATCCGCTTCTTTGCCTTGGCGACCTTGTGGGTCAGCTCCTTAGCGTCCTCCTGCTGCCGGACCTGCAAGATGCCGCACAGCTTATGGATAAATTTTTCCGGTTGCTCAGGGCATACCCGGCTGTGGTGAGGATGGTCTCCAGCATCAGCTCGGTCAGCGCCCTAGCGCTGATGCTGTGGGAGAAGCACTGCTGTGTCTCCCTCTCATGGGTCAGACAGTAGGTGGAGCAGTTGTAGACGTCGTTGCTGTATTCTCTGCTGTCCGGCTTTGTGTTCCGTCCCCGGTGGTTGTACATCTTCGCCCCACAGTCGGCGCAGAATACAAGGCCGGTAAAAAGATTGGCGACGCCGGTTGTGTCCGTCCGGCGCACACAACGGGCTTTTCTTGCTGAAAATCTGGTTTTAAGCAGAAGAACTGTATCTCTGAGGCTGAAAACACTCAAAGAAAACGGCCTGATTGAGCGCATCGGCTCCGACCGGAAAGGATATTGGAATCTGTTGAAATAAGGGAAACGCCTGCGCAGCGGTCATAGACTTGCTGCGCAGGCGTTTCTGGTTATCAGCTGTATACCAACTCATGCAGGGTGATTTCTTCCGCCCAGTTGTGGATGGAGTTCATCCGGCGTACCACTCTATCTGGTTGCCGGTTTTCAGGGGCTCCGTCACGCCCTTCTGCTACATCATGGCAGTTTCGATGGTTTCAAGCTGCGTGTGGCAGGTGGTGTCCATCTCCGCAAGATGAGGGAACAGCTTTTCCGTGAGCAGCAGAGGGCTGTAAAGCTCCACGTCCTCCGGCATGGAGGACGACTCGACCAACAGCTTTTCTGCGAGCAACAGAGGGCTGTAAAGGGCCGGGCGGTGTTTTTTCAGATAGGCGCGGCGCATCCGGCCATACCTGCCGATGTGATACTCCGCATGTCCGCCAGCAAGAGGTTAAGGAGAGCAGGTAGTCTCCATATTGAGAATAGGTCAGTTCCATAGCAGCCTCCTTTGTGTGAATGTGTGGTTGACAGGTGCGTTCAGGTGTAGGGATATCCCCCCTTCATCACAACTGTCTTTTTATTCGCCACAAATGAGCCCGCCAGCCATGATATAATTTTCGTTGGTGTAATCCACCCTTTATAAATTACATCATAGTTGGCAATGCTGTTGCTCTCTCCGTCCAAAGCATCCTTTTATGATAAACGGGTATATAACGGCGGTGATATTGTCGGGATAGGTATTGATTGTTCATTCCTCCTGTAATGAGCATCCGGCAAACAGGTGGCTATTTGCTGTTATAACGCTCTTTATTTTTCTTGTCACCAGGCGTTTCGATGGTTTCCGATTTGATAAGGCGCGTCATTTTGCCGTATAGCCGGTCGGAGCCGCCGCATAAAGTTTCGACTTCCAAGGTAGCCCCGCCGGTGATATAGCATACGGTTTTATTCAGTGGATTGCCTTTTTTTATCAGTAAACCGTTGTGTTCTGTTTTTCACTTATTTTCCACTTATTTCCCATTTCTTTCCCGTCCTTTTCTTGTTTTTAGTAGGGATCAAGCACAGTAAATGAGTACCCATTTGCCCTTTTTTGCTTGTTGGGAACATCCCAAAACCTTTGTTTCCTCTTACTCAATACCCCGTTTTAAAGGCGGCATTTGTTGCATTGCGTTTCTAAAATATTTATAAAATAAGGCAGCAACACTTCAACGCTGCTACCTAACTCTTTTAGCTGAAGCTGTATATTAAGGGAGCAAACAACGGATCTCATATATGGGAGATGAATAGTTAAATTTCTCATTGAACATCTCAACTGATATAATAATTTTATCGTATGTCATCGCAAACAAATCCGGGAAGATTTCAGGTGCTTTTTCAATCTGACTTTCCTTTGATACCATACACAAATATTCACCAGCCGGAAGATGAACAATTTGCGGGTAGTTTTCCAATGGTTTATCTGTTTCCCGTATATCAATAAAAATATAGGATTTGCGAATATCTCCCATGCATAGCAATAATTGCCCATGATTATATCCCGCTCGGAAACCATTGTTTTCAATGTCAGAAATCAGACGGTATAATGCTGCATGGAAATCCGGACTGGACTGCGTCCCGTTATATGGCATCACCCAACATATTTTTTCTTTCATATGACATGAAACAATTTGTTTTGAATAGCAAGTTTCTGCATGATTTATTTCCTCTTGCATATTTTCCAGGAAATGAAGCCGGTTTTCAATTCGCTGCATTTTTTGATAGGTAATTTCCTTTCCATATGAGATTAACTTTGCATAGTCTATCTCCTTTTCTCTTTCCAAAATGAAATCCTTAAACTGTTTAAGAGGAATATCTAAATCAGCGCAGTATTGAATTGCCTCAACAATTCGCATATGTGCAAAAGTGTAGTATCTGTATAAGCTATTGGGATCGATATATGCGGGCTTTAATATTCCCAGCTCTTCATAATATCTTAGCGACTGGATGTGAACGCCTGTCAGCCTTGAAAGCTTACCGATTGAGAACAGACTTTTTTTATCCAAAACGCTTCTCCTTTCTATTGACTCTCATATTATATTAGACTTTATAATATAGCAGCATGAAAAAAATGTCAATCATCTAACGATAGGAGAGTGTTTTTATGGATTTGCTGAAAGACAAAGTAACCACGCTGTATGCAAAATTTTTATGGCCCTCGCTCTTTTCGGCTATGGTTACTACTATATATAGTTTTGTTGACACAGTTGCGATTGGGCAGGGCGTAGGGCCAAACGGTGCAGCGGCGGGGGCTATTGTATTTCCAATATTAGGTGTCGCTAGCCTATTTGGTTTTTTAGGCGGTATTGGCGGTTCTGTACGCTTTGGAAAGGCGCAGGGCGAAGGTGAAAAAGAAAAAGCAAATGCATACTATACTGCTTCTTTTTTATTAACACTTATTTTAAGTGTTATTGTATGGCCGTTGACTGCTATTTTTAAGGAAGAAATATTTACACTGTTTGGTGCAAACGTAACGCTCATGCCGCTTGTACTTGAGTATGGAAATTGGATTATTGGGACATTTCCTTTCTTTATTTTTTCAGCATACCTTACCTGCATGGTGCGCTGCGACGGTGCACCCAATTTTGCAATGTGGGCCGTGATAGCAGGAGGCGTTTTTAATGTATTTGGAGATTGGTTCCTAGTATTCCCCATGAACATGGGCATGGCTGGAGCTGCGATTGCCACAGCCGGCGGGACGGTGATCCAAACTATAATTCTCTGCGCCTATTTATTTACTAAAAAATGCAGGCTGCGGTTGGTAAAGCCCTGGAAATTATCAAAAGCATTATGGAAATCTGTTACATCTGGTTTTAGTGCGTCTGTTCTTGAGTTTGCATTTATTGTATTGACCTGCATTCTAAACAACCAAATTATGCGGTACGGCGGCGAAGTGCCTTTGGCGGTCTTTAGCGTCGTACTTTCCTGCTCGGGTATGTTTCAGCATATATTTACAGGTGTAGGGCAAGCTATACAACCGATCATCACATATAATTATGGCGCGGGACAAATAGAGCGTATTTCACAGATACGGCGCATTTCCATAGGAACTGTGATTGTAATTGGGATTGTATTTACTTTGAGCGGTATTTTGTTCCCGACACAGATCGTACAGTTTTTTGTAAAAACGACACCGGCTGTATTAACGGCTGCACCGGGTATTGTTAGAACTTATTTTATTTCTTTTCTGTTCATGGGGATCAATATTTGGGCAACCTTTTATTTTCAATCGATCATGCATACCCGTATCTCGTCTGTGCTCACCTTATTAAGAGGCGTTGTGGTAAGTGCAATTTTGCTGTATCTTCTCCCCCTTTGGCTTGGATTAAACGGAGTTTGGTGGGCAATGGTTTTCACAGAATGTATTGTAACGATTGTTACCGTCATTTGTATAACGATCATAAACGGAAGGATGCAGCGTGAGAACAAATTACTTTACTAAAAATTGAGCAAATTGCTATGAATAGCATTATAACGATAGGCCGAGAGTTTGGAAGCGGTGGCCGTGAACTTGGGCGTCGGCTTGCTGAAGCATTACATATGGAATACTATGACAAAAAGATTTTATAACAGATTGTAAAATGCACCTCTTTTACAGAACAATATATACAAGAAGTATAGGCGCGTTTATCCCATAGATTATATCCGATCACAATTGGAAAGAGTTTTCTGCATTTGGAAGATTATGCTTATAAGCAGGCGCACACAGTCTTTCAAAAGCAAATCCGCGTAATCAAAGAAATGGCAGAAAAATCCCATTGTGTGATTGTTGGACGGTGTGCTGATTATGTGTTGAGAAGTTTTTTCCCGTATCGCATTTTTGTATATGCCTATATGAAAAGCAAAACCCAGCGGTGCAAAGAAAGAGGTTCTATTCAGTCAGAATTATCTGACGAACAGATCAAGCAAAATATTATTAAAATTGATAAAAACCGATCCAAATATTATTTATTCTATCTGAAAAAGAGTAGGATAATAGAGCGAATTATGATTTGTGCGTCAATACAACAAGGTTTTCTATTAAATAAGCCGTGCCTGTTCTTGCACAATTGTTTTGAAAATTAGATGCCCATGCAGTTTTACTCTATATGGGCGTTGCTGCCCTTTCTCCTTGCTACAAAAGAAAGGGGGGAAATAAGATGCGGACAACTCAACAGTATCAGGAACATATCGAATATACATCCATTTCACAGCTTTTGCAGAACAATCCTATACCATGCAGCGCTGGGGTCCTGCAAAGACTTGCGAAAAAACAACGGCATGAAGTATTTCTCATTATCTCATAGAAAACAATCTTAAACTGCTTTATGCATAAACAAATCCCTTTGTTTGAAAATATTCCTACTGTCTTTACGATTTGCGGGACAAAAATTGTTGTGTGCAGGAAGTATTGGCAATTGCTTTACTGAGCATGTCGGAAAAGCAGCGTGAGCACTTGATTTACAAGGCTTTGCGGCAATTGGCGAATAAAAAAGACCTCAAGGAATTTTCTTCCTCAAGGTCTGATTCTTTATTTTGGATAATGGTCGTTTTTGTCCTTTGCAAGATAATGACCTTTGCCCCATTAACACATAATTTCCGGGGCAAAGCTCATTTTAACCAAAGGGGCAAATTTTATTTTCCCGGTGGTACAAATTTTAATTGCAATGAAATCGGAATTTTATTGACTAAATCGCTTGTATTTTCAAGGTTTTCTGCGATTTTGAACAAAGAAAATGACCTCAAAGGATTGCTCCTTTAAGGTCATTCGAGAATATCAAATTTTACCTATGGTTAAAAATCGGTTCTGCCCAAAAACAACACATGTCATGGGGCCAATACGATTATCCTATCCGGAGTAAAATCAATTATCCTCTGCATCCCAGCCGGATTGTGCTTTCATACGGTTTCCAGCAATATAAAATCACCGTTTTTTATACAAAAGCACTTGATTTACAAGGCTTTGCGGCAATTGGCGGATAAAAAAGACCTCAAGGAATTTCTTCCTCAAGGTCTGATTCTTATTTTGGAGAATAGTCATTTTTGCCCTTTGCAGGATATTGACCTTTACCCAAAAACAACACAAGTTACTCCCACTCGACAAATACTAATCAATTTTGTTTAGAGATTATTCTCTGTCGTGTTTGTAGTTCTTTTGATTATTTGATATATCCATATTATCCTGCCTATATGAGCTAATGTTATCATTTTGTTATCGCCATTGATAACAGCAGCCGTTCAACTGTGGATAATAGCAATACGGTTCTTTGAAATTCTTATCCTCGAAGCATTTGCATAGCTGCCGCCCCTATTAACCCTACCACCTCTCCATAAAACCATCCGTGCTTTTCAAGGTGATTTGATAACTTCTCGAAAAGGCTTTTATTTTTAGGAATATGACGAGATTCTTGTATATTTTCAATGAGTTCCTTCACTTCACTTAACAATTCCTTTAAACTTTCGGAATCTTCGCCACCTTTTTTATCAATTTCACTTTCTATTCGTTGCATAGAATTATCAATCGATAAAGCCGAGTCGACTACATCACCTAATATTAAATTACTTCCTGTCGCAACGATACTTCCGATATTTATTGATGATTTCTGCATTGCTTTTTCTTTTTCCTCTGCTTGAATTTTATCCTCAAAATATGTTAACCCTTTCGGTGCAAGCGTAACTTCCCAAATAGCACTAATATATACGCAAGCGTATGTGAGCACTCCGTACATTTTCAACTTTTCAAATTCAAGAGATAACGAACTCAGATATGCAGCAGGAATGATAGTATCATTTCCTCGCACTTCACGATTCTCATTTCCGTCATATGCAGATAAAATACATTTAAGAATTTCCTCCGATGATGTATCCATCATTCTCATTCCGCCTATGATTGGCTGCCCATTTACGATTGTAATTGCCGCTTGGTGATTCATTTCACGCTGCATTTGTTTCTTTTGCTCTCTAAGCTGTTTATCTGCTAGCTTTTTAGCCTCTTGCTGATGTTTTTCTATTGCTTTTTCCAATGCACTCTTAGCCAAAATAAAAACTCCTTACAAAATTTTGCTTTTAAATTTTTCACGCAAACCTAATATGAATTTCCAAATTACTATAGAATTAACACCGCAATTTCTGTAGATATTTCTTCAATGGTATTTATCGCAGTATTACGAGCGAATTTATCTGCCAATGAAGGACTAAAATCAATTACTTCTTTCTTTGTAATATTATGCCAAATTGGAAGTATAACTTGTTCTCCAGAGATAGCATTTGTTATAATGCCATCTAACTCGTAATTAGTCCATCCTTTTTTAATAAAATCTTTAGAAATCACTACTATTCCCACTCAATCGTTGCAGGAGGTTTGCTTGTTATATCATAGACAATTCTGTTTATATGTTTAACTTCATTAACGATTCTGTTTGAAACCTTAGACAGCACATCGTATGGTATCTGAGCCCAATCAGCTGTCATAAAATCAGTAGTAGTAACACCGCGCAAAGCAATAGTATAATCATATGTACGTTCATCGCCCATAACGCCTACTGAACGCATATTAGTAAGCACGGCAAAATATTGATTTATAGTACGGTCAAGGCCTGCATTAGCTATTTCTTCACGGAATATAGCATCGGCGTCTTTTAATATTTCTAATTTTTCATCTGTTATATCGCCAATAATACGTATGCCAAGGCCAGGTCCTGGGAAAGGTTGACGCCATACTAAATTTTCTGGTATACCTAATTCTATGCCAGCTTTACGCACTTCATCTTTAAATAAATCCCTAAGAGGTTCAATTAATTCTTTAAAATTAACATGATCCGGTAAGCCTCCTACATTATGATGGCTTTTTATAACTGCAGCATCACCTGCTCCGCTTTCTATAACATCAGGATATATTGTACCCTGTACAAGATAATCAACTTCACCGATTTTATCAGCTTCTTCTTCAAATACTCTGATAAATTCTTCACCGATTATTTTACGTTTACTTTCCGGATCAGTTATACCTTTAAGCTTTTTAAGGAATCTATCCTTTGCATTTACTCTGATAAGATTAATATCAAATTGTTCTCTAAATACTTTTTCAACTTCATCGCCTTCATTTTTACGCAAAAGGCCATGGTCAACAAATATACAGGTTAAATTTTTCCCAGCTGCTTTAGCTACCATAACAGCGGCAACTGATGAATCAACACCGCCGGATAAGGCACATAATATCTTTTTATCGCCTATTTTTTCTTTAAGGCTGTCAATAGTATCATTAACAAAAGAGGACATTTTCCAATCGCCTTTACAACCGCATATTTTATATATAAAATTGCTGAGCATCTGTCCGCCTTTTGGAGTATGCATAACTTCAGGATGAAATTGCACTGCATATAATTTTTTATCCTTATTTTGTATAGCCGCAACTGGACATCCTTCAGTATATGCGGTTATTTCAAAGCCTGCAGGAGGTGTTTTTATATAATCTGTATGGCTCATCCAACAGGTAGTTTCCTGCTCTATACCATCAAACATATCGCAGGATGTTTCTAATTTGATAGGCGTATTGCCATATTCTCTTGTTTTTGCCGGTACAACCTCGCCGCCTAAAGTATATGTCATAAACTGTGCGCCATAACATATTCCTAATATAGGTATCCCCAATTCAAATATAGCTTTATCACATCTAGGCGCATCATCTGCATATACGCTTTGCGGTCCGCCTGTAAAAATTATTCCTTTATATCCTTCCTGTGCTATTTTGTCTATAGCTGTAGTATAAGGTTTTACTTCTGAATATACATTTCTTTCACGTACTCTTCTAGCTATTAATTGATTATATTGCCCGCCAAAATCTAATACAAGGATTTTTTCTTTTTTCAAAATTTATCAATCCCCTTAATATTTTCTCATTTTTTATTATTATAAACTGTATTATATTATATTGTCAATTTAAAATAATCATAGCCCGCCGCTTTAGCTGCGGTATGCACAATACCTGAAAGGGCATTTTATGAGCAGTCTCTCAAGAGACGCTGAATAAGGTTTACAACTGCAATTCTTTTACGGGCCGCTGATAAAGCAGCCCGTTTTTATACCCTTTTTTTCTTATCGCCCGTAAACGGGTCAATATATTCTTTCAACAGTATTTACTCCTCCATATTTCCCTTTTACAATTGATTGCGGATATATTACACTATTTCCTTCCCACTGTATCCGCATATAATCCTCTGTGTAAAAAACGGCGATTTCCATACCGATATTTTAAATTTGCTTGTCTGTCAAAAATCATAAATGTGCCCTTGTGATTCATAGATCTTATAAACTGCGCTGCACTAATGCCCTGGATAATTGATACCATCATACGGATAAGATCCGGGCATACTTCCTTTTCAATGTTTTCTACTCCTTTTTATTTGCATAACTTTTTCAATATTTGTCCTATGTCTGCTCGTTATTACCCATACATCTCTTCCCTTTGATACTTCAGCGCGAACACTACTTTATCCTGAATCGTACAATAAAATAAAAGTAAAAATATACGAATATTTAAAATAACATTCCGGCTTACGGTACCCTGAAAGGGGGCGCCCGCGCGCAGCCATATTTCATATGGCTGCTTTACGCAAAATAATTATGGCTATAAAAATGCTGTGTATTTAAAATAATACTTGTTTCACTTTTTATCCCTGCTTGTTTTTTTATTTATTATTTTGCGTCCTAAGCGCATCTCTTTGATGCGCTACGCGGGCGCCCCCCTTAAACGGTACCTTTTACATCCTACGATACTTTGTCGTTTTAATTTTTTTATTTATTCCTTTTTCATTGTGTGATTTGTACTATATTAGACTATGCTATATGATACCGGCCTCTCCATTTTAAATGTGTTAATCTATAGATGTCTTTCATGAAAAACCTTCTTTTGTTTTTGATATGGCCAGCAAATCTAATATATCTTTGCTAAATGATGTTTTCTTTTCCTTTAAGGTTTTTCTGCTAAAGTATACATTAATTTAAAATGAAAAGGACGGGAATGATGTCAGAAATAATCATTCCCGTCCTTTTCCATGGCTCCCGTATACCTGTTATCATTAATACATTTTTCTCTATTATCCGTTTATAATAAACAACAGATTTATCCTACAAATTTATTTTCCTGATAATCAAGATAAGAAATCTGCTGCAAAGTCAAATCATTAACAATTTCATTAAGTACACAAGGCGTTACAGAATTTCTACATAAAATTCTTGCAATTGCATCGACAATGCTTCTGTCTTCGGATATACCTTTTGAAGTTTCAACTTCTGATATCCCGTCATGAGTAATCTTTTCAATCATTACACCATACAAGCCATCGCTGCGTTTAGTAACGTGATAATACAGATATACAGTTCCGGTCCGGCCCAAATATTGAGTAAAATATTTGCTTAACACATAACACACATCCCTCTCTCGCAAATTTCATGCTTACATTTTGCGATTGTCTTATTTCCGCACGCCAATACTTTTATTTAACAGCATTATAACCTTTAATAATATCTATTCTTTCGTGCCATTTAAGAACAGATATATTTTTCAGCCGATTGTTATCTTTTATATTAAACCATCCGCACCTGACTTTTGATGTGCCGAGCACATACATATATCGGCCTGTATAATACTATTTAACAATCTTTTAATGCAAACATAATTACTAGAGAATTTAATGTTTCATAAGCAACAGCATTTATATTAATTGTTGTGTGCATATTAATATATAAGTATTTTTATGCAAAAATAATTAATAATTTTTTTGCCATTGCTTATTTAAAATATAGTATTGGTTCGTAAATATAATACCACAAAACGAGAGAAAATTAAAGTGATATGAGAAATATTTTTGTTATCAGGTAGAGATTTTACACATTATTCGACATTATTCGAAGTTTTTCATGCCACCTTAGTAAAATTTTTTAATATTTTGTCTTATTTAAACACCAGCTTTAATATTTTTATTTTTTTTGGCACAAAGCTTTAACAGTATGCAGCTTTTGGAAGATATTATACTTTTTTCGTATATATATCCGAAACCTGCCGCTTCTTCTTTTATTATCCAACCGGAAGGCAATTCTATTTTTCTATCCCTGTCTGAACGGTTTACAATAATCATAGATGCTGATTTTCCTTTTACCCTCATATAAATGAGCAAACCATTATCCGCACAAAGAGGGACAAATTTTCCATCAATAAATTCTGGAGCATTAATTCTTACTTTACCTAAATTTTTAAACCATTCAACCAATTCTTTATCTTCCATTCCCCATGGATATGTTTTTCTGTTAAACGGGTCGCTGTAACCTGTCATACCAGCTTCATCACCATAATAAAGCGCAGGTACGCCCGGTAAAGTATATTGTATCATAGAAGCTAATTTTAACATATTAACTCCATATTTATACTGGCTTTTTGTAAGTGTTCTTTCAGCTTGCCATTCCCTGCCGTTATTACCTTTATCTTCACCTGCAATAGCTGTTATAATCCTATCGGTATCATGGGTACCTAAACTATTCATTAATATTCTTGTACATTGCGGGGGATAATTTTCCAATATAGACATAACTGTATTCACAAGATTAATCGCCGGGCCGCCTTTTATATAATCAATAATAGCCCTTCTGAACGGATAATTCATAACGCTGTCCAATTGGCCGCCTAATAAAAATTTACGCCTTTGATGATAACTTATCTTATTGCTTGCATCTTCCCATACTTCGCCTATAATAACAGCATCCGGGTCATATTGTTTTACAGCCTTTCTGAATTTTTCTAAAAATCCATTAGGCAGCTCATCCGCTACATCCAATCGCCAACCGGAACTGCCGCGCGATAACCATTTTAATGCTATACCTTCTTTACCTGTTATAAAATCAAGATATTCCGGACAATTTTCATCAACATCCGGTAAAGTATCAAAACCCCACCATGATTCATATTGATCCGGCCAATTATTAAATTTATACCAATTAAAATATGGCGATTGCATAGAGTTGTATGCCCCTAAAGTTGGATAACGTCCTTCACGGTTAAAATATATAGAATCGCTTCCAGTATGGCTGAATACTCCGTCTAATATAATTTTTATACCATATTCTTCAGCTTTTTTACAAAGCATATTAAAATCCTTTTTATCGCCTAATAAAGGATCAATTTTGTTATAATCAGCTGTATTATACCTATGATTAGAATGAGCTTCAAATATTGGATTTAGATATATGCATGTTACACCTAATTTAGCAATATAATCAAGACGATCCTGTATACCCTTAAGATCTCCTCCAAAATAATCATTATTGCGTACTATACCGTCTTCATCCGGTTTCCATACCGGATCATCCCGCCAATTGTTATGCATTATTCTATCATTGGAAACATTATTTTTCTTTTCTTTAGAATTATTAAAACGGTCTGGAAATATTTGATAAATAATTCCGCCGCTTAACCAATTTGGAGTTTTAAACCCTGCTTTATATACTGTTAATTGCCAACAATTAAGGCCATCCCCAATATATCCTTTACCATTATCCCTTAAAGATACTGTCATAAATCGGTCTGAAGCTCTGATATCAAAACGATACCAATATAATCCTGGTTTTTCCGGAGTATAATGGCATTCCCACCATTCATAACCATTTTTTTCACCGCACCAGAACATTTCATATCTTTCATCTGTATAATGCCCATCACGGCATATAAATAATTTACATGAATTGCATTTTATATCACGAGGAAGTTTTACTTTAAAATGAATTTTTTCTCCCTGCGCTACTGCTCCAAATGGATTTTTATATTTTTTATCACGTGAATCATAAGGGACAAACTCCATGTTTTATCCTCCATTCAATTACACAAATTTTAGTTAATTATTAATATTATATAATAATATTAATTAAAATTCAATCATATTGTGCGGTTTGAAAAAGAATTGTACCATCTTCTCTATATAATACATAATATAATTTTTCTATATTAATAAGACTTACCTTAAATCATACAAAATATAAATATTACTATACATTAATATTATAGAAAGTATTCACCGGCTATGTTACTGTAAAAAAGGGGGCGCCTGCGTGCAACCATATTTCATATGGTTGCCAAATGCAAAATAATTCTCCATATAAAGATACTGGGTATTTAAGTAAATAATAGTTTTCTTTTATAACTCATCCTGAATATTTAAATATTATTTTGCACAAAGCGCAGCCAAAGGATGCGCTGCGCAGGCGCCCCCTTCTCAGCGGTACTTTCCCGTTTTCTGTTTCTTATTTAGATTGATTCTTTATATATAATTTTTCTATATTATTTTAACTATTTTTACCAAATCGAAATTTATTAGTTAATAATATTTTACCATTAAAAAAATAAATAAAGCTGCATATTGACCAAAACATGCAGCCTTATATTATATATGTATTCCTAAAGATAAAAGCAGTTCTTTTCGTTTATCCTGATTAATATTATCATATTTAATAACTTGAATATTTGATGATGTAACTGTATCATGTTTTTGAAACCTTTTAAATATATTTTTTAAAAAAGACTCATTAGAAATTTTATTTATATTATCATTGTTATTTAAACTTATATCTTTTTTATGTTTTATTATGTCTTTATTGCCTTCATTATCTATATTGCATAATAATTTCATGAATTCGTCTATGATGTCATTATTTATATTAATATTAATATTTAAAATAAAATCATCAGTATTAAATAAAAAATATTTTTTTAATATAAGGAAAACAGCTAAATATAATTTTTCATAACCTTGTCTTTTAGCATTTTTCCAAAAATATTCCCAATCAATTTTAGAACTATCTCTTTCTATTATACATCTCATATATAACAGCGATTTAATAGAATTCAAACCCGTTGCTAATTTATACATAAGATCTAAAACTAATACAGTTAAATAATCAGTTGCAGATAATGTATATAAATTATTATCTAATGCTTGAGTATATAATTGTCTGCCTGTATATTTTTCTACATTACTTTTTTTGAATAAAACTATTTTAAAATTATCAATATAGAATTTACGTCCTTTATAATAATTATTTAAAGGTTTATTTTTATAATCCTTTAATAATTTACATATATTATCAAAATCATAATCCTCAACCGCAATGCTTATATATTTATATTCTGATACTTCAGCAAATTGATTTATATGCTTTTGCAAAAGAGCCATATCAATAATTTTATAACCCTTTTCCGATATTTTATCTAATATATTATAAATCCGTAATATTGTATTATAATAAAGGCTTAATTCATTAAAAACATACTTATGAAAATTTTCAAATTTTTGACTGTCTATATATTGTTGGCCATATTTATATATTGGTGAGTATACTAATGCTGATAAATGATAATATTTAGCTTTTTCAAATATATTATCATAGTTTAATTTTGAATAATCAATATTAATATCTAAATTAAACGCTGCATTAACAACATTTAAAAAACTCATCATATCATAGTCTATAATCAAAAAATGTCACCTCATTAATATAACTATATCTTGTACAAGAATAGCATGAACTGGCACATTTTTGCAATATAACTATTTAATATATCTTACTAATTACCTTTCTTATTTTACTAATTTTATATATTAATATTTATCTATAAGTTTTGATTATTTATTATCTTAAACTCACAAAAATTATAAATTCTTAAATTAATAAATTCCTTTATTTATTACAGGTTCTAAGTTTATAGTATGGGGTGTAAAAAATACAACTCATACTATTTTTATACCTTATAATTATGATTTCAAATTACTTTTCAATTGGTTTAATAAAAATTATTTGTAATAATTTAATGACTTATTTTAAGTTTATTATTCAATTTTTTATTTTAAATGTAACATTACTTATATAATATCATAATATCTTACCGTCATGTTTTGCGACTATTCTTAATATCGTAATTTATAGTATAATTATTTTTAGGTTAATATGCACTAATAATACCAGACTATTATAATGCTTATACGTAATTTTCAGTAATAATATAGTTAAGATATGGTAAAATTATGTTGATTTAAGAATAATATTGTTATAATTATTATAAAAATAGTTGAAATATATATATTTATGTGATATAGTGCTAATGGTAATATAAGGCAATAATTATGGTAAATTTATATTAATATATCTTTATATTACATAAAATTTTTATTAGTATATTGTGGATATATTAATTAAGTATCTTAATAAATAAAAAGCTGACATAAAATTTACAAGGAGAATACATTATGAGTGATTATGAATACTATTATAATAATGCTAAAAACCGGTATTATAATGCATGCTCCGAAATTAATAGTTGTCAAAATAGGATAAATGATCTTCAATCCCAGAAAAAGCATACAATTAACAAGATTAATCTATTAAAAACTAAAATTAATGATACTAAAACTGCTCTCAATGGTATAACGAATATATTGAAAAGTGAAGAGGCTTTAAATGAAAAAATTTCAGCTGTTTCTGATAAAACAGATCAAGCTGCTTTAAATTTTAGCAGTATGATTAATTCCAGCAGTGTGCAAACTAAAAATCTCACAGATGTATATAGTGATGAAACAGCAAAAACAAAAACAGCTTTGAATAACATTTTAAATACACTAAAAACAAAAAAGACAAATCTAAACAATGAGCTCCATGATTTGCAAAATCAATTAAGCAGAGCAAATGCTGATTTAGAGAATATAAAAAATCAAATCCGCAATACTGAATATAATTTACAAAGCTGGCGTAATACTCAGCAAAGCGCTTCTTATGATATGGAGTATTATAGGCGCAAAATGCAGGAAGTCATATAAATAACTAGAATATTTTGATTAACTCTATAATATATAAACTACTTATTATAACTAAATTTTAAAATTAAAAAATAAGCCTGGATAAACTGAAAATATAACCGGTATCGTTCACGGAAAAAGTAGGGGGCGCCTGCGCAGCGCATCTTAAAAGATGCGCTTTGCTGCAAAATAATAATCACTAAAGCTGGCAGGGCGAAAATATAAGATGCGGTACTGTCTTAAGAACAGTATCTTTTATTATACCAAATTATTTTGCATTTAGCCGCCATATTTATAAATATGGCGGCACGCAGGCGCCCCCCATTTGCGTTAATCGGAAAGCTTTATGTAATAGTTAAAAATATATAAAGTTAATTTAAAAATAAATGAATATAAATGCATGAAGGAGGTAATAAACCAATGCCTAATTCACCAGGTATAGAACAGCTTTTGGCTGATTCTCGCCTTGCTTTTTTAAACCAGCAAAATGATATGGCGTTAAAGTTAGCAAATCAAGCAATACTGCTTAATAAAGATAATCCGGACGCTTATAAATGTGCGGGCAATGCTTTAATATCGCTTGGACGTTATGATGAGGCAATAAAAAATTATAGCCTTGCTGTAAAATATGATCCTAATAACGGCAACCGGTATTATGATTTAGGATATGCATATGCTACAAATGAAAAATTAGCAGATGCAATTAAAAATCTTGCCAAAGCGGATGAGCTTGGATGTATCCCGGAAAATCTTGTCCAGCTTTATAACCTGCTTGGTATTATTTGTTTTAATATCGGAAGATATGATGATGCGTTAGTTAATTTAAATAAAGCACAACAGCTTATTGGTGTAGATCTTGATATTCTCCAGCGTAAAGCTATTATTTACGGCATAAAAAATGATTTTCGCAATGGTTTATCAACTGCCAATCAAATAAAACTTGTCGCGCCATCTGATTATTTGGGTTATAAACTTGCATTTAAACTGCTAATTCAGGCAAAACGTTATGATACAGCTGAAAAAGAACTTGAAAAAGCTGCTAAATTTGCAGTACTGCCTATTGATTATTATCTTGATAAAGTTACATTAGAACTTGAAAAATATCAGCAGGATAAAGATAAGACTCATTTTAATAAATCTCTTGAAATTATTCAAACAGCTTTAAAAACTGTTAAACCAACAATTACAAGTACAATCGAAAGCTACATAAACGCTGCGGAAATTTATCTGCAGCTTGAAAATGCTGATAGGACTATAGATTGTCTTAATGCAGCGCAAGCTCCTATAGATGCATATAATAATGGATTTGAGATTATTGACAGCCATTTATCAGAGCCTATACCGCTCACTGAATTTGATATTGAAGAAATGATTGAAGCAGATAGAGAACGTATTGCTGATGAATATGGCGATTATGGTTTAGACGAATTAGTGGAAAG
The DNA here is from genome assembly GCA_944384895.1 of uncultured Clostridia bacterium. Classification (GTDB taxonomy): domain Bacteria; phylum Bacillota; class Clostridia; order Oscillospirales; family Acutalibacteraceae; genus RGIG7067. The sequence continues at coordinate 7,262 of CALWVB010000067.1, read as the reverse complement.
TATTGAACCGGATGAAGAAGGCAACCGTGAATACTTTACGGAAATTGAGGACCAGCCTCAAGAAACTAATTCAGAATTTAAACTTGATAAATCGGAAGAATTTAAATTGACCCCAGATAATTCAGATCAAATAAACAGATTGTATATAGGAGCATATACTCTTAAAAAAGATTTTAATAAAGTTATTGAGTATGCAAAAGTATTACAGGCAAGTGAAAATATTCATAACTCTTATATAGGCAAATATACCGAGGCAAATGCATTAAAAGAACTTAACGCGCCTGATTGGGAAATAAAATACCAGGAAATTATTAAGTTCTTTAGAAATGCCATGATAAAAGATCCAACCGATATCATGGCTATAACATTACGTATACAGTGCTATATTGATATTGAAAATTATGCTGAGGCTGAAGAAATATGCAATCTTTTAAATAATGAAATAAAAGAACCTTTACTCAGCAAGATAGCACAGGCAAAATCAGGGGGTGATTAATATTGACATTGTCCCATGATATACTTCTTGACAGCGATGCTTTTGATACTGCTTCCAGGGATATGAAAGATTTAAAAACTAGAACTGAAAGCCTTAAAACAAAACTTGAGGATATGTATAAGGAGCTTACTACAGCGCTGGATACTCCCGCAGGCAAACAGGTTGAAATAACTGCAAAAAAGGTTCTTATTAAACCGATAGATGATTTACTGCTTGTAATAGAACATGTTTCATCAACATTAACTGAAATCATAGGAACAGGTTATTATAAAGATGTTTTTGTTAAGTATGAAGAATTAAATTCAAGCATAAAATTTTAAAATAAAATATTAGGAGGAAAAAGATTATGGCTATGGGTAGCACAGGTACTGTCAATATCACACAAAAGATGATGACAGATATAAAAGACGCAGTTAATGATTATCGCAACAAAACAAACACACTTGCTGAAAATTTGGATAGTGAAATCAATGGGTTAATTCCTGCAAGCTTCAGCGGTGCAGCAGCAGAAGGTTTTAAAGCCTTTTACACAAAAAATATTGTTCCGGCTAATGGTGAAAACCTGGCAAATTTATTAAAGACTATTGACGAAATAGCGCAAGGCATATTAGATGCAATTCCAGGTGCAAGCGGTCTTGACGATCAACTTGCTGATGGAAACCAACAATAAAAAGGGAGGGTTAAAATAATGGCTGATTGTAAAATTGTAAATGAAAGCGTAAAAACTGCTATTGAAAATATTGGCGGCAGTGAACAAGGAGCATTAACCGGTATAGCTAAAGAATATAAAGACGCCGGAGATGCGTTCATAGATGCATTAACAACTGCAATATCTGCAATGGAAGGCGAGACAAAAGATGCTCTTCAAAAATTCTTTACAACCGATGTTCAAAAATATGTTACAGAAGACCTTCCAAACGCAATAAACAGTATGTCTGTACTTCTTGAAGCAAATAGAAAAAATTTCGAAGACGTTGATTTGCAAATCGCGCAGAATATCAGCGGCGGCGGACAATAAACATAATCAAATATATAAAATCCTAACCACGTTTAAAGCGCGTGGTTAGGATTTTATGGAATATTAACATATGAGGACGGGGTTTGATATGGCGTTTAAGATATTAACTGAAGATGAAATAAAATTGCTCACTGATAAACAACGTATACAATATGAAAGTCAACTTGCCATTTATAATGAGCGGGTTAAATTTGTCGAGCAATTGGAAAAGCTGGAAAACGTCGAGATTAAGCCTTATGAACCAACATTAACACGCATTCCTGCTGTTGGTTTACCTCCGGAAAAAATATTTACAGCTCCTTTATATGATATAAAAATAACAGAACAGGTAATAAAAGTACAATCAAAATATGATGTTGTTGACTTTATAAAACCTGCTAAAGCTGTTTTGCCGGAATGTTCAAAAATAACAAATATTAAAACAGATAATGTCAAAGCAATAGAACATGTTAAACCTGCATTGCCGGAGATTAATAATGCAGCTGCTAGTGTAAAAATATTTACAAAAATGGAGTCCAAATCTCCTGTATTGCTTAAAAGTAAAAAAGTTAATATGTTAGGCATAACATTTAAAAAACCGCAACAAGCTAAACCGGATTTGCCGGCTGTAATTAAACCGCATAATTATGAAAATTTAGATTTTACACCGGTTATTATTGATAACCGCGCCATTACGGCCAATAATCCAACCATTGCAACATCACAAATCGCATTAACTAAATTTGTTTCTCCTGAAAAATCTCAGCCTGTTTTACCAAAATCATCGGTAGCATTTTCAGATGTTAAAGCATTTGAAAAACCTGAACATACACTGTCAGATTTGCCGAAAACAGTCGTACCGCAAGGCCTGCCGCAACAGGCTGCTTTAATTAAACAGATAAAAATATCTCAAGCAAATCTGCCTGAGATTTCAAATATATCCCCTGTAACGGCATCATTTAATAAACCTGAAATTAAAGATACGCAATTGCCGAGCATTTTAAAAGTAAACGCGCCTGAATACTCATTTGTAAAATCAGAGCATAATTTCACTGCACTGCCAACTGTTTTAAAACCTCAAGCAGTCGTTAAGCCATTTAATATGATACAGTGTCAAAAACCATCTTTACCTTTTAAAGGCGGCGCCTGCGAAGCGCATCGTTTAGAATTTAATATGGTGCAATGCCAAAAACCAACTTTACCGGCAGTTGATAAATCTGCTATATCAAATCTGTCTTTTAAAGCATTCAATAAACCGGATAAAAATATCCCTAAACTGGATTATCCAACCATTTCTATTAATAAAATAAAACCGTATAAAAATATTACAGTCAAAGCTAACGGGCTGCCAGATATAAACAATATTGCAATACTTGATAAAAGCAACATACAATCGATAAAAGATATATTTTTTGCAAATAAAAAAACCGAAACTTCGGAAGGTGCTAATATATGAAAAATAACGAAATAATGGTTTCGGCAAAGTTCGAAAGCAATACTATTCATGATGAAATATCATTTCTTGTATTAAAAGATATTACATTAAAAGCATTAATTGAAGCTATATATTATGGTTTAAAAAAATCCAATAAATTTGAAGAACACTTTGCACTTTTGGAATATTATCTTAAAACTCGTAAAGAAGTGCAGGTTTTATATAATGCCAAAGGCGATTTTAATGTTATAGATTTTACTGAAAAATATAAAACTGAAGACGGCAATGAGCAGTCAATTTTTAATAAAAAACTTGATGAGCTTGGCTTTGCTACATCAAGCTGCTTATTGTTTACTACTAATACAATTATAAATCCGCAGCCATTATTTAAAAAATCTGAAAAAAGCTATATATTATCAACTACCGATTCGCTTGAATACAATATCAGTACACGCCGCCTTAATGTTATTGAACCATCAGTTATTGATATTTTACCGCCGGGTGAATTGCCTAAAAAAAATAAGGCGTCGCTTTTGGATGTTATTATTCCAACTCTTTTATCAACCGGAGGTATGTTATTAGCGCGTTATCTTATAATGTTATTTGCGCCAGGCGCCGCCGGATTAGGAAATACAATGCTTTTAATGTCCGGCGCTATGGGTGTAGTCGCGCTTGTCACTTCTTTATATAATTATATGAAACAAATAAAAGAAAATAAAAAAGATGTAGAGGAGTGGAAAACTAACTACGAAAACTATATTAATAAAAAAATTCTTACAATAAAAGAATGGCAAAAAAGCGATATAAATTATCTTAACAGCGTATATCCTGATATGGATACATTATTTACTAATACCAGTGAAATTAATAGTTCTATATTTTCCCGCTCTCAAAATGATAATGATTTTATGAGAATTTCTCTTGGTACTTCTGATGAAGTTAAGCCTTTATTTGAAATAAAATCTGAAAAGAAAGATAATATTTTTTATGATATATATTATAAAAAAATCGGCGATAAAATTAAAATAATAATCCCGTCTAAAAAAGAAACAAAACGTATTAAAAAATTATCAACCGAGGAACGGGCTGCTGAATATAAAAACAGATTTTTATTAACCGATTTAGCATATACTTTTGCTAATAAAGGCGTTGATCCTGAGGATAATAACGAAATAATCGGTTTTAATTATTTAAGAAGCGATGATGGAACAAAACCGCCTTTGCTGCTTGATTTAAAATCATGCGGCGCTTTAGGTGTAATTTCCAATGATGACCAGACGTCGCAGAATTTTATCCGTCATGTAGTTTTTGAACTATCATATTATCATTCTCCGGAAGATTTACAGTTTGTATTTTTCTTTAATAAAGAAGATGATATTGCAAAACAAAATGAAATTTTGCAAAATTATAAATATTTACCCCATACAAATGAATTATTTGACGGTGTTTCTCAGTTTGTATTTAATAAAGAAAGCTCCGGTATAGTTTTTGGACAACTTCTCAGTATAATGAACGAGCGTACAAAAACAAAAAAAGAAGATAAAGATGATAATGATATCAATGATAAACAAACTCAGATTGTTTGTATAGTGTTTGATGATTATAATATAAAAGAAACCGGTTTTTCAAAATATCTTCCTGAGGTACCAAAAGAAGGCGAACCATATGTCAATTCCAATGGCCTTACCTTTATATTTGTTCAGTCTATTAAAGATAAACTGCCGAAATACTGCGGAAATATAGTGGATATTAATAAAGATAATCCAAATGATAGAAAGAGCAGCCTTAGATATAATATCCTCAGCCGTGAAATGCTCAATGTATTAAGCGAAGGTAAAGACGATAAAGCAAAGGCAAACGATACCGATAAATTGATTGAATATAAACACTTTGAAAATGATTATATATTTAACGGCAAAGCATATGATGATAAATTTAAATTAGCATTTAAGCAGTTAAGCGCTATTTATTATACCCGTATCGCGGAAAACGGCAAAGTCCCGTCTATGGTTACGTTATTTGAATTATTCGGATATAATTCTGATAAAATTCAAACGGGTAAAGTTCGTCAAAATATCCTTGAGAACTGGAAGGATATTAAGAAAAACGATATTACCCGTAATTTATGCGTACCTATAGGTAAAAATGAACATGGCCTTATGTATCTTGATCTTTATGAAAAGGCGGACGGGCCTCATATGCTTGTTGCAGGCACTACAGGTTCAGGTAAATCTGAAACAATTATTACATATCTTATCGGTTTATGTATGAAATTTTCGCCAATGGATTTAAATCTAATGCTAGTTGATATGAAGGGCGGCGGATTTTCTGACCGTTTAGGTAATTTGCCTCATTGCGTCGGCGCTGTAACGGATACTGCCGGTGAAGCTGAAGGCACTTCTGCGGCATATATGCTAAAACGTTTCCTTGAATCATTAAATGCTGAAATAAAGAAACGTAAACTTTTGCTTTCAAGCTTAGGCGTTGATAATGTTGACGCTTATATCAGGGCGTTGAGAACTATCAGGGAAATTAAAGAGCTTGAAAAGAATGCTTATAACAGTGAAAAAATTGATAAATTAAAGAAAAAGTTAAATGAAAAACAACTTAGCGTTTTAGATAAGGATTTATCTGAATTTAAACCGTTATCTCATCTTATATTGGTAGTTGATGAGTTTACTGAGCTTAAACGTTTTTCAAATGAAAGCAATGATATTGATTTTATTGCTGAAATAACAACAATCGCGCGTGTTGGTAGAACTTTAGGGTTCCATATTGTGCTTGTTTCACAGAATATTGAAGGTGCTATCACAGATGATATCCGTGTAAACTCAAAGGCAAGGATATGTCTTAAAGTTGCAACAAAACAAGCGTCAAAAGAAATGATTGACAGTCCTGTTGCCGCAGCGCCGTCTATGCCGCTCAATGGCCGTGCATATTTGCTTGTAGGAACAGGTTCAAGATTTGAATATTTCCAATCTGCTTATACGGGAGCTAATAAAAACTTAAATATTGAACCTCCTGTTGTTGTTACTCAGGTACCAAACTGCGGCCGGTTTAATCCAGATTTTTATTTATCTAAAAATGATAATGAACAGGAAAAGAAAAAGAATGCAAACGTTAATGAACATGATACTCAGCTTGCATATGTTACAAGTACAATTATAGAGATGAGCCGTGATATGGAAAAGCCAACGCCAATATTCTTAGATCCATTGCCGGTTCAAATGGCTGATGAAACTCAGTGGGAGGGATTAATATGAGCCTGAAAAAAATGCTTTGTACCCTTGGCAGATTTGATATCCCTATCATTCAGATGCAGCCGCCTTTTATAGTGGATTTGCTTGATTCAAATATTATTCTTTTTGGTTCTGCCATGAGTGGAAAAACAACCTTTCTTAAAACATTGATTAATATTTTACATAAGCAATACAATGAAAAACAGGAACAGGTTTTTATCCTTGATTTTGGCGGAGCATTAGCCGAATATAAAGATTTTCCACTTGTTTCAGCATATTTTGATAATTCAAATGAAGAATATGTCAAACGTGTTTTCAGGATAATGGATAATATTCTGAAAGATAACATCAAGGATTTAAACGGCCAAAACTATCGTGATGCTCAAACTCAGCCTATACATACAACATTTATTATTGATAATCTCAACGCTTTTATGGACGAGCCACGATACTCAGCTTATCAAGAAAAGCTTGCAAAATTATGCCGCGATGGCCTTTCAAGAGGAATAACAACCATAGTAACAGCAGTTGAAACAAAAGGGTTAAACTCTTATCTTGGCGGGTTTAAACAAAGGATTGCGTTTGAAATGCCACAGGATAAATATTCAGAAATTTTTACAGGTAAAGTTGGATTAATCGGCAATAATCCAGGTCATGGCTTTGCAAACGTAACCGTAAAGCCGGATGGCGTTACCGGTACATTTAGAATGAATCTTCCGTATGAAGTACAGTGTTTTTTGCCTTATAAATTAGCAAATGCACAAAATAACGCTGATTCAGAATCTGATTTTGAAAGAAAGCTTAAATGGAAATTTGGTTTTGATGATAGCAAATATACTAAATGTGTTAAAAAATATCAAACCTTCCCAAAAGAATTAACAATGGAAGAATATGAGAAAATTAAACAACAGCCAAAGGAAGAACCAAAAGATTTAAAACTTCCTGTAAGCGTTGGCCTAGACTATGTAGGTTTTTGTCCGGTAACAGTCGATTTAGAGCAATCACATGTAATCGCAATATATGGTAAAAAGGAATTTGGTAAAACAAATCTATTAAATTTATTGCTTGATGGATTTATAAAACAAAAGCCATATT
>CALWVB010000066.1 GCA_944384895.1 uncultured Clostridia bacterium | reverse complement strand
CAGGTTCGTGGTGCAGTTGTACTTCCTAACGGTACAGGTAAAAAAGTACGTGTACTTGTATTTACAAAGGGAGATAAAGTAGAAGCTGCAAAAGCTGCTGGAGCTGAATATGTAGGAGCAGAAGAATATGCAGCAAAGATTCAGCAAGAAGGCTGGATGGATTTCGACGTAGTAATCGCATCACCTGATATGATGGGTGTTGTTGGCCGCCTTGGTAAAATCTTAGGCCCGCGTGGTCTTATGCCTAACCCAAAGGCTGGTACCGTTACTCCTGATGTAGCTCGTGCAGTAAACGAAGCTAAAGCCGGTAAAATTGAATACCGCCTTGATAAAACTAATATTATACACTGTCCGATTGGTAAAGCTTCTTTTGGTACTCAGAAGTTAGTTGAAAATTTTGATACACTTCTCGGTGCTATTATAAAAGCTAAACCAGCTGCAGCAAAAGGACAATATATTAAAACATGCGTCGTTTCTTCAACAATGGGACCTGGCGTACGTATTAATCCAAATAAATTAGGTTAATTTATTATATTAATATACAAGGTATTGACAGAATAATAATTCTGTGATATTATACACAAGCAGTTCTTTATCCAAAGACAGCAGGTGCAAAAAATTGCTTAATGGCTATTTTAAAAGCCGGCCTGCCGAGGTGGAGAGCGTTACATGTTGATTTTGTAAAAGGTATTTTTATGCCTTTTCATAGATTTGTAACTATGCCCTTCTCGTCGGTAAGACTGGGAAGGGCTTTTTTATTTCCGTATGGTGTTTAAGATATAACCATTTAAGCATATATTCTATTCTTCGGAGGTGAAACAATTTGCCAAGTCAGAAGATTTTAGAGCAAAAACAACAGTTTGTTGCCCAACTTTCCGACAAGTTAAAAAATTCAGTTGCAGGCGTTATAGTTAGCTATAAAGGTATAAGCGTTGAAAAAGATACAAAACTGCGTGCTGATTTGCGTAATGCAGGTGTTGAATACACAGTTGTAAAGAATACATTGCTTAGCCGTGCTGCTAAAGATGCTGGTTTAGACGGCCTTGATCCTGTTTTAGAGGGTACTACAGCTCTTGCTGTAAGTCCTGAAGATCATGTTGCTGCTGCAAAAATCCTTGCTAAATTTGTTGAGGATAATGGTAAACAAATCAAAGAATTTAAGATTAAAGCTGGATTTGTTGAAGGTAAAGTTCTTAATAAAGCTGAAGTAGAGGATCTTGCAAAACTTCCATCAAAAGAAGTTCTTATTGCAAAAACTCTTGGAGGTCTCAATGCTCCTATCAGCGGCTTTGTTACTGTGCTTAATGCTAATATCCGCGGCCTTGCCTGTGTACTTAGCGCTATTGCAGAAAAACAGAGTGCATAATTGAAAATTTAAAAATAGTTATATTGTTAATTGAATCTTATTTATTAATATTTGGAGGTAAACAATAATGTCTGATAAAGTTTTAAAATTAATCGAAGATGTTAAATCCCTTACAGTTCTTGAACTTTCTGAACTCGTACATGCTCTTGAAGATGAATTCGGCGTATCCGCTGCTGCTCCTGTTGCTGTAGCTGCTGCTCCTGCTGCTGGTGCTGCTCCTGCTGCTGAAGAAAAAACTGAATTTTATGCTATCCTTGCTAATGTTGGCGCTGAAAAAATCAAAGTTATCAAAGTTGTTCGTGAAGCTACAGGCCTTGGTCTTAAAGAAGCTAAAGAACTCGTTGATAGCGCTCCAAAGCCAATTAAAGAAGGTATCTCTAAAGAAGATGCTGAAGCTATCAAAGCTAAATTCGCTGAAGTTGGCGCTACAATCGAAATTAAATAATTATATTTTTAAATATAATATAAATCCCCGGTGTAACTTTACACTGGGGATTTTTTGATATATAATATAAAAATTATCTGTATTATAATAATGTCAATTTGTCTATTCTGGATTTTAAAGTTTTAATAACTGAAGGAGTATCAACCTGACTTTGAGGGATAGTATCCCATAATTTATTAAATGTTTCTTCTATAGGAAAAAAGACATTTTTTTCACCAATTATAAAACCATTTACATCTTTACAATTTTCTAAAAATAATATCATAGCAGCGCTATTGCTTTTGTAACCCCATATTTTATGCCGGTACTGATTAAAACTACTTAAAGTTGTATCTGTAGGTAAAGCAATCTGTAAATTTTGATGTTGTTTTAAAAGAATTATTAACCATTGTAAATGATTTATAACATCATAAGGAGATGCTTTTAAAGGTTTATCAGTAAAATATGCGGTTTTAGGATAAAGATATCCGTTAGAATTAATCATTTCATCAATTGCACTTAATGGAATTATAAATTTATGCCTAAATAGAGAAAGATTTTTAATAAAAAAATGGTGATGAATTAATAAAGCATTATATATTTTTCTTGAACGAGGATTATCCATTTTATTTTTTGCAATCAAACGTTCAAATAATTTTGGATTCATTGTTGAAATATATAGACAATCTGAAAATACATTTAATTCTTCCATTTTACTAAAAAATGATTCAGATCGATTTAATATATAATTAATACGTTTAGGTGTAATTGCATAAACGATCGAATGGCTAATAGAAAGAAGATATTCAAAATATATTTTATAGCAATCGATAATACGCATATCAAATGATAGAAAAGTAAGTATTGGTTGCGAAGGTTTATAATGTGGAAGACAAAAAAATGTACTGTTTCCCGGAACTACACCCATAGTATATTTTTTTTCAATATCTAAGCCGCTTGGCAGGCAATATATATCAAAACGGCCGGTCTTACATAATGATATAATTTGGATATATGCAGGGTTATTATAATTTATATTAAAATCAATATTAGTAATTAATTTAATATTTTGACCACATTTTAATAATTGGGAAAACATCGAACAATATTTTTCCAGATATAATTCATTAGAAATTAAATTTATATAATTACCTGGCAGGAATAAATATAAAGATTGCCCAGGAGGAAGATTTGATATATTAACAATTAAATTATTTATTGCTTCTAATAAACCTTGGATTCCTTCATATAAAGTAAATTGTTCTTGATGCGCAGTTGCTTCTGGTATAACATAATTATCTGTATTAATTATGTTATCTGATGAAAAGGCATATAAAAGATTATTAAAGCTTAGAGTTCCTTTAATTTCCGGTGTATTTAATTCAGCTTCATTAAAATTAATTGAATCATCAGAAAACCATTTATGTAGTGCAATATTTAATTCATGTGAATCTGGCAATTTGTCTGTGGTATTTAATTTTAATATAGAGCATAGCTTCTTTTTTTGTAAGGCTGTCATTGAATAATTTGCAATAAATTCACATATACCATCAAAATTTTTTGAATTAAAAGATAGTTTTCTTTTACCTGTGCGCCATTTGCTTATTAAAGATGGATCTACAAATAAATATTTTGATAATGCACTACTTTTCATATTAAATGTATTCATTAAGAATAATAGCTTATCATTAAAACTCATTTTTATCCTCCGATGAGTCTGATAATAGCTTTAGAAAGATATTTTCAGAACAAAGATTTATATAATGGCATCAACATAATACATTAACTTGTCTAAGGTAAATTAAATCACTCAATAAAAAGGAATAAATAATAAAGCAAAAATGACAAAGCCACAGAAAATGTAAAAGGTATCGTTTAAGGGGGCGCCTGCGCAGCGCATCGTTTAGATGCGCTTTACGCAAAATAATTTTCTTAAATACGCAGGCTGAGTTAATAAGAAAAACAAGTATTACCTTAGATACTGATTATCTTTATTTAGCAAATTATTTTGCATTTGGCAGCCATATTTCATATGGCTGCACGCAGGCGCCCCCTTTTAATGTATAGTAACCCAGGAATGATTTTTATTATAAATAGCTGTGTATTTTTACTTCCATTTTTATATATTGTATAATTTAGGATAATATAGCATTACCACCAATTGGGTGGTATGTTTATTTATATAATACAATATAGAGTGAAAAAATAAAAGAGAACAGTAAATAATAACCGAATAAGTTGTATTATTATCACAGGAGGTCGATAATTTTCTATGAAAAATCCAATTTTAATGGAATTAAAGAAATATAATGGCTATATATCAGGTGAGCAATTGAGTGATAAATTTAATATAACAAGAGCAGCGGTATGGAAAAATATATCAAAATTAAAAAATAAAGGATATATAATTGAATCAGTATCAGGAAAAGGTTATAAATTAATTGAATGTCCGGATATATTAAATGAAGATGAAATAACAGAAAATATATCAACTAAATTTATTGGACATACAGTGTATTCTTATGATGAAATAGATTCAACAAATAAAGAAGCAAAAAGAATGGCAGTATCAGGCGCGCCAGATGGTAGTATATTTACAGCAGAAATACAAAATCAAGGAAGAGGAAGATTGGGACGGCAATGGTTATCACCTAAATCTGTAGGAATATGGTTTTCCATTTTGTTATATCCTGACCTTACTCCTGACAGAATAATACCAATTACATTAGTAGCAGGTATATCGGTATGTAAAACGTTAATAAGCTTGGGATTTGATGCAAAAATAAAATGGCCCAATGATATAGTAATAAATGGGAAAAAGATATGCGGTATACTTACGGAAATGACGGCTGAAGCTGAACATATCTCCAGTATAGTTGTTGGTATAGGTATAAATGTCAATACAAAAAGCTTTGATGATGATATAAAAGATAAAGCGACTTCATTATATATAGAATCAGGGAAAAACTTTTTAAGAAAAGAAATTTTATGTTCTGTGTTAGAGACATTTGAAAAATATTATATCGATTATTTAGACAGTGGGCTAAATAAGATTATTGATGATTATAATAATTTATGTATAAATATAGGAAAAGAAGTAGTAGCTTGCTCAGTGCAGGAAGAGATAAAAGGAAAAGCTGTTAGAGTAAAAGAAAATGGAGCTTTATGTATTGCTACAGATAATGGAATAAAAGAAGTAAATTTCGGTGAAGTATCAATTAGAGGTATGATGGGATATATTTAAGAAATACGTATATAAAATGTTCATAAAAATCTGATAAACTGTTATCAATTAAAATAATAGGATTGTAAAAGGGGTAAAAAATGAAAAGAATTCTTTTAATCTTTATGGTTTTATGCTTAGTATTAAGTGTAGCAGGATGTAAAAAGAAAAATACAAACGATAATGATACTGTATCTTATTCAAAGATATCTGAAGAACAAGCGGTAAAAATGCTTACAGATGACAGTGCGCTTATGGAAACTTTAGAAAAAAAAGATGATATTACATTACAGGAAATAACACCTGATGACGTGTATAATGATACAGGCTGTCAAATATTTAAAAATCCGGATGAATATGAAAGCTATTTAGTATTTCAGGGAAGAATGTATCATATAGGATTAGGCTTTGGCGGATATGGTATAGTTGATATACAAACCTGTAATTTTGATGATAATGATCAAATGGATATAATTTTTGTATATTCATGGGGTTCAGGTATATTAAGATCAGAAATAGGATATTTTGATTTGACATTATTAGAAGAAACCCAGTTTGAATATTCTGTAGCTCATGATGGAGGTTATGGGGAAATTGCATTAGAAAAATTAAGCGACGATCGTTTTGATGTATATTCTACAAAAGCTATTGGAGAAAACGATGCTATAAGCTATGAAAAAGATCAAAAAATAGCAGAAATAGTAAATGAAGGAACAAAACCTGTAATTAAAGAATGGCATGGTGATGAAAGTACTGAATGGGTTGGGTAATTAAATAAAAATATAAATAATGGATAAATAAATCTTTTTAGATAAAGCTATATTATCCTAAATCAAACAATATATAAAAATATGCATTATAGTATTAAAGAAAACATATAAAGTTACGTTGCCGTAAAGGGGGCGCCTGCGTGCAACCATATTTCATATGGTTGCCAAATGCAAAATAATTTTCCATATAAAGATGATGAGTATTTAAGATAATGCTTGTTTCTCTTATTAACTCAGCCTGAGTATTAAAAAAATTATTTTGCGTAAAGCGCATCCAAAGGATACGCTGCGCAGGCACCCCCATAAACGGTACTTTTACATTATCTGTTGCTTTTTTATTTTAGTCTTATTATTTATTCTTTTGTTTTGAGTGATTTAAATTATCTTAGAAAATACTATTGATTTTTTTCAAATGCGTGTTAAAATGTAAACATAGTATATAAGGAGGTGTACTAATTATGCCATACGTAATATCCGATGAATGCATAAGCTGTGGAGCTTGTGAAGCCGAATGCCCTGTAGATGCTATTTCTGCTGGTGATGATAAATATGTCATTGATGCAGATACATGTATCGATTGTGGTTCTTGTGCTGGTGTTTGCCCTGTAGGCGCTCCTCAGGCTGAATAATTTTGTTATAAATTATTCTTATAAAACATATGTCTTATAGTTTTTGGCGAAGCGGATTTTTTGTACGCTTCGCCTTTTATCTTTATATTAGCTATTGTTAATTAATAAAAAAGATGATAATATATATCAGGTCATAAATTTAAGATTCTAAAACAATTTTAAACCTTTTTTGTTAATTTGTCATGAGATGAGGGGAAAAATGCTCAAGATTGACGAAAAAATTTCAAAGCTCGGCAAAAATTATTCTATTATAGTATCAAAAAGGCATACATTCGGAACCGATGCTGTATTATTAGCTAGTTTTGCTAAACCATCTATAAAACAAATAGCATGTGATTTAGGGACAGGCTGTGGTATTATACCTATGTTATGGCAGGTATGGTCGTGCGGTAAGGAAATAACAGCGGTGGAAATACAGAATGATGCATATGATATGTTAAAAAGGACAATATCAATGCATTCGCTGGAACAGATAATAAAACCTGTGTGTGCTGATTTAAGGCAGCTCAAAGGCATTGTACAAAACGGAATATTCGATGTGATAACTTGTAATCCGCCTTATAAAAAAGCTGGCAGCGGGGCATTAAATCCAGATGAAGGACAAAGATTAGCACGGCATGAGATAACATGTACTGTGTATGATGCAGCAGAAAGCGCAAAAAAATTATTAAAATTTGGCGGTAAATTTTGTATGTGCAACCGTCCGGACAGATTATTTGATACAATGGATGCTATGATTAGATCCGGGATAGAACCGAAAAGATTGCGTATGGTTCAGCAAAGAACTGATACAAAACCATGGTTATTTTTAATAGAAGGTAAAAAAGGAGCTAAACCGGGATTAATAATTGAACCGGTATTAATAGTAGAAAATGAAAAAGGGGAGTATACTCCTGAAATGAAATATATTTACGGCGAGTTTGGAGAGTGAGTTAATGCCGGGATGCTTATATGTAGTAGGTACGCCCATAGGTAATCTTGGCGATATGTCGCCGAGAGCTATTGATATTTTGCGTACATGTGATTTTATTGCAGCAGAGGATACCAGGGTAACGTTAAAGCTATTAAATCATTTTGATATAAAAAAATATATGATAAGCTATTATGAACATAATAAAGCGCAAAAAGGCGAAATAATATGCCAGAGGATATTATCAGGGGAAAGCTGTGCGCTTGTCACAGACGCTGGTATGCCTGCTATATCCGATCCAGGACAGGAACTTGTAAATAGATGTCATGAGCTTAATATAAAGGTAATAGCGGTACCTGGTCCTACTGCTTTTGCTACAGCTGTAGCTGTATCTGGATTATGCACATCACGGTTTACATTTGAAGGCTTTTTAAGTACAGCCAAAAAATCACGACGTGAACATTTGGATGATATAAAACATGAAAAACGTACAATGGTTTTTTATGAAGCTCCGCATAAATTATGTTCGACTTTAGAAGATATGTTAGAGACATTGGGAAACAGAAATATTGTTATTGTTCGTGAACTTACTAAAATACATGAAGAAATTATACGCACAACATTTAACGGCGCGCTTGAGATGTATAAAGAAACATCTCCTAAAGGGGAATTTGTACTTATTATAGAGGGTGTAAAGGATACAGATGAACAAACTGAAATGACCATAGACCAGGCTGTTTTATATGCAAGACAATTAATGGATAATGGCCAAAGCGCATCAAATGCAGCAAAAGAAGCGGCCAATATAAGCGGATATAAAAAAAGTGAAATATATAAATTACTTATTAATATGGGGGATAAATAAATGGATGCTGTTATAAATTATATTAAGGAAAATATATGGTTGCTTTTAGCTGCCGCTGCAGGCATTGCATTTTTTGTATATATGATTATACAAAAATTCAAACCGCTTATTGCAATTATGAATGAAAATAAAGAAATGGAACGTAAATATTCTATATTATCAGAAGATCAATTAAATGATTTTGATGATGATGAGCTGATAAAAGCAGTTATGTTTAATATTTGTTCAAGAATGGAAGACAATATGTATGATGAATATGAAGTTATAAAAGATATTAATGAATATCAAAGAGCAGTATATGTGGCAAAAAAACTTGATAAAGATATAAATGACGGCGGCTTTGAACAAATATATCTTACTCAATCAAGAAGACTTAGCCAATTTGCATATGATGCTTTTAAAGCAATAGGAGCGGAAAAATACGCAGATATGATAGAAAATGCAAATAAAATATATGCTGATCATAGGGAAATATTTGATGCAGGAAAAAGGCTTGCACAGGATGATCAATTTCTGTTTTATGAAATTGAAAAAGAGCTTCCTTCGGCTATGGCTGATGAAAATATCAGAAATTTATGTATACAATATATAAGAAATAATTTATCGCAGTTTACAGGCGGTAATCCAAAGTATCCTATTGAAAATAAAAAAAGAAAATAAAAAAATAGTGTGTTATAAAAATTTTTTATAGCACACTATTTTTTATGTTTTAATGAGTTTAGTAAAACAAAGGTAATTGATCTTTGAAAGAGGAAGACAAAATAAAAAACAAGAATAACGGATAAATTTAATGGAAATAAGAAAAAAGGTATATAAGGTAAGTATGAGCAAAAAAGCACTATTATAATAATTCACGTGTAAAGAAGGGAAACAATAAAAATACAAGGAAAGTATATGTTAGATAATAAAACCGTTATGTTCAAATAAAGGAAAGAGATTATTTAAGTACGCATGAAGCCAAATTATAAAGAAGCAAAAACAGCGCTGTAAAAATAATATCATGCAATACAAACTTTAGGAAAAAGGAAACAAGGCCGGACTTAAAGGGCATCTAATAATAAAAAATCATATTAAAGGAGCCAAAGAATAGATAAAGATGGGCTTGAACAAAGTGAAAGCCAGCGCCTTTTAAGGCGCCGGCCGATAATAGATACTTATATTCGATGAGCAATCTAATAGTTTCACAGACGATATTAATTAAAATTCTTCTATATCTTCCATTAATTTTACTTTAGCATTAAACGTATATACTTCATTATTAACCTTGCGTTCAATTGTTAAATCAATTGTATCGCCTGGTTTATGAGAAGATAATACGCTTTGCAGTGCATAAAAATCTTCCGCTTTAACCCCATCAGCATAGGTTATTATATCATTTACTCTTATGCCTGCCTTATAAAGGTTGCTATCAACTGAAATAGAGCTTATCATAAGTCCAGGTGACATACCTAATGACTCGGCATAATATTTATCAATAACGCCGACTTTAGCTCCTAATTTTGTTCTTCCAGTAACCCGGCCGTTTTCAAACAATTCATTGATAATTGGAAGAGCCTGGTCAATAGGTATGGAAAAACCTAAACCGTCATAGTTAACGCCGGAGATTTTAGCTGTATTAATACCTATAACCTGGCCGTATTCATTTATTAAAGCACCGCCTGAATTACCTGGATTAATAGCAGCATCTGTTTGAATATATGAAATATCGCTGATACTGTCTTCAATTTGAATATTACGGTCAGTTCCCGATATAATGCCGGCTGAAATAGAATTATTTAACGTAGGACCGCTTGGATTGCCTATTGCATATACACGCTGCCCAACTGAAATTTGGCTGCTGTCGCCGAAATGTGCGGCTGTAAGACCCTCAGCTTCAATTTTCAAGATACCTATATCGGATTTATTGTCAGCTGCAACCAATAAGCCTTTATATTCAGTACCATCGCTTAATGAAACAGTATAACTATGATAAGAATCCTGCAATACATGTGCATTGGTTAAAATATATCCATCGCTTGACATAATGATACCGGAGCCATAACCAACCTGGTATTCATTGTTTTGGTCTTTAACATATGATGTAATGCCTACAACACATGAACCAGCCATTTCATATACATCCTCGGCGGAAGTATTTTCAGCTAATGCTGTATCAGGGATAGCCTCAAGCACGATATTAGGATTTGTACCTTCATAAATTTCCGGTTTTGTTAGACCTGCATATTTATCTTCAAGTGATTGAGTAATATTAGAATTGCTTGAGGTACTGGAATATAATCTTTTTGCCATTGTAAATCCTAAAATAAAACTTAATATTAATAATAAAATAAATACAATTATCAATATTATAAGCAAAGGATAATGAACGTTGTTTTTATTAGATTTTTTGCTGCGCGGTGTTGTAATGTTATTATTCAAAAAAATATCCCCCCTAAAAAAGAAATTATTTATATAATAAACTTACATTATCTAGTAGGAGGTAATGGTTTATCAGCTCCAGTAAATTCTTTAGGTATCCAAAATTCAAAACATGTATATTCTTCTTCAACGCTTGATACATATATTTGACCGCCATGAAGAGAAATAAACATATTGACAATATAAAGTCCTAAACCAACGCCTTTTTTATCAAGACTGCGTGATTTATCAGTTTTATAGAATCTGTCAAATATATGAGGCAATTCATTTGCAGGTATACCCATACCGCTGTTTTTAATGGAACAATATACACGGCCGTTTTCTTCGTGTATTTTTATTTCTATATAACCATTTTTATTAACAAATTTTATAGCGTTATCCATAAGATTATAAACTGTTTGATGAATCATATCAGCATCAGCGCATACCGTAGAATGTTCAATAGAGTCGAGACCGATTATTTCTATTTCTTTTTCTTCAATACGCTGTTCAAAAGATAACATTATTCTGAATACTGTCTCGCTTAAATCAAATTTAACAGGATTTATTTTCATTTCACCTGCTTCAAGACGAGATAAATCAAGCATTGTACGTACTAAACGGGATAATCTTTTTACTTCATCTGATACAGTTTGCAAATAATATTCATGTTTTTCTTTTGGTATTGTACCATCAAGTATACCGTCAATATATCCGGCAATAACTGTCATAGGAGTTTTTAATTCATGCGATACGTTTGCAACAAAACTTCGTCTCATTGATTCAGAAGCTGATAAAGATAAAGCCATAGAATTAAACGCATGAGCTAATGCAGCCATTTCATCTTTACCTTTTACTTTTACTTTATATGAAAAATCACCTTCGCCAAATCTATGAGCAGCATATGCCATTTGACGCAATGGTTTTACCATTTGATATGTTACAAGATATGTGATAATAAACGAAAAAGCTAAAACAGCAAGAGAACCTATAAGGAAGATTTTTGCGACGTCTAAAGTACTACGCTCAAAATTTTGCGCTGAAGATGATACAAATATTGATGCTACAGTTACGCCGTTAAGCATTATGGGCGTTGCTGCAGTATAATACTGTGAATCATAAAATCCATCAAATGTACCGATTTCATAATATGTTTGTCCTTGAGAATTTTCCAGCACTTTATGCATTATCTCAGTTGGAATATTTTGTTCAAAATGTTTGCAGTTTATCCCTTCTGAACATATTAATACTTTACCTCGGTTATCCGTTATAAATATATCAGCGCCGATTGAATCGGAAAATAGCGATAGAGCCGCTCCCATTGCCGGATCTATTGTATAGACCGTTCTGATGCCTATATCCACAGACTGGAAATATTCACCCTGGACTAATAGTTCAGAAATAGAAACAGCATTTTCTGTCATTAATTCCTGTTTTTCATTTAACCAATAATTTGAAAAACTATATATAACTACAACGCCAAGTACAATAAAGCATACAAGCAAAATGGCTGTTGTCATTAAAAAATATCTTACAAATATACTATGTGACATATTAATACCCCTAAAAATTATTTTACCATACCTGAACGTTATACTGCAATTATGAATTTATGTAAAAATATAATAACATTGATAGAGCGCAGACAGTTATTTACCGCCTGCGCATGGGTAGTTTTTATATTAAGAAATTAGTCGATAAAACTTAGGAATTTTCTTTTACTTCAAATTTATATCCAACGCCCCATACAGTTTTAAGCGACCATTGCGAAGATACGCCTTCTAATTTTTCTCTTAAACGTTTTATATGAACATCAACTGTACGTGAATCGCCATAATAATCAAAGCCCCATACCTCATCGAGCAATTGATCACGAGTATAAACTCTGTTTGGATTAGAGGCAAGATGATAAATAAGTTCCATTTCTTTTGGCGGAGCATCAACATGTACGCCGTTTACTTTTAATTCATAATTAGTCATATTTATAGATAATTTATCATAATTAACAACCTTACTATCATCGCCAGGAGCACCAGTTCTGCGGAGAACCGCTTTTATACGTGCAATAACTTCCTTAGTTTCAAACGGTTTTACTACATAATCGTCCGCGCCAAGCTCCAAGCCTAATACTTTATCAAAGGTTTCGCCTTTTGCTGTAAGCATAATAATAGGTACTTGGGATTTTTTACGAATTTCACGGCATACCTGCCATCCATCCAGTTCCGGCATCATAATATCAAGCAAAACAAGATCTGGGTTTTCTGATTCAAATTTTTGTAATGCAACAGCTCCATTTTCTGCTAATATTGCTGTAAATCCTTCTTTTTCGATATATAATCTTAATAATTCGCATATGTTTCTGTCATCATCAGCTACAAGGATTTTCCCAGTTGACATAAAAATATACACCTCCGTCGTTTTTATAATAATATTGTATTTATTTGATTTGCAATATTATATATTTATCCCCTTAAAATAAATGGTAAATAATTTAATCATAGTTTAATTATAGTTATTTACATTGATAAGTGGTGAATTTTATATTAATGAATTATGTTAATAATTAAAATGTTATTAAAAATTATAAAAAAACACTGTCTCAAATCTATTTAATATAATAATGAGACAGCGTTTTCTTTAAGAATCCCTACTATCTTTATTTTTATTTGCAACATTTACATCTGCTGTTTTATTTGTTTTAATTTCATCTTTGACCTCTTTGAGTTTAAGATAAACAGCATAACATGCAACCGATATAATAAATCCGACAGCAGTAAGGCCTATGCCTATATATAAATCATATGGGGGATTGGTTCCGCCATTACTCATAAGTGATGTTCCTACATATAAAGGCATTATAGCAGCACATAATAATATTATAAACCAAATACCTAATTTTTTATATTTTTCAGACAATTTAAAATGGCCTCCCTATATTACCAATTATCATAATAAATAGAAAAATATTTTTATTTTTTATTATGATTCCGGATCAGAAGGCCTATTATACATAATTATATTAATAGTAGTAATTATATTTATACCTGTAAGAATAACGGCCGCCGCGTTTTGTTTTGATATTATTCATAACAACACCTATTAGATTGGCATTAACCATAGTAAGATTTTTAATAGATAATTCAATTGAATTATAATCAGCAACACCAGCGGATACGACTAAAATCACAGCATCGGCATAATTTGAAATAATAGCAGCGTCAGTCAGAGCTAAAGCTGGGGGACTGTCAATAATGATAACATCATATTTAGTTTTAAGAAAATCAATAAGCTGATTCATACTGTCGCTGCGAAGCAATTCTGTTGGATTAGGAGGACGTATACCGCATGGAAGCAGGTATAAATTATCCCTGTCAGTTGGTTTAATAGCATCTTCCAGACGGCTTTTGCCGGTTAATACAGTTGTAACGCCAGTAGTTGAAGAAACATTAAATATTTTATGCTGAACAGGTTTACGCAAGTCTAAATCTATAACTAATACTCGTTTATTTGATTGAGCAAATGCTAAAGCAAGATTGGATACTGTTGTTGATTTACCTTCGCCTTGTAAAGCACTGGTAAGTTCAATAACCTGGAGTTTTTTATCAAAACCATAAAACTCAACGTTAGTTTGAAGCATACGATAAGCTTCCATACTAGCAGAATCCATACGAAGACGGTAATATTCACGCTGAAACTTTATTTTTTTATTACTGTTTGCCATAATTATTTAATATCCTCCTTTTCGGAGTTAATATCCTGTATGTTTTGTCCTCTTAAAAGAGATTTATCAAATGCCGGTATAATACCAAGCACAGGTACATCAAAATAGGTTTCAAAATCTTCGACTGATTTTACTGCACGGTCAAACATGAATATAAAATACATTAAAATTACACCAACAAAAAATCCTAAAAAACCGCCAAACAGCATTAATGTAGGTATATTAGGCGCAATGGGGCTAGTTGGAACAGTAGGCGGATCAATTACTTTAACATTATCCATTTTATATAATTGGTTAATTTGAATTATAAGTTCATCAGCTATATAACCTGCAGCTTTACAGCACACCTCAGGGTTATGATTTTGCACTGTAACAGTAAATGCACGTGAATCACCTTGAGACGCTACAGATACTTTTCTTGATGATATACCTTCTAAACCATCATTCATCAGCTTGCCATTAACATTATTAATTAAAGTATTACTAGTAGCAAAAACTCTATAATCCTGTATAAGTGAATTTATAAGAGAAATTTCAGATCCAGTTACCTGTTGATTGCTGCCTTCTTTACTATTAGCAAAAATTAATACAGTTGATGAATATTGTTTTTCCATGAGTGAAGACGCACCAAAAGCAATACCTAAACCAAGTACAGTGGTTAAAACTACAATCCACCATTTTTCTTTAATAAGGGTGCCTATACGGTGCATAAGGTTGTCCATTTTTTTATCTCTCATTAAAATTAACCGCCTCTTTTCAGTACAGCATTAATAATAAATTATCAATTATCAAATATAAATTATCTTAAAAATATGTCAACTTAATTATTCTACTGTTGTTTATTATTATTGTCAATAAGACGTAGTTATTGTTCTCAAAAAACTAATAATTTCTTGAAAAACTATTAATCTGAATCACACCGTATTCTAAAAACGCGTGTTAAAAAATATGTTATTATAAAAATACAACCGTTACGTTACCTTAAGAGGGGGGCGCCTACGTTCAATCATATGAAATATGATTGAGAAAATGCAAAATAATTTGTCATATAAAATATACTGCTTATAAAAAAATCCTGATTTTATTTTTTAATTTAGTTTTATTATTAAATATTATTTTGCATCAAGCGCATCTTTAGATGCGCTGCGTAGGCGCCCCCTATCAACGATACCTTTCAGCTTTTAGTTTTTTAATTTAGATTATATTAATTAAATTACTTTTGATAAAATAAATTATAATCATGATTTAATATTATCAGAAAATTGTTTCCAAAAATCCGAACGGTTTTTATCAAGAATTGGTTTTATATACCGCTGTGCATTAGTATAATTATCATTAGCGCATTTTATCATTTCATTTTTATCATTTACTAAATTTATTATATCTTTGCATAATTTATTATAATCATTCTTTTTGTGAAGATATTTATTATTTAAAAGCTGAGGTATACCTCCGGTTATAGCTCCTAAACAAGGTATTCCACGGCTCATAGCTTCAATTAATGCTCTAGGTAAACCTTCCTGAAGGCTTGGTATTAATAATATATCTATATTATCCATCCAATCAGCGACAGGTTTACCGGATTTTAATAAACCGTCAAAATAAATATTTTCACCAATCCCTACATTATTTGCAAGCTGCTGCCATCTTTTAGGATCACCAGCGCCAATACATCTTAATTCAAATGGCGGGATATTGTTTTTTGCTTTAGATAAAGCTATAATAGCAGTTTTATGGCCTTTAAAATTTACATGTAAAGGCCCTACTATACCAAATATAATTTTATCATTATATTTTAAAGATGTAATATGATCTATACGTTTATCTATAACTTCATGTTCTACCGCATCAATACTTACATTAGAGGCAATACCTGTTTTTCCATTACATGGATAACGATGCTGTAAAAAATGGTCGGTTACATATATAGCGTAATCAGCACGCTTTACATAATGCTTCATAGCAAAAAGACTTGGTAATGCCATAACCTTATTTATTTTCCCACCGTGATACCAATTGGAATCCCAGGCGCATGCTACAACCTCTACCGCATATTTTTTATGTTGTTTTATAGCTTCACGGCAGGCCATATATCCAATTATACTAGGCAATCTGGCGATAACGCAATCCGACTTGCTGACTAAATTTTTTATAGATTTATATTTTTGAAACTGATCCGGTTTTTTATTTATACTGCCGTCATTATTTATAGTTTCGCCTAAAAGCGAGAAGTTTACTCTATCAGCCTGAGCTGATTTCATACCTTTCATTTGTTTTGGATTTTTTGCTGAGATGTTGATTCTGCGCGCTACAATTGTAATACTATCAAAAAATGGCAGATACCTGTCCCACATATTATGATCCATCAAATAGCTGTATACTTTTCCATTTTCATCTACACTAAATTTGTGATCATGTGCAAAAAGTACATTCAAATAATACCGCTCCCTAAAAAAGTATTTTATAATATCATAAAATACGGCTGTAATTATGATATTACAGCCGTATAATAAATTATGTAAAAAATTTTTTTAAGTATATTTATGTTATGTAATAAGTATTAAGTATAAGTAATATTTATCTTGCGCCTTCATGTGTAAAAACAACTTTAAATGTTTTAAAGATGCATTTTATGTCTAATATTAAACTTCTGTTTTGTATGTATTCCATATCGTATTCTAATTTTTCTTTAGGTCCAAGGTCATATCCACCGTTTACTTGAGCCCAACCTGTTAATCCAGGCAATACTTGTAATCTATTACGAAAACCAGGAATATATTTTTCAAATTCGTCATAAAAAATTTCGCGTTCAGGCCGAGGGCCTACAAACGACATATTGCCTTTCAGAATATTAATAAGCTGAGGAAGCTCGTCCAATCTTATTTTACGTATTATCTTTCCCACTCTTGTAATGCGCGGGTCATCTTTAGTAGCCCAACAGGCTCCATCACGTTCCGCATCAATAGACATGGATCGAAATTTATACATTACAAACGAGATTCCATCAAGACCAAGGCGTTCTTGTTTATAAAATGTAGGACCTTTTGAATCTATTTTAACAGCAATAGCTGTAATGATCATGATAGGAGAGAGCAAAATTAAAAAAACAAGAGAAAAAATAAGGTCAAAAGTGCGTTTAGTTATATTATAAAATGCATATTTAGTTTTATAACGAGTACGGTACCGGTGCCTTTTGGATGTTAGATTTATGGAAACATC
>CALWVB010000065.1 GCA_944384895.1 uncultured Clostridia bacterium | reverse complement strand
TGTGCCATTGTTTTGTTCATCATGGCAGAACGGTATGCTATGCAAGAAAACCTCTGTGCGAAAAGTGCTGCTTAAAGGATATTTGTCCAAGTTTTTCCAAATAATTTTATTTTACAAAGAGAAATTACAATATGTATAATACCCCCCCTCTAAAAACATTATTTTTACGTTTTTAGAGGGGGTTTATTAATTATTAATATTAACTAATCTAATTTAATATACATCATTAATCTCAGCAGTTTTAAGAAAATCTTCTACCTGTTTTAAAGTAGGCATAGCATTTTGGGCACCCATAGCAGTAGTAGATAAACCTCCGACAGCATTTGCAAATTTTATAGCCTGAATAGGAGATTTACCTTGTGACAAAGCATAAGCAAAACCAGCGTTAAAGCTATCGCCAGCAGCAGTAGGATCAACAGCATTGACTTTATAAGACGGTACAAATTCAGTTGTATCAGGAGTTATAAGATAAGCGCCGCGTTTACCTGCTTTAGCTATAACAGCGCCACAACCCTTTTTTAATAGTGCTTTTGCAGCGGCTATAAACTGGTCGTGATTATCAACTGGCATACCGGTTATTTGGCTTAATTCTACTTCATTTGGTGTTACATAATCGCATAAAGCATAAGTATCGTCTGCAACATTAAGATATGGCGCTGGGTCTAATATTACTGTTTTTCCAGCTTTATGCATTTTTTTCATAAGATATATATTAGTTTTGATAGGTATTTCATATTGGTGTAATATTATATCACATTGAGAGATTTTATCCCAATATTTATCTACATAAGCGGTATCTACCATATAATTTGTACCAGGATGAATATAAATAACATTATTTTTATCTTTATTAACTGTAATAAAAGCAATTCCTGGATATTCATTAGGTACTATTTCTACACAGGAATTATCAACACCATTTTCTTTTAAAATATTCATATATTCAGGGCCATAAAATTGATCGCCTAATTTACCTAACATCATAATATCAGCGGATAATTTACCTAAAGCAACAGCTTGATTTGCACCTTTACCGCCCATAAATATATCAAAACTATTAAGGCGTATTGTTTCGCCTACATGAGGAAAATAATCTACGCTTGTGGACATATCTATATTTAAACTACCTAAAACACATATTTTACTCATAAAAAACACACCTTCCTTAATATTTTATAATAAATCTTTTTAAGCCAATTATATTATTTACTTTTATTATTGTAAATAGAGTATAATAAAATAAAATTAGATATAAAAATTATAAAATAATTTATGTAAAAATAATATAAACGGTACAAAATAGAAAGCTATGAAAAAAATTAATCTTAAAAAAATAAGTATAAATAAAAGTACCGCATATAGGGGGCGCCTGCGAAGCGCATCTTTTAGATGCGCTGGGACGCAAAATAATAGACTATTAAATATGTTGAGTTAATAATAAGGAACTGGTATATATTTTATAAACAGCAGATTAATATGAGAAATTATTTTGCGTAAAGCAGCCATATAAAATATGGCTGCGCGCAGGCGCCCCGTTTGTACTCTATCACAATCGGAAATATTTTCGTTATAAATATTTATTATTTAGTTTAGATTAATATAATTATATGATAGCATTATAAAAATTTGCGGGATATATTGATAGATTATAAAAATATTAGTATAATAAATAAGTTATGTAAATAAAGAAGATAATAATACCAATTGGAGGATGAAATAAAATGTCCGTGGATAATATAAAAATGGCCCAACTGATTTTACCAGATGTAAAAATTACTGCACAGGAAATATTAGAAAAATATCCGCCAAGGCAATTAAAAGAAGGTGCTATGGTTACCAGATTTGCTCCAAGTCCTACAGGTTTTCTGCATATCGGCGGTTTATTTACAGCTATGGTAAATAAAAGAGCAGCTATGCAGTCAGACGGCGTATTTTATATAAGAATAGAAGATACCGATAAAAAACGTGAAATAGAGGATGGCGTTAAAATAGTAATAGACGGGCTTAATGCTTTTGGAATAGATGCCGATGAAGGATTTTGTCCAGACGGACAAAAGGGTGATTATGGGCCATATCAGCAAAGCCAAAGAAGAGATATATACAGGGCTTTTGTAAAACAGCTTATGGAAAAAGGTATGGCATATCCCTGTTTCTTAACTGAACAAGAGTTATCCGAAATACGGGCTGAACAGGAAAAATTAAAGGTAAACACTGGAATATACGGCAAATGGGCTAAATATAGAGATATAACGGTAGATGAGGCGCAAAAGCTTATAAATGAAGGTAAAAGCTTTGTAGTGCGTCTTCGTTCGCCAGGAGATCCCCAAAAGAGAATAAGCTTTAAAGATGCAATAAAAGGTAAAATTGAAATGCCGGAAAATGATCAGGATGTTGTTATATTAAAAGCTGATGGTATACCTACCTATCATTTTGCCCATGCAATAGACGACCATCTTATGGGTACAACCCATGTTATCCGCGGCGATGAATGGATTTCTTCTGCGCCTATACATTTGCAGTTATTTTACGTATTAGGTTTTAAACCGCCGGTATATGCACATGTATCGCCTATTATGAAAGAAGAAAACGGCGGTAAACGTAAATTAAGCAAGCGTAAAGATCCGGAAGCTGCGGTTGGATATTATTATGAACAAGGGTATCCAAAAGAATCAGTAATGGAATATCTTATGACAATAGCAAATTCAAATTATGAAGACTGGCGTAAAGCTAATCAAAAGGAAGATAATAAAAATTTCCCGTTTAATCTTAAAAAATTGAGCCTTTCAGGCGCATTATTTGATCTTGTAAAATTAAACGACGTTAGTAAAAATGCAATATCAATTATGCCTGCGCAAAAGGTGTTTGAGCTGTCACTAGAATGGGCAAAGCAATATGACAAGCAATTGGCTGAGCTTTTTGAAAGAGACAGACAATATGCAACTGAAATACTTAATATTGATAGAGAAAATAAAAAGCCGCGTAAAGATATTGCTAAATGGTCGGATGTTCGTGATTATGTTGAATATATGTATGATGAAATATGGGATAAATCCGAAATGGTATTGCCGGAAAATATCAGCAATGAAGATGGTATTAAAATAATTGATGCATATTTGCAAAAATATAATCCTGAGCATACTAAAGACGAATGGTTTAATACAATGAAGGAAATATGCGAACCGTTAGGATTTGCTAGCGAAGTAAAGGTTTATAAAAAGAATCCGGATGCTTATAAAGGACATGTAGGGGATATCAGTACAGTAATAAGGATTGCTTTAACAGGTAGGAAAAATACACCGGATTTATATTATATTATGAAGTTATTAGGTCAAGATAAAGTAAAAGAACGTCTTAACAGCTTTAAAGAAAAATTATCTTAACATCTTAATATTAAAATAAATAATGAGGGGAATAAAAACCTAGAAAATTATGGGGGATGGATAATGGAAAATACTTCTGTTAATTTTATACATGAAGCTATAAACAAAGATTTGGAAAACGGCATTTATAATAGAGTACAAACACGTTTTCCGCCTGAACCAAACGGATATCTTCATATTGGACATGCAAAGGCAATATGTATTGATTTTGGTACGGCTGAAAAATATAACGGTGTATGTAATTTGCGGTTTGACGATACAAATCCGGTTAAAGAGGATGTCGAGTATGTAGACTCCATTATGGAAGATATTAAATGGCTGGGATTTAAATGGGATAAAGTTCATTATGCTTCTGATTATTTTGATTTTTTACATGAATGCGCTATAAAATTAATCAAAAAAGGTAAAGCATATGTCGATGACCAGTCAGCAGATGAAATACGGGCTGCAAGAGGTACATTAAAGGAACCTGGTACTGAGTCGCCTTATAGAAACCGTACTACTCAGGAAAACCTTGATTTATTTAACCGTATGACAAAAGGTGAATTTGATACAGGCGCAAAGGTATTAAGAGCAAAAATTGATATGGCGTCGCCTAATATTAATATGCGCGATCCAATAATTTACCGTATCTTAAAAGCTTCTCATCACCGTACAGGCGACAAATGGTGCGTATATCCCATGTATGATTTTGCACATCCATTGTCTGATGCTGCTGAAGGCGTCACACATTCGCTTTGTACATTGGAATTTGAGGATCACAGGCCATTATACGACTGGGTATTGCGCGAATTGGATTTTGAAATGCCGCCTCGTCAGATAGAATTTGCAAGGCTTAATTTAAATTATACTTTAACATCAAAGCGTAAATGCCTTAACCTTGTAAACGAAGGGGTTGTGTCTGGTTGGGATGATCCGAGAATGTTTACATTATGCGGCATGAGACGCCGTGGATTTACGCCTCAAGCAATAAAAAGTTTTTGTGAAAAAATCGGCGTATCAAAAAGCAACAGCGTAGTTGATTTGTCATTATTAGAATTTTGTTTGCGCGACGACCTTAGCCATAAATCTCCAAGGGCTATGGCTGTATTAAAACCGCTTAAAGTTATTATTGATAATTATCCGGATGATATGGTTGAAGAAATTGAAGTGGAAATTAATCCGGAAAAACCTGAGCTTGGTATGAGAAAGGTTAAATTTACAAAAGAAATATATATTGAACAGGATGACTTTATGGAGGAACCTGTTAAAAAATATTTCAGATTAGCTCCTGGTAAAGAAGTACGTCTTAAAGGCGCATATTTTATTACATGTAACAGTTGGGATAAAGATGAAAACGGTAATATCACTTGTCTGCACTGCACATATGATCCTCAATCAAAAGGAGGTAACTCTCCTGATGGACGTAAAGTAAAAGGTACTCTGCATTGGGTATCGGCTAAATTTGCCCATGACGCGCAAATTAGGCTGTATGACAGGCTGTTTGATGTAGAGAATCCATCAAATGAAGTAGGTGTTACTGATTTTAAAGATAATCTTAATCCAAATTCCCTTGTTATTTTAAATGGCTGTAAAGTTGAACCTTATCTTGCAGATGCTAAAATAGGGGAGACATTCCAATTTATGCGTCAAGGTTATTTTACTCCTGATTATGATTCTAAACCGGATGCGTTAATATTTAACCGGACAGTTGCATTAAAAGACAGTTGGGCTAAGAAAAATTAAATAATAAATTATTGGTATATATTTTTTGGCAATAAAAGATATAAGCAAATATAAATACTTTTTTATAATTAGAAAATGTTTTTTGTTATGGTTACTTTATAGAGGGGGGCGCCCGCGGTCAACCATATAACAATATGGTTGATCATGCAAAATAATACTATTTTTAAGCAGAATAGGATTTCTTATATGTATGCTTTTGTATTATTTTGCATCAAGCGCATCTTTGATGCGCTTGGCGGGCGCCCCCCTTTTTGATAACGGAACATTGATGCTTTTAGTTACATATTTTTTAAATTTAAGCATTTAATCTATTATACTATTTCAAAATAATTGTTTGTAACTTTTTTATGTTATTAAAAATTCGTTTATTAAAACAATAATGTCCAGGAATAAATCAATTCCTGGACATTATTGTTTTTCAGGCGCTTCACATTTTAATTTATTATTGAGAGGATGATGGATATACTAACGATAACTAAAACAAGAACAATTGTTAACGATAAAATTAATGGAAATTTATTTTTTTTATATTTTATTTGATTATTATTTTCATCTGCAAAATTATTATCTCTAATATTTATATCAGAATTAATTTCAATAAGTTTTTCAGGCAACTTAACACTGTTTTCATTTATTGAAACAGCTAAAGCAGGTATCTTGTTTTCAATTTCTTTCATTTTAAAAATAAGCTTAGGAGGATCATTATTATCAGTATGATAATAATATCCAGTTGATGGTTTTAAATTAATACCAGACCATTCATATATAGAAAACTGTGATGATACAGGATCTATAAGCAATAAAGTTTCACGAAAACAGCGAAAAAATTTGCGGTGGATAGCTACAGCATATGAAGGCAACAAATCACACTCAGATGGATTTGAAATAGTACACCATCCTACAATCTGTAAATCAGGAAATTGATTATGTGCTTTACTGCATAATGAACGATATTTCTTTTTACTTAATTTATATTGGCCATTATCATCTATAGATAAATTAAACGGAATGGTATCCAATATAATTATACCATTTTCACCTTCAAAAACACCAAGCAAAAGCAGACATTTGGTATATTCTTCATGATTTAAATTATCTGGAGAAGATAATGCATCAAATACATAGCTTGTTATTAATATTTTTTGCCCGCTCTGTGAGGCATTACCTATTTCAATACAATCCTGAAAGTTTATATTTGGTTTATTTTCTCCACACATATATGTAACCACCAATCAGAATTATTTTACATTGAATTATTCTTTTTGTATAATTTATACATATATAACCTGTATTTATATTATAAGGCATAAATGTAATAATTGCAATAATATTATGAAAATTCTGTATAAATATTATTCTTTAAGAAAAAATTTACAATAATATTATTACCTGAATTTTTACTGTTTATTAAGCATCTTACATTTTTTAAGTAATTTATTTATCCTCTTATTTAGATGTATGTAAATATACAAAGTATATATTCTTAAAATTTTATATACAAAGCATTATTATCAGATTTAAGTATAAAAACCATAGGCGGTTCTTTTTAAAAAGAACCGCCTATGGTTTTTTTGAATAACAAGGACACATTTTATCAGGAAATATCTATAAATGAGAAGGTAGAAAACAAATTATAAATCAAGAGTTGGTTCTTCACCATAATAAGCTCTACGATATATTTCCTTAATTTCAGAAATAAGCGGATATCTTGGATTAGCACCTGTACATTGATCTTCATGTGCATGTTCGCTAAGCGTATCAAGATAATCAAAGAAACGTCTTTCATCAATACCACATTCTTTAAAGGATTGTGGCATACCAACTTTTACTTGAAGCTCACGGATAGCATTAATAAAATTCTTAACGCTTTCCTCAGTTGTATTACCGCCAACACCAATAGTCTGAGCAAGCTTAGCTATCTTTTTATCAGCACAGAATACTTCATATTTAGGGAATGCTGAGAATTTAGTCGGCTTGCTTGCATTGTAGGCAATTACATATGGTAAAAGAACAGCGTTTGCACGGCCATGAGCAATATGATATTCGCCGCCTAATTTATGAGCCATAGAATGGTTTAGACCGAGAAAAGAGTTAGTAAAAGCCATACCTGCAATACAGGAAGCATTATGCATTTTTTCACGTGCTGTCGGATCAGCTTTAGAATAAGAATCAGGCAGATATTCAAATACCATATCAACAGCCTGCATAGCAAGGCCGTCTGTATAATCAGAAGCCATATTAGAAATATAAGCTTCAATAGCATGAGTTAAAACGTCCATACCAGTATCAGCTACAGCATTTTTTGGTAAGCTGAGTACAAATTGTGGATCAATAATAGCAACGTCCGGACGGAGCGCATAGTCGGTAAGAGGATATTTAATATTGCCGTTTTTGCGGTCAGTAATAACAGAGAATGCTGTTACTTCAGAACCAGTACCGGAAGTGGTAGGAATAGCAACAAATTTAGCAAGAGTACCAAGTTTCGGGAATTTAAATGCACGTTTACGGATATCCATAAATTTAATTTTTAATCCGCCAAAATCGGTTTCCGGATGTTCATAGAACAGCCACATACCTTTAGCAGCGTCGATAGCAGAACCACCGCCTAAAGCAATAATAACATCCGGTTTAAATTCTCTCATACTGCGAACGCCGCGCATGATTGTATCGACATCCGGGTCAGGTTCAACATCAGAGAAAATTTCACTATGGCAATATATCTTTCTCTTGCGGAGATAATAAAGAATGCGGTCAACATAACCTAATTTTACCATAGTAGGATCAGTTACTATAAATGCACGTTCGATACCTTCCATTTTTTCAAGATATTGAATAGAATCATATTCAAAATAAATCTTTGGAGGTACCTTAAACCACTGCATATTGACCCTCCTTTTAGCAAGGCGTTTTTTATTAATAAGATTAACTGTTGAAACGTTAGATGTTGTTGAATTATGGCCATAGGAACCGCAGCCCAATGTGAGGGATGGGGTATTTGTATTATAAATATCACCGATAGCGCCTTGTGATGATGGGGAATTAACGATTACACGGCCAACCTTCATTGCTTCACCATAATCTTTTATAATTTCTTCATCTGTACAATGTATAACAGCAGAATGGCCAAGACCGCCAAGTTCAAGCATATCTTTGGCATATTTAAAGCCTTCGTCTTTACCATCTACTACAAAGTAAGCAAGTACAGGAGAGAGTTTTTCACGGGATAATGGATATTCTGGTCCAACTTTAGGAAGTTTAGCAATAAGAATTTTTGTTTTAGAAGGAACCTGAATACCGGATTGTTCAGCAATCCATGCAGCAGGTTTACCTACTACAGCTGGATTAACACCATGTTTTTCTTCATTTATAACATATGAAGATACCTTTGCTGTTTCTTCATCATTAAGGAAATAACAACCGTTTTCAGCCATAAAATCTTCAAAAGGTTTTGATATTTCTTTATCAACTATAACAGCCTGTTCGGATGCACATATCATACCATTATCAAATGTTTTGGAGAGCATAAGGTCTGTGCATGCACGTTTTAAATTAGCAGATTTATTTATATAACAAGGGACATTGCCAGGACCTACGCCAAGCGCTGGTTTACCGGCACTGTATGCAGCTTTAACCATACCGGAACCGCCGGTTGCAAGGATAAGAGAAACGCCCGGATGATTCATAAGAAGGTTTGTAGCTTCAACTGATGGATGGTCAATCCACTGAATACAATGTTTAGGAGCGCCGGCTTCAATAGCGGCATCTAAAAGAATTTTTGCAGCTTCACTTGAACATTTCTGTGCAGACGGATGAAAACCAAATATAATAGGGTTACGGGATTTAGCACAGATAAGTGCTTTAAACATGGTTGTAGATGTAGGGTTGGTTACAGGAGTTACGCCGGCAACAACGCCTACAGGTTCAGCTATTTCAACATAGCCTTCCATTTCATTTTCATTAATAATACCTACTGTCTGTTCATATTTGATTGAATGCCAAATGTATTCTGTTGCAAAGACGTTTTTAATAATCTTATCTTCCATAACGCCTCTGCCTGTCTCTTCATAGGCCATTTTAGCAAGCTTTGTCTGAGCTTCCAGTCCAGCTAATGACATAGCATGAACAATTTTGTCAACCTGTTCCTGAGAAAATGACATATATTCCTCAAGAGCCTGGTTAGCATTGGAAACCAACCGGTCGATCATAGCTTTGTTATCAAATGGCTTATCAGCAGAGGTTTCTGCACGAGCATTAGCTTTTACAGTTTCTTTTGTTGACATTAATAATCACTCCTTGAATTAATCAGCAGAGGTTGTTAATTATTTAACAATTATATTATAGCCTATAGTTTTGACTTTGTCAATAATTTAACAATCAAAAAATAGTATAATATTATATTATCCAAATTTAAAAAATATATAAGCTGCACAAAAGATAATATTAAAATATATTTTATAAAATAATAGCCGAGGAACAATCAAGGAGTTAAAAATAAGCTATTATTCCAAAGGTTCAAATGTAGCTAAAGCAGAATTAAGTATTTCAAAAGCATCAGGTGATTCATACAAGGTACCCGCAACCTGGTATGTATGTTGTTCGGTATTATAAAAAGCATATAAAGTATTTAAATAATTAGTAGGATTTTCATACCAAAAGCAATATGCAGTAACGCCGTTTACATCCTGAGTATTAGCTTCCTTCAAAGTGCTTTCGGTATCGGTCGATTCAATTATATTTTGATAATATTCAAGTGGATTTTGGCCATCGTCCGGTAAATCCGGTTCTTCAGATATATTAACAATTACAGCACCTCTGATAGAATCATTTGTATAGCCATATACGCCTGTATATTCGTCATATGCACGTTCATAAGACCAGCCGCTGCCAAGATATAATTTATATTTATCGGTAACAAAAACACCTAATTCATCAAAATATTCCGGTTCGGTTGTTCCTACAGATCCGATAGGCGCCTCAAGCTTATATTCATCAGGTATAGATATAGTAGAGCTCTCTTGCGGTGCTGCTGATGATTGGCTGGATGATTCTGATGATAAAATATCGCTGGATACAGATGAACCTGAATTTACAGAAGATAAACTGCTTTGGTTATTTTCAGTATTATTACTGCATGCAGTAATGGATATTAACATAACTACAGCAATGCCGCAGGAAATAAACTTTCTGAGATTAAATTCCATATAAATGATCCCCTTTTTAACTAATATGAATAATTACCGTAAAAAAAATAACCTTTAGTTGGGTTAATTAAGTATAATTCCAAAAAAATTATAACATTCACTGATATATTTATCAATAATAGTTAAAGCAAAAAATGTAAATTATGTATTAATATACGAAAAAGTTAGTATTTTGTTGTATAGAAAGATAATAAAAAAATAAAACCGGTATAGATGGATATTATCTATACCAGCTTTATTTTTATTTTAGTATTATTCATCAAAACCATTAGGATTTAATTTTTGCCAGCGCCATGTATCACGGCACATATCGTCTATACCTAACTGAGCCGTCCAGCCTAATACTTCTTTAGCTTTAGCCGGATCAGAATAACATACTGCTATATCGCCGGCACGCCGTCCAACAATTTTATAATTAATTTTAATATCATTTACTTTAGAGAATGAATTTACTAAATCAAGTACGCTGTAACCAGTTCCAGTGCCAAGATTAAATGCATCCACCCCTTTTTTCAGATTTATCCATTCAACTGCTTTAACATGTCCTTTAGCAAGGTCTACTACATGAATATAATCGCGCACACCAGTACCGTCATGAGTTGGATAATCATCGCCATATATTGATAATACCGGTAATTTACCTATAGCTACCTGTGAAATATACGGCATAAGATTATTAGGAATACCATTTGGATCCTCGCCTAATTTACCGCTTTCATGAGCGCCTATTGGATTAAAATAACGTAATAAAGCGATATTCCATTCATTATCACTGCGGTATACATCACGCAGCATTTCTTCTATCATCAGTTTTGTACGGCCGTATGGATTAGTAATACCGGCGATATCAACCGGATCAGTTTCTGTCATAGGCATCTTTTTAGGCATACCATAAACTGTAGCAGAAGAACTGAATACAATATTTTTACAGCCATATTCAGCCATAACTTCACATAACACAATTGTACCAGTAACATTATTATAATAATATTTTAGAGGGATTTTTACCGATTCGCCTACAGCTTTAAGTCCGGCAAAATGTATAACGCAATCAATATTATTTTCCTTGAATACTTTTCTAAGACCTTCACGGTCAAGTATATCGCATTCATAAAAAGGAAAATCTTTACCTGTCAGTTCTTTTATACGTTTAATTGACTGAGGCTTACTGTTATAAAAATTATCTAATACAACAATTTGATAACCTTCATTAAGAAGTTCAACGCATGTATGGCTTCCAATATATCCTGCGCCGCCTGTTACTAAAATTGACATATATTTACGTCTCCTTTTTTATGCATAATAAAATCTGCTATATAGTTTACATAATTATTAAACCTTTATCGTATTTGCTAAGGTAAAATAAACCGCCCAAAACAAGAAAAATAAAATATAAAACTAAAATAAATAAAACAACCGATAATGAAAAAAGTACCGTTTACAGGGGGGCGCCTGCGAAGCGCATCCAAAGGATGCGCTGGGACGCAAAATAATATTAAGAATATTACGCATCCCTGGGACAAAAAAGGAACAGTTATGCCTAAAATATAAAACATATTTAGACGAAATATTATTTTGCGTAAAGCAGCCATATTTCATATGGCTGCGCGCAGGCGCCCCCTTTAAGGTATCGGGACCCGGAATGGTTTTATTCTAAATATCCTTTGTATTTTTGCTTTTGTTTTTAAATATTGTATGATATAGAATAATATAGTATTGTAATTATAATAGAAAATATTTCTTATGTCTATAATAACCAATATATATTAATTTTTTATTTATAATAATTTTATTTAACTGGAAGATTATATTCTTTCATAATAGAAACAGCCATATCAATTTCATCTCTAGTCGGAGCAGGAGTATCATATAACTTATAAGGTAAATTTAGCTGTTCCCATTTATATTCACCCATTTTATGAAATGGAAGCAATTCAATACGCTCAATACATTTATATTTTGATAAATATTGTGCAAGGTTTGTCAGTTTATCTTTATCCAATGTATATCCAGGTACAAGAACATGCCTTATCCAGACAGGCTTATTAATCTGTTCACGATAATCCAAAATAGCAAGAGGATTATGGTTGCTATGGCCAGTCATTTCTTTACATAATTTTTCATCCAAAGCTTTTATATCAAGCAAAAGCAAATCAGCAAGAGCAACGGCTTCTTTACATTTCTCCAAAGGCATTGAACCGGAGGTATCCACAGCAACATGAAAGCCGCGTTTTTGACTTTCGCTTATTATAGCTTCACAAAATTGAGGCTGCATAAGAGGTTCGCCGCCGGATAGTGTAATACCGCCGGTCATGATAAAATTACGGTAACGGCTTATATCCCTCATAATTTCTTCAACAGACATTTGGGTACCTGAATGCAGATCCCATGAATCGGGATTATGGCAATATATACATCTCATAGGACAGCCCTGTAAAAATAAAAGATATCTTATACCAGGGCCATCCAGACTACCGAAAGTTTCAACCGAATGTATACGTCCGGTTATATCTAGTTTAGACATCTATGAACCTCCGCTGTTATAAAAAATCAAAATATATACGCCGCTTAAAATTTAGTATTATCTATGATTTTAAGCGGCGTTAAATCTATTATAACATATTATAATTAGAATCTTGTATGGAAGGTACGGTTAATAACATCCATTTGCTGTTCACGCGTTAATTTTATAAAGTTTACAGCATATCCTGAAACACGTATAGTAAGCTGAGGATATAATTCCGGATGATCCATAGCATCCAAAAGCACGTCGCGGTTTAATACGTTTACATTGATATGATGGCCGCCTTCTGTAAAATAACCGTCTAAAAGACTTACTAAATTATCAGCTTTATCATCTTCATAACGGCCTAATGCATCCGGTACAATTGAGAAGGTATAAGAAATACCATCTTCAGAATAATCATAAGGAAGACGTGCTACAGACATCATGGAAGCTACACAACCATGTGTATCTCTGCCGTGCATTGGGTTAGCGCCTGGAGCAAACGGTTCGCCGATTTTACGTCCATCCGGAGTAGAACCTGTCTTTTTACCGTATACAACGTTTGAAGTAATGGTAAGGATGGACATAGTTGGGATGGAATGACGATAGGTTTTTTGCTTTTGTAATTTTCTCATAAAGGATTTTACTACATCCACAGCTATTTCATCTGCTCTTGGATCATTATTACCGAATTTTGGATAATCTCCTTCTATTTCAAAATCCACTACTATATTGCGTTCGTCACGAATAGGTTTTACTTTAGCGTATTTAATGGCTGATAATGAATCGACTACAACTGATAAACCGGCGATACCGCATGCCTCTGTACGGATAATTTCATCATCATGCAATGCCATCTGTAAACGTTCGTAACTGTATTTATCATGCATATAATGAATACAATTTAAAGTATTAATATATAATTTGCTAAGCCAATCGCATATACGGTCAAATTTAGAGCATACATCGTTATAATCCAGATATTTACCTCTGACTGCAAGCAGTTCCGGGCCAATTTGTTCACCACTTATTTCATCACGTCCGCCGTTTATAGCGTAAAGCAAAGCTTTTGCTAAATTAGCTCTAGCGCCGAAATATTGCATCTGTTTACCAATACGCATAGCTGATACACAGCAGGCAATACCATAATCATCACCGAATTTACGGCGCATAAGGCTGTCCGATTCATATTGAATAGAACTTGTTTCAATGGATATTTTAGCACAGAATTTTTTAAATGGTTCAGGAAGATGTTTACTCCATAAAACTGTGAGGTTAGGTTCAGGTGCAGGGCCTAAATTTACAAGAGTATGAAGGAAACGATAACTCATTTTAGTAACCATATGGCGTCCGTCAACAGCCATACCAGCAATAGCTTCAGTTACCCAGGTAGGATCGCCGGAGAAAAGCTGGTCATAGCTTTGTGTGCGTAAAAAGCGTACAAGGCGCAATTTCATAATAAAATGATCGACCATTTCCTGGATTTCCTGTTCAGTATATTTACCTGATTTTAAATCCTGTTCTGAATATATATCAAGGAATGTGGATACGCGGCCTAATGACATAGCAGCACCATTTTGTTCTTTTATAGCCGCAAGATAAGCAAAATAAAGCCATTGTATAGCTTCTTTTGTATCTTGTGCAGGTTTTGATACGTCGAATCCATAAGATTCACACATTCTCTTAAGTTTTTCTAATGCACGGATTTGTTCCTGCAATTCTTCACGATGTTGGATGGATTCTTCATCCATAACTTCATAATTATATTCTTCAAAAGATTTTTTCTTTTGTTCAATAAGAAAATCTGCGCCATAAAGAGGTAGACGGCGGTAATCGCCTATTATACGGCCACGGCCGTAAGCATCCGGAAGACCTGTAATAATACCGGTGTGGCGAGCACGTTTCATTTCATTTGTATATACATCAAATACACCGTCGTTATGAGTTTTACGGTATTTAAATACTGCTTCTACATTTGGATCCATATCCCGGCCATATTGCTTTAATGAATTACGGACCATACGAATACCGCCAAACGGCATAATAGCGCGTTTTAATGGTTCATCTGTTTGCAAACCGACTATTTGTTCTAAATCTTTATCAATATATCCAGGCTTATATGCGTCGATATCTGAAATAGTAGCGGTATCAATATCAAGTACGCCGCCAGCCTGACGTTCTTTTTGCATAAGATCTTTTACTTCATTCCATAGCTTTTCAGTACGCTCGGTAGGCGGTGTTAAAAAGCTTTCATCCCCATCATAAGGAGTATAATTTTTTATAATAAAATTCTGTACGTTAACACTGCGTTCCCAGACTCCTGTATTAAAATCCATATTAAATTTATCGCTCCTTTTTTCATTATATTTTTATTATTGTATCCATAAAAAATTTTTATTATTCTAAAATAAAAATAGATACAAATGTAATTTAAATAACACAAAATAAAATACATAAGGAAAGTAATTTTAATAGAAAAATAAAAATTGAAAAGTGTTCGTTGATGATATTATCATTAAAGATACATTAAATTGAAAATAATATAATATTAATCATTATTAAAACTATAAAAATAGAACAAATATAATTTTGTTAAATAAATTTGATAAAACATTAAAGTAAATGTATTTTATAAAAATTAATCTTAATAAATAACAGGATACAGTAAAGTACCGCGCAAAGGGGGGCGCCTGCGCAGCGCATCTTTTAAGATGCGCTAAGATGCAAAATAATGGTTGATTAAGCAAATATAGTGTGAATAGGAAATTAAGGTTTTGTCTTAAAAACAATGTCCTAATATTACACATTATTTTGCAATCCCGCAGCCATATAAAATATGGCTGCACGCAGGCGCCCCCTATTATACAGCAGCGTAATCGGAAATATTTTCTATAAAAATAAGATATAGGCAGTTTTATTTTTACAGTGTGTTTTGAATACGATATAATTTGGATTAATATAAATTTAAGATATATATTTAATATAACAAAGTATTTTGAATTAATAGATAAAATAATTATTTAGTTAATTTTAGGCGGTAATTTTTCTTTAAAAAGACATAATAAGTAACGATTTAACATAAATAAAATAAATAATTTTATTATACATTTAAACTAAAATGCATATTCGCTAAAGATATAAATGATTAGCGAATATGCATTTAAAAAACAAATTAATCTATTAGAATTAAACGGAAATCTGCATAACCATATCATAAAGATCATTTTCAAATGGTTTATGCATAGCTAAAGCTTCCTGAATATCATAATCGATAACTTTAGAATTTTTCATAACAACTACACGGTTGCCAATACCTGCTGATAAAAGTTTTACAGCATGATATCCCATGCGGGTTGCATTTACACGGTCACGTGCAGATGGACGGCCGCCTCTTTGAACATGGCCTAATATAGTAGCGCGTGATTCGATACCAGTTCTCTCCTGAATATCTTTTGCGATTTGTTCAACTCCACCTATACCTTCAGCAACAATTATTATAAAATGCTGTTTGCCGATTGCATGGCCTTCATTAATTTGCTGGCATACTTCATCAATATCATAACCAATTTCAGGAACCAGCACATGGGTAGCTCCTACCGCTATAGCAGTACGCAATGCAAGATAACCTGCACGGCGGCCCATTACTTCAACAACACTACATCTGTCATGTGATTGTGCAGTATCGCGAAGACGGTCTACCATTTCAACAGCAGTATTAAGAGCAGTATCGAAACCAATGGTATAATCACTGCTGGATATATCATTGTCGATTGTACCAGGAATACCTACGCAAGGAATACCTCGTGCGGATAAATCTCTAGCGCCTCTAAAAGAACCGTCGCCGCCGATTACAACAACACCGTCAATATTGTTGTCATGACATGTTTTTATTGCTTTCTGCATGCCTTCTTCAGTAGCAAATTCAGGAGAACGTGCTGTATAAAGAAGAGTACCGCCGAGATTAATAATACCGGATACACTCCTTACATGCATAGGGCGGAGATCACCATGGATAAGGCCGTTATAACCTCTTATAACTCCAACTACTTCCATACCTTCAGTAATAGCAGTACGTACAACTGAACGTATAGTAGCATTCATACCAGGAGCATCGCCACCGCTTGTAAGGACGGCTATTTTTTTAATGTTCATAATTGTCTTAACCTCCGAACATGAATAAAAATGGGAGTATAAACCTTCATATTATACATACTCATTATACAATAATACCACAAATTGGGCAATAGCATTTATCATGTATAATTTTATCTGTAATCAAATTAATTAGTGCGTTATGCAACAAAATTTTCATATATTTTACTTTTTTCAACACAAAACCATATTATTCCCGTACAGCAACATTATTTTCACCGAGCACTAGTTTTAATTCATCAAGCATAGGCTTATTTATAGTAACCCAATTTCTTGTAGGAGCACAGGTCAGTTGTTTTTTATCACAAAAATATACGAATAGTTTAGTTATACCTTCAAAGACAGAAATAATGCTCATAGCTCTATTAAATTTAGCGCTGTTCATAGCATCTACACGGATATATAACCCGCTTTTGGAAGAAGCATTATTTGGTTGTACTGCTGACTGCTTATTTGCCGGCATTATATTAGCGTTGACATTATAATTATTATTCGATGAATAACTGTTATCAGGCTGGTTTGCATTAAACCGGCTTTTTACAGAATTTATATCAGCATCCGGCCCGGGAGCGGCTTCAATAAAATCAGCTAACATTTTAGCATCTTCATCTTCGCGGCCGGATATCCTGCCGGATATTAATAATGTATTACCGGAACGCAAAAGATGAGCACAATTTTCTAATATTTTTGGGAACACTAATATTTCCATTGAACCATACATATCTTCTACGGTCAAAAAGGCCATAGTACTGTTGTTTTTAGTAGTCTTTACTTTTACTGATTCAACTATACATAATATTAAAGCAGGTTTACCATCGCTATATTTACCTCTAGCTTCATGGACGTCGTCTTTTATCTGGGAAATCATAGCGCAGCCCATAGCTTTTGACATACGTTCATAACGTTTTAAAGGATGGCCGGACAAATATATACCGGTAGTTTCCTTTTCCATAGAGAGCAATTCTCTAACAGGCAATTCTTCAACATCCGGCATATCAGGGCCTTTACTAGGTTCTTCACCCATCATTTCAAACATACTCATTTGGCCGGCTACATAATTTTTCTTTTCATTTTCTAATATTTCTATAATTCTTTCGCTCGTCATAAGCATTTGCCGGCGATTAGCTCCGAGATTATCCAATGAACCGCATTTTATTAAAGCTTCAAGCATACGCCGGTTAAAATCACGGCCGTAAAGACGGCTGCAAAAATCATAAAAGGATGTATACGGTCCATTTTCTTCACGTTCTTTTATAAGAGAATTTATAACGCCTCGTCCAAGGTTTTTTACAGCTAAAAGACCAAAACGGATATCGCCGTTTGTAACAGTAAAACCGAGTAAACTTTCATTACAGGACGGTGGCAATACTTTTATGCCAAGCCGCTGGCATTCAGCAATATATCCGGATACTTTATCAGTATTATCCAATACGCTGGTAAGAAGAGCAGCCATAAATTCGCAGGGATAATGGCATTTTAAATAGGCTGTTTGATATGCGACGATAGCATAAGCGGCAGCGTGTGATTTATTAAATGCATATGACGCAAATGAAGCCATTTCATCAAAAATTGTATTAGCAGTTTGCGCGTCTATACCACGGTTTACACAGCCTTCAACTTCAACTGTACCGTCTTCATTTTTAACGCCGTATATAAATGCATGGCGTTCCTTTTCCATAACATCCTTTTTCTTTTTGGACATAGCTCTTCGTACTAAATCAGCTCGTCCTAATGAATATCCAGCTAAAGAACGGAATATTTGCATTACCTGTTCCTGGTATACCATACATCCGTTAGTAACATCCAAAATATTTTTAAGCATGGGCGTGCGATAGGTTATTTTATCAGGATGATGCCGGTTTTCTATATATTGCGGGATAAAATCCATAGGCCCCGGACGATAAAGCGAAATAACAGCGATGATATCTTCCACCGATTCAGGTACAAGCCGGGAGATTACCTGGCGCATACCCTGCGATTCTAACTGGAATACACCGTCTGTCTGGCCTTTTGTGAGCATATCAAATGTTTCTTTATCATCAAGCGGGATATTGTTTATATCAAAATCAGGAATACGTTTTTTTACCATCTCTTCGCTGTCATGTATAACCGTAAGAGTACGCAGCCCCAAGAAATCCATCTTTAAAAGGCCTAATTCCTCCAAAGTTGTCATTGTATACTGTGTAACAACAGCTTCGTCGTTTTTCTGCAAAGGCACATATTCGCTAACCGGCTGATGGGTTATAACAACGCCGGCGGCATGAGTTGAAGCATGGCGGGGCATACCTTCAATTTTTCTTGCCATATCTATAAGTTCTTTTATCTGCTGGTCATTTTCCATTCTTGACCGCAGTTCTGGCGATGTTTCCAACGCTTTATCAAGCGTCATATGAAGTTCCATAGGTACAAGCTTTGCAACAGAATCGGCTACATTATATGGTACGCCTAAAGCCCTGCCAACATCCCTGATAGAGCCTCTTGCCGCCATTGTACCAAAGGTAGTAATCTGAGCGACATGGTCTGCGCCATATTTACGCACGACATAATCTATAACTTCCTGACGGCGTTCATAGCAAAAATCTATA
Organism: uncultured Clostridia bacterium; assembly: GCA_944384895.1. GTDB lineage: Bacteria > Bacillota > Clostridia > Oscillospirales > Acutalibacteraceae > RGIG7067. The sequence goes on along the minus strand of CALWVB010000065.1, from coordinate 2,510 downwards.
TCAAAATCCGGCATACTAATACGTTCAGGATTTAAAAACCGTTCAAAAAGCAAGTTGTATTTTAACGGGTCAATACCGGTAATACCTATGCAATAAGCAGCAAGGCTGCCGGCACCTGAACCTCTTCCCGGGCCTACCGGGATACCAACACTTTTAGCATATCGGATAAAATCGTGTACTATAAGATAATAATCGACATATCCCATATTATTTATAGTATTAAGTTCATAATCCAAGCGGTCGGTTATACTTTTATCAGGATTTTCGCCATAATATTTGTGAAGACCTTTTAGACACATTGATTTAAAATATTCAAAGTGGTCGCCGCCTCCTGGTACTTCAAAATGCGGAAGCTTTGTATTGCCAAATTCAAAATCAAAGTTACATTTCTCAGCGATTTCCAATGTATTTGTAACAGCAGACGGTTCATCTGGGAACAACGAAGCCATTTCATCATGAGATTTTATATAAAATTCATCTGTAGGGAATTCCATACCAATATCTTCATCAACTGTATGGTTTGTTTGGATACATAACAGAACATGCTGCATTTTGCTGTCTTCTTTAGTGATATAATGAGCGTCGTTTGTTACTACAAGCGGAATACCGGTTTCTTTTGAAAGCCGGATAATCTGAGGATTTGTACGGTTTTGATCTTCTATGCCATGGGATTGTATCTCAAGATAATAATTTCCCTGGCCAAATACTGAATTATACCATAAAGCAGTTTGTTTAGCCTTTTCATAACCATCCCTTAAGAGCTGGCGGGGTATTTCACCGGCAAGACAGGCGGAAAGACATATAAGCCCGCTGCTGTATTTTTCTAAAAGCTCATGGTCGACCCTAGGTTTACCATAAAAGCCTTCCAGAAAACCTAATGATACCAGCTTTATTAGATTGCGGTAACCTTCAGCATTTTTGCATAAAAGTACCAGGTGGTTATGTTCGCCGTCATATTCGCGCACCTTATCAAACCGGCTGCGCGCCGCTACATATACTTCGCATCCGATAATCGGTTTTATTCCGGCTTTTTTAGCCGCTTTATAAAAATCAACGCAGCCGAACATAACGCCATGGTCGGTAATAGCTATAGCAGGCTGTCCTAATTCGACAGCTCTTTGTACCAATTGATTAATACGGCAGGCCCCGTCTAATAAGCTGTATTCACTATGAACATGCAAATGCACAAATTTATTATCTTTATTATCCATAAAATATACCCCGCGATATAATATTTAAATATTTCTAAAATTATAAACCTAAATCACACAGCAGACAAAAATAGTAATAAACATAAATGGAAACATATTTAAATAAACTTCCGGCTGCCTTAATAAGGGGCGCCCGCTAGCAGCCATATTTTATATGGCTGCCGGATACAAAATAATTATGACTAAAAAGATGCCAGCTATTAAAACGATGCCAGGGTTCATATTTCCACTTTAACTAAAATATTCAACAATTATTTTGTATAAAGCGCATCCTTGATGCGCTGCGCGGGCGCCCCGATTTCTGCTGTACGTTCACTTTTTTACCGCTTCATCTACGCTCAGTTTTTAAATTTTGTATTATTTAGATCATCTTTGCAAAAATTATATTAACACAAAATACACCATATCAAAAAACAGATAATTAAGTATATTTATTATAGCTTTAGAAAAAGTATCCGCAAGCTTTAGGGGGCTCCTGCCGTCAACCATATGTCATATGGTTGACGAATGCAAAATAATTTGTAATTTTAAATATGCTGTTTATTAATAAATTAATTTGTTCCTTTTTTAACCGTACCTTATTATCAGCTGTTATTTTGCATAAAGTGCATCCTTGATGCACTGTGCAGGCGCCCCCATATAAGCGTCCCTATTTAACGTTGCTTTTATCGTTTGCAGTTTATTAATAGTGAAATTTATGCATGTTTTTGATTTGTGTTGATTTAAATTATATTTGATAAAAAATTATGATAATATTTATAATTAATTATAATTAAAAATTATAATTAAATCAGTATAAACTTTATTTTTATAATGTATTCGCCATAACGACATTTTATATTTATCGTTATGGCGGTTATGTTTTTATACTTTTTTATTTTTATCTATTGCCGATTGATAATATTCATATATACGTTTTAACCGGTGATTAACGCCCGACCGGCTTAAAGGTTCCGGTAAACTTTCACCTAATTCCCTAAGGGACATTTCAGGGTTATCCAGCCTTAGCTGAGCAATTTCACGCAGCTGAGACGGCAAAGAATCCAGACCCAGATGGTTTTTTATATATTTTATAGCTTTTACCTGTTCAGAAGAAGCAGCGACAGTTTTTTCTATATTAGCCGTTTCGCAATTTGTTATTCTGTTGGCGCGGTTTCGTATATCTTTTAATATTTTTATATTCATTATAGACATACTGGCATTAACAGCGCCGGTAAGGGTAAGAAAATCTTCAATTTGTTCGCTTTCCTTATAATATATAACATATTGTCCTTTGCGTATAATAAGCTTTGCGGGAAG
>CALWVB010000064.1 GCA_944384895.1 uncultured Clostridia bacterium | reverse complement strand
TGAAGATTGTCCGGATTGCCATGGTAGCGGCGCTGCTAGAGGTACCAGTGCAAGAACCTGTCCTGATTGCGGCGGTAGAGGCCAGGTGCGCGTACAGCAGCGTACCCCTTTAGGTACTATGACAACTCAGCGTACCTGTTCAAGATGTAACGGTACTGGTAAAATTATTGATACGCCTTGCCAAACCTGTTCTGGTAAAGGTAAAGTGCGCCGTAAACACACTCAGATGGTGGATGTTCCTGCCGGTATTGACGACCGTCAAGCATTTAATATGCGCGGTATGGGCGATATGGGTTTTAATGGCGGTCCTTCAGGTGATCTTCATATTGTAGTAAATGTACGTCCTCATGCTATTTTTGAACGAGATGGTTATGATGTATGGTGTGAAATTCCAATAACATTTTCTCAGGCTGCTTTAGGCGCTGAAATAACAGTTCCTACATTGGATGGCAAAGTCAGTTACCGTATTCATGAAGGTACTCAGCCTGGTGATGTTTTTAAATTTGCTAATAAAGGTATACAAAATCTTAATGGACGCGGACGCGGCAATCAATATGTCAGGGTAACTATAGAAGTTCCAAAAAATCTTACAGAAAAGCAAAAACAAATTCTCAGTGAATTTGATACAGCTGCTACTGAAAAAAATTATCCTAAGAAAAAAGGATTTTTTGATAAAATTAAAGATGCTTTTAATTAGTAAAATAAAAACCACGCGTTTTACGAGTGGTTTGCATAAGGTCTAAAAGCCACTGATACTAACCCGCGTCTCAAGGCGCGGGCTTTCTCTTTTTCAAGCTTTAATGTACTTGTCTCTTTGGCATACCCCTAAAGGGGTTAATTTGAAAATGAGTCTTTGTATTCCTTTACGCTCAATTTATCAAGCGCTATGTCTGCTTTCTCTTGGTCTTGAATATATTTTCTTTATCGTTGACTCATTAACTTCTACCGTACTGACATAATATTCCTCTGCACAAAAGTGACGATTGCCATACTTGTATCTCAGATTGGCGTGCTTATCAAACATCATCAACACACTTTTACCTTTTAAGTATCTCATAAAACTTGACACACTAGTTTTTGGTGACATACTTACAAGTAAATTAGTAAATCAAAAAGCAATACACTAAATATTAGTGTATTGCTTCTTTTATTATTAATATTTTTTCTCTAATATTTTTTCATAAATATGTGTGGATGAAATATCCGAATGACCTAACATTTCTTGGATATCTTTAAGTTTAGCTCCATTTTCTAATAAATGCGCCGCAAAAGAATGACGTATTGTATGGGGTGTAACAGGTATATTTAAATTAAGCTGTTTTGTATAAGATTTTATTACCTTCCATATTCCCTGTCGTGTCATACGGCTGCCATTCATATTAATAAATAATGCTGTTTCATTTGGATTTTTTACTATTTTATAACGGACATTTTCAACATAATCTTTAATTGCTGCTATAGCTTTTGTATATACAGGGATAATACGTTCATTTTTCAATTGACATATAAGCATACCAGTTGGGATGTCTATATCTTCAATATTAATTGCTGCTAATTCTGAAACTCTTATCCCAGTTGCATAAATAAGTTCTAACATAGCCTTATCACGGCATCCCTTAGGTGTTAAATTATCCGGCATAGATAACAGTTTATCTATATCTTTACCTGATATAATATATGGAATTTTTTTAGGTTCACTTTCTATTTTTATTCCATCTGCTGGATTATTTGATATCTTATTTAATAATATCAAATAATTATAAAAACATTTTATTGATACCAGGCATCTTACAACGGTTGCAGCCGATTTACCATTATCAAAAAGATAATCAGTATATTTAATAATATTAAGTCTTTCCATTTGATATATATTATAATTATATTTATTTATATAATTAATATATTGCAAAATATCCCTATTATATGATTCTATTGTATTAACTGATTTTTTCCCATTTCTAGATAAATATAATTTAAATCCGCTTATTATATCATCCATAATTCTTAGACCCCTTAAAAAACAAAAAAGCGTGAAAATGCCGATGAAAAGCATGCATCTATTATAGCTGCGGCAATAAGTAAAAATAAAAATACGCAAAACCTTAAACAATATTTTTTCATATCCGGAATTTTTCCGGTTTTATTACCTTTTGATGTCATTGACATAAATATTATTGAAGAAAACCGTAAAGCTTCCTTACACGCTAAAATAATTGCTATAGAAGATACTATTGCTGGTGGAATTATTATTAAAGCGCAATATCCTATCCCTTTTAATCCCTGAAAAGCATATAAATATCCCATAGATATACCTAAGCCTAATCCCCTGAATACCGATATAAACGGAATAAAAGGTACTCCTATAGCACATAAACCTAATATAAACGTTATTATAAGCAACGGTACTGTAGAAACTAATGAATTATAAAAAGTTGTTAAAATAGATTGTCCAGTTCTTACATCAATAAATCCGGATATAACTACATCCAGAGCAGTTTCACTTGTTTCAGAATATCCTCCTACAATAAGCGAACCGGATATAAGGCCAGATATAAAAAATGCTCCGATCAAAAATATTCGCCATCTTGTCTTAAAATAATCCATTGAATGTGAAACTGATATCCTTGCTTTTGTCATAGCCATCCTCATAGCATGTACCTCCTGCGAATTTATAACCGCATTAAATACATATGCTTATGTAGTATTATTTTATGACAAAGCTATACTAATTTTAAATTATATATTTTTTTAATAGCGATTCATTTTATAAATAGATAGCTAAATATCCTAAAGTTAACAACAAAATTACCGATTACATGAAATCAAGAGGGGACGCCTGCGTGCCACCATATAAAATATGGTGGCTAAATGCAAAATAATTTTTAATATATACAAGCTGTTCCCTAGGACAATACTTGTTTTATATTTTTACCCTGCCTGCTTTATAAACTATTATTTTGCATCCGGCGCATCTTAAAAGATGCGCCACGCAGGCGCCCCCTAAACTATCAACGGTAATTTTTATTAACACATATTTATTCGGTATATTAATTTTTTATTTAATCTGTTATATTATTTAAATACACTCTATTTTTGTATTATCTTAATATATGCGTATACTGAATGTATTTTTATATCTGGATTTTTATTTTGCAAGTT
>CALWVB010000063.1 GCA_944384895.1 uncultured Clostridia bacterium | reverse complement strand
TCCTTAGCTGCATTATAATATTTTATATGTTCATCTTCATGCTTTGCAGATTTTTTTTTTTTTTTTTATATACTTATTAGACGGTTATATTGTTTCTCTAAATATTCTAATGCATATTCATTGCTGTCATGAGATTTTCCTATGTACATCATTTTTATATCCGGTAAAACAATTTTACCAGAATATATACACAGCATAATTGTATACATTTTTCCATGTTCAATAACTATTTCTTCTTGGCATATACTATACCCATTTTCATAAAGATACTTTCTAAGTCTCTCAGCGCATGTCATAGGCTGTAATATAAGATGTTTTTGTGAATCCTTTAACCAATTACATCTAGCTATTATCCCTGTAATAGCATCTCCACCCATACCTGCTATGATTATATCATCCACTTCATCAGGATTTATTTTATCAATCCCATCGGATAATCTAAGCGACACCATATCCTGAGCATTATATTTAATAACTGTTTGTTTTGCTTTATTAAGCGGCATTTCATTTATATCCGCAGCAATAGCTTTAGGACAAATACCTTTTCTTGTAAGCCATACTGGAAGATATCCATGATCTGTACCAATATCAGCTATTATACATCCTTTTCTAACCATTAAAGCTGCCATATTAAGACGTGCGTCCAATTTAAACGGATGCTCTCTCAAATATATTTCCCCCATGATTATAACTTTTAATTTATATAAATTAACGCCCGGATATAATAAACATCCGGGCGTTTTTTAGCAAGTTTATCCGGTTATATAGCAAATTTTGTATAACAGGGTTATTATTTGCCGGCCAGATGAGCGTTTAATTTTTCTACTAATTCATCAGGATCTACGCCATGAACCATACATGCCTGTTCAATAGATTCCCCACGGGAAGCTGGACAGCCAAGACAATGCATACCCATTTCAATAAAAAATGGAGCAGTTGAACGATCCATATCAAGAATATCTCCTATAATTGTATCTTTAGTTACTTGAGCCATAATATTTTATCCTCCTAAAAAAACTATTTTTAATTGATTTGTTTACATTATAATACCCTGATTTATTATTTGCAATACAAACAATACAAAAAAGCAAAAACAAAAAATCCCCGGACAATCAAGGCATATCCTTTATGTCCGGAGATTTTCTTTACACGTTAATAAAGCTTAATTAAGCTTGTTCTTCCCTCATTTTTGCAAAGCATTCGCTGCAATATACAGGGCGGTCTTCACGCGGCCTGAAAGGGACTTTGGCTTCCTGTCCGCAAGAAGCGCATACAGCTGTGAAAAGTTCACGCTCTGGCTTAGCGGCATTTTTACGTGCATCACGGCAACTTTTACATCTCTGTGGTTCATTTACAAAACCTTTTGATGCATAAAATTCTTGTTCACCGGCAGTGAAAACAAATTCAGAGCCGCATTCTTTACAAATGAGAGTTTTGTCTTCGTACATTGATTATACCTCGCTTTGATAAATTGCGCCCGCGGACGGATTTAAACCGACACCTTTGATACCAACGCTCTGATTTAAGCTACTAGGGCATATAAAAGACGGTATTTATAATTTACCGTTTTTGAAAAAGGATAGTACAACATCTCTAGGATCTCAGCTTACGTCGAACGCGTTGCAAGGCATTGTCAACCGCTTTTTGCGAGGTATTCAAACCTTTTGCTATTTCTGCATAGGAACAACCGCTAAGATAATATAAAAATGTCTTTTTTTCAAGCGCAGTTAAGCGTTTATCTATTAAATTATATAACCGTTTAACTTCTTCATTTGATATAAGCAGGTCTTGTGGATCAATATTTTCTGAATCATTTAAGAAATCATAACCTGTATCATCAAGATAAACCATTTGATCATCTGGAACACGGGACGCACGTTTTTCATATCTGAGTTTTGATAACATATTATGCATTATACAGGTAACAGCATAAGTTTTGAAGGATGCTCCTTTATCTGGCATATAACCTTCAATAGCAAATAAAAGCCCTATCATGCCTTCTTGTTTAAGATCATCTATTTCAACAAAGCTGCCTGTATTTTTATGATAAAATGCTGCCTGCTTATTTATATAAGGAATATAGCGTGCAATTAATTCATTCATTGCCAGCTCATTTTCATCCCTTATCATTTGGATAAGCTGGGAATCATCTAATGAGGCAAAATTGAAAGAGCGTTCATTGATGCCCAAGCATTACCACCTCGTGCCATACATTGGTTATAAATCTGGTATTAATCATAACCCAAATATATTATAAAGTCAAGGATTTTTACCTAACTTACATAAAATATGTTATATTCTGTATTGTTATATTTATTATAATTTTGCAAACATATAACATAATATGTCATTTTTTAAAGCATATAACGATTTTACCTATTCTGATCTTAGCCATACAATATCTTAAAACCAAATAAAAAAATAAAAGAATCATATTTATTATAGAAAATATTACCGACTATATTACGGTAAAAATGGGGCGCCTGCGCGCAACCATATTGCATATGGTTGCTATATGCAAAATAATTTTCCATATAAATCTATTGCTTATTATAATAACGCTTGTTTTTATTTTTACTCTGCCTTATTTATTTTGTTATTATTTTGCATCCCCGCGCATCTAAAAGATGCGCTGCGCAGGCGCCCCACTTTAAGCGGTCCTTTTCCATTTCCTATTTTGATTTAACTCTTATTTTATTATATCAGTTTTATTTATTATATTTAGTTGTTAAAATTATCTTTGTATGTACAAAGTATTTTGTTATAACCTTTATATGACCGCTTGAATTATATCCTTAAAATGGTATAATATATTATTGTATCCCAAAATTCTAAGGAGGATTAATTTATAATGAATAAGAAATTTTATATTACCACTCCAATTTATTACCCGTCTGATAAGCTGCATATCGGCCATGCTTATTGTACAGTTGCCGCTGATACTATGGCGAGGTATAAACGAATGCAGGGATACGATGTAATGTTCCTTACTGGTACTGATGAACATGGCCAGAAAATTGAATTAAAAGCCGCTGAAAAAGGCGTAACCCCTAAACAATACGTTGATAACATTGTTGCAGGAATAAAAGATTTATGGAAACTTTTAAATATATCAAACGACCGTTTTATCCGTACAACTGATGATTATCATGAAAAGGCAATACAAAAAATATTCCGTCAATTATATGATAACGGCGATATATATAAAGGCCATTATAAAGGTTGGTATTGTACTCCATGCGAATCATTCTGGACAGAAACACAGCTTAAAGACGGTAAATGTCCTGATTGTGGAAGGGATGTTACATTATCTGAAGAAGAAGCATATTTTTTCCGTCTTTCAAAATATGCTGATAAGCTGTTAAAATATTATGAAGACCATCCTGGATTTATTGAACCTCAATCCAGGCAAAATGAAATGATAAATAATTTTATAAAACCAGGCCTTGAAGATTTATGCGTATCGCGTACATCATTTAAATGGGGCGTACCGGTTGATTTTGATGATAAACATGTTATATATGTATGGGTAGACGCGCTGTCCAATTATATCACTGCAATGGGATATGGTTCGGATGACGATAGTGATTTTCAAAAATATTGGCCGGCTGATATTCATCTTGTCGGCAAGGAAATAGTACGTTTCCATACTATTATCTGGCCTGCTATGCTTATGTCTTTAAATTTACCATTGCCTAAAAAAGTATTCGGCCATGGCTGGCTTGTAATAGGCGGCGGTAAAATGTCAAAATCCAAGGGTAATGTTGTTGATCCTGTGCTTTTATGCGACCGTTATGGTGTAGATGCTATTCGTTATTTCCTTATGCGTGAAATTCCATTTGGTTCAGACGGTAACTTTACAAATGAATCGCTTATAAGCCGTATTAATTCCGATTTAGCTAATGATTTAGGCAATCTCGTTTCACGTACAGTTGCCATGATTATTAAATATTTCGGTGGCACATTATCTGATGTTAATATACCGGATGAGCTCGATAATGAGCTTATTGAGCTTGCTCGCCAGACAAAGTCATCTGCTGAAAGTTATTTAGATAATATGCAGTTTTCCAATGCTTTAAGTGAAATCTGGAAGCTAATCTCCCGTACAAATAAATATATAGATGAAACCATGCCATGGGTTTTAGCTAAGGATGAATCCAAAAAAGATAGGCTTAATACCGTTATGTATAATTTATGCGAAGCTATTCGTATTGCTGCCATCCTTATCACTCCATTTATGCCGTCTACTCCTGCAAAAATAGCAGATCAGATTGGCATAGATGAAAAATATATGACATGGGATTCAGCTGGACAATGGGGAATAATGCCTCGCAATATCACTGTTGCAAAGGGCGATACACTTTTCCCAAGAATTGATCCTGTTAAAGAACTGGCCCAATTGGAGGCTATTGTCCCGACTAAAGAGCCAGCTGATGATAAAAAATCAGATGAAACAAAAGCGGATATAGCAAAAGGTAATGAAAAAGCATCTGTTCCTGAAGGGATAGCTTCTCTTATTACTATAGATGATTTTGCTAAGGTTGAACTTAAAGCTGCCAAAATAATATCATGCGAGCCTGTAAAGCGTGCTAAAAAGCTGCTCTGTCTCCAATTGGACGACGGCGATAAAGGCCGCCAGGTTGTATCAGGTATTGCTAAATGGTATAAACCAGAGGATTTAATAAATAAAACTGTTATTGTTGTATCTAATCTTAAACCGGCTAAATTATGCGGTGTAGAAAGCCAGGGTATGATTTTAGCTGCCGATGCAGGTGAAGATGACGTAAAGGTAGTTTTCCTTGATGAAAGCGTACCGGCTGGTTCAAAAATAAGATAATATTTTAAATCGAAACGAGTGTATATAAAATTATGCTTAAATATATAGACACACATGCACATTACGACGACGATTCATTTGATTTTGACCGCGACAGCCTATTACAAGGCTTGCCGTCGGCTGGAATCATCGGCGTTGTAAACTGTGCAAGCAATATTGCTTCTGCAAAAAAGTGTATAGAAATTGCTGAACAATATGACTACTGCTGGGCTGGGGTAGGAGTTCATCCTCATCATGCAGGCGAGCTTAAAGATGGCTGGCAGGATGAAATTATTAGTTTAGCAAAACATCCTAAAGTAGTAGCTATAGCAGAAATTGGGCTTGATTATCATTATGATTTTTGTGAGCGCGATATACAAATAAAAATATTTGAAGAGCATATTAAATTAGCTAAAGAGCTGGATTTACCTATAGTTATTCATGACAGGGAAGCTCATGGCGATACGATGGATATACTTAGGAAATATCAGCCCAAAGGAGTAGTTCATTGTTTTTCCGGCAGCGTTGAAATGATGAAAGAATTAGTTAAATTAGGTATGTATGTAGGTTTCGGAGGATCTATAACATTTAAAAATGTAAAACATCCGCTGGATGCCGCAGCTCAAATTCCAATTGATCATATAGTTTTGGAAACAGACGCTCCGTATCTTGCACCTATTCCATTCCGAGGTAAACGCTGTGATTCTACCCTTATAAAATATTCAGCTGAAACTATAGCTAAAGCGAGAAATATTGATGTTGAAACGTTATATGAAGCTACTACACAAAACGCATTAAAACTATTTCCAAAGATGTCTATAAATAAATAATGTGTTGATAGTTTATATTTTATCCTAATTTGGAGGCGCAAAAATTTTGACTATATCATATGTCGTTGGTAATTCATTATATCTTAATATAACAAACCGTTGTCCTAATAGATGCGAATTTTGTGTACGCAATTATAAACAATCTGTTGGCGATGCTGATAGTTTATGGCTGGATCATGAACCTGATATGGACGAGATAATATCTGATCTAGAAAAACGTGATTTTAGCAAATATGAATCGGTTGTATTCTGCGGATATGGCGAACCGTTAATGCGTCTTGATGATGTAAAGCAAATTAGCTGTTATATTAAATCTAAAGCAAATATTCCTATTAGAATTAATACAAACGGTTTAAGTGATTTAATTTATAACCGTGATACATCTCAAGATCTTGAAGGTATCGCTGATGTTATTTCCATTAGCCTCAATAGTTCTACTCCTGAAGGCTATGATGAGATATGCCATTCAGATTATGGTCTTGATGCTTTACCAGCTATATTAAAATTTGCTTCAAACGTGAAAAATTTTGTACCATCAGTTATATTGTCAGTTGTTGATACTATTGGTAAAGATGAAATAGAAAAATGTCGTAAACTTGCTGAAAAAGCAGGGGTTAAATTTAGAGTAAGAGAATATATAAAGTAATATACTAATCAAAACCATCAGTTCACTGGTGGTTTGCTTAATCTCTAAAATGACCTAAAATGGCGTACCGGCTTATGTCTCCACTTTTCAATATAGGACGCCTCAAGGTCTCCAAAAAGGCGTCAAAAAAATTAATAGCATCACAGGCATGGCAACATATAAGCAGGTCAAATCTGCCTGTTATTATGAGAATGGATATTTATGTCATATTGTTATTTATTTTACTTTTGCAAAGCAAAGTTTTTTCCCTTTGTAACTCCCGGACAACAAAACAAGCTGAACACCTCGCACTTTGCTGTGCTTGATGTTCAGCCTTTATTTTGTTGTCAGCAGCCCGTTTCACGGTCTGCGTGTAGTTTCTTGTAAATCGACCTAAATTGTGTAATAAAAAATAACAGCATCAAAAGATGCTGTTATTTTTTATTATAATTTTAATATTAAACTATTGCTGCATAAAATATGCTAAAGCATATTGAAGCTGTGTATCTTCATTTTCAGTCATCATATAGAAATTAGCCGGAGCAGGATTTAACTCGACTTCATGGTCAGGTGTTATACCAACTCCATCATAATTAGGGCTCTTAGGCGGATTATATAATGCTGTTGTTAAATTAATAGCTGATCCGTCTTTAAACGGGAATAATTCCTGCATAGAACCTTTACCATATGTTTGTACACCTACAAGTTCAGCTTTATCATAATCACGCAATGCACATGCAAATAATTCAGCTGCGCTTGCCGTTTCTTCATCCACTAAAACTATCATTGGAAGATTAACTTCTTTTGCGTCTGATTTATGCATTACAGTTGTAACACCATTTTTATCAGTTTTTGATACAATATCACCTGCCGGACATAACCTGTCGATCATATCAACAACTGATGAAAGGGTACCGCCGCTGTTATGGCGTACATCAAATATAAAACCTCTTACATTTTGTTTTAACATAGTTTCTACAGCATCTATAAATTGATCAGATGTAGAATCTATAAAATCATAAATTCTTATGTAACCGATATCTTCCATAACTATCGCTTCAATTGTAGTATAAGCAAATTGTTCTGGATTAATTTGTAATGTTAATTCTACACCTTCACGCATAACAGTAATATCAACAGGCTGAGTAATAGATTTAAGTTCTTCTGTTGCTTGTTCAACACCTATTTCAGCAATTGCTCTTCCTGATATAGCTGTTATAGTATCGCCATCTTGCATGCCAGCCTTACTTGCCGGTGAATTAGACATAACAAAATATACATATAATCCACTATCTCCATTATCAGTAACATAAGCGCCTATTTCATTAGATTTACCTGTACGATAATTCAAAATATCAGTATATTCATCAGCTGATAAATAATAAGAATGAGGATCATCTAATCCCTTAAAATAGCCATCTGCAATACCTATTGTCAATTTATCCTCATCAATTTGGCCAACATAATTATCTCTGACAACCTTATCAATTTCTGTTATTTTTGCGATATTTTCAGTACGATTACCTATTTCTGAAGAATCAGTATTAAACATTTGCATGGATACTGCCATAGTTATAAATACTGCTGTTGCAGCAACAAGAACTAACATAGCAAGAGCTGCGCCAAGTGAAATTTTTTTATTCATAAATTAATCTCCTAAGTTTCATTAATACAACGTCGCTAAAATTTTATTATCCTTTTAAAGCTTATTTGTCTTAATTTGGACCAATTTACAGCTTATGCCCTATATCAGCACCAATGCCCCCGATATATTTCCTATCGAGGGCTCGCGCTTATATCAATAATAAATTTCAATTTTTTTAGAAGTAACTGATAGGATTTGTAAATTTACCATCAACTCTTACTTCAAAATGACAATGCGGTCCTGTTGAATCGCCTGTGGAACCTACAGCAGCAATTTGTTGACCCTGTTGAACTTTTTGTCCTTCTGATACATATAATTTGCTGCAATGTCCGTATAATGTAACATAATGTTTGCCGTCTATGTAACCATGGTCTATCATAACAAATTTACCATAGCTCTTATCGCCATGGTCAGCAACTAATGAAACTGTACCAGAACGTGTTGCAACAATAGGTGTTCCATATGCTCCGGCACCAGCTATATCAATACCATTATGTGCATAACCGCGGTCGCTTGGTTTATATCCAGAAGTTATAAGAGATAATTCTGGGCAAGGCCATTGGAAACCTTTTGATGAAACAGCGCCATTAATAATAACTTCTGTTCTTCCACTTTCCGGATCTACAACATTGAATATATTATCACTGCCATTGTTTCCATTATCTTCCGGATAAACTAATATTCCGCCTGACTGATTAGCTTCTTCTTGTTTTTGACGTTCAATTTCCTCATATGCTTTTTCAATTTCAGCATTAACTTCCGCCATTTCTTGATCTTTTCTTTGGCGTTCTTTTAAAGCATATTCTTCATTTTGCATAAGCTGAGCAATAATCTGGTTATTTTCTTCATATAACCTGTCAAGCTCTGCGCTTTTAGCTTCTTGTTCAGTTTTTGAACGGCTTATATCAGCACGATTTTGTTCAATCTGCTGCTTTTTAGCTTCAAGCTCTTCTTTATCATTTTTCAATTGATCCATCATTTCATTATCATGTTCTGATACAGATTTAGCCATCATAAAACGGTCATAGAAGTCGCCTAAGCTATTGGAATCAAGAAGAAATTCAAGCATACCCGTTTGACCAGACATATAAATAGCACGCACACGGTCTTTATAAAGCTCATAGCATTCATCAATTTCTTTTTCTTTTTCTGCAATTTCTTTTTCCAATGCAGCTATATCATTATCCAAAACTTCTATTCTGAAAATAAGTATATCAAGTTGCTGCATAGTTGAAGATATTTGCTGCTCAAGCATACTTGAGTATTCTTCTTTATCTTGTTTTTGATTTATAGTATCCTGGTAATTTTCTTGAATTTGAGTTCTTTCTTTTTCAAGTTCTTTATATTGATTTTCCAATTCTGACAGAGTATCAGCCCCTGTAGGCATTGGAATTGCAAATACTGTAAATATTAAGGACATCGCAAGTATAAAAGATATGATTCTGCGTTTTGATATTTTTTTAAATAGCGTCATATACACTTCCTCCTCCGCTTTTCAGATATTTTCTTATAGAAATTCCACTTCCTAATCCTCCGGCCAATAAACCAACTACAAGGAATATTATTATAATAGGCAGCCAAATCTCTGTAAACGGTATAATTGGGGTGCCTAATGTATCCAGCATAACACCATCTGCACTGTTATAAATATACCATATTGCAAAGAATGAAGCTATACTTGATAATAATCCTAACATCATACCTTCTACAACAAACGGCACTGTTACAAATCCATCAGTAGCTCCTACTGATTTCATTATACTAATTTCCAAACGTCTGCCATGCATTGTTATACGTATGGTATTGGAAATTATAAATAATGATACAAAAGCCAAAAGCCCAACAATCCAAAAGCTGATTATAGCTATTAACTGCCTTATTCCAAGCAATTTTTGCGCCACATCATATTGGCCTCTTACACTTTCCACTTCGTTTACAGCTGAAACAGCATCATAAGTATTTTGATATTGTGTTAGATCTTCTACTGTCAGCTTAAAGCTTGCAGGTAATGGATTATCATATGCAAGGCCGCCAAATATATCTGAATAATCTTCATTGGAATTTAAAAAACTATCAAACGCTTCCTCTTTGGATACATATTCACATTTTGAAATATTATCCATTTCAGAAAACCTGATCATAAGATCATCTATTGTTTCCTGATCTACTCCATCCTTAATATAAACCTGCATAACATTTTGTTCTTCTACGCTTTCAAATGCTTCGTTTACATTAAGAACAAACAATAATGAACATCCCATCATAAGAAGGCAACATACTAATACGCCAAATGAAGCAAATGCCATTAATCTGTTTGTAAAAATATTTTTAATGCCTTCTGTAAATAGATATCTTATACTGCTCATTAATAGCCCCTCCTTGACATTGTTCTATCTTCGTCATAGTTGGGACTATCGCTTAAATAACCGTATTCTTGAGTATAATCAAGAGATTGCTTATCAAGCAAATCATCAGAATCAACCTGATTTATAGCATCTGTTACCAGATAACCTTCATCTATCATAACTACTCTATGATTAAACTGCTTAATAAGATTACGTTCATGCGTAACCATTATTACAGTAGTTCCTCTGCGGTTTATTTCTGATAATAATTCTACTATTTCATATGTAAGCTTTGGGTCAATATTACCGGTCGGTTCATCAGCTATTATCATAGAAGGGTTATTTATTAAAGCTCTTGCAAGACCAACCCTTTGCTGTTCACCGCCTGATAATTCATTTGGCTTACATTTTGCTTTATGAGACAGGCCAACAAGCCCTAAAATATAAGGTACCCTTTTACGGATATTTCTCATAGAAGCACCTGTTACCCTTAAAGCAAACGCTACATTATCATATACTGTCATTTTAGGTATAAGCCTAAAATCCTGGAATACTATACCCATAGTCCTTCTAAGGTATGGTATTTCCTTTCTTTTCATTGTATTAATATTATAATTATTAACGCTGATTTCACCAGATGTTGGTTTTTCCTCAGCAATTATCAATTTCAAAAATGTACTTTTACCTGCGCCGGAATCGCCTACAACAAATACAAATTCTCCTTTGCTTATATTAAGGCTGATATCCTTAAGCGCTACAGTTCCATTTTCATATATTTTTGAAACATTTTTAAATTCGACCACAGGCACCTCCGTCCTTTCATTTGTCAAAGCCAAACGTAAATTTGCGCTTAATTATTCCTATACGATAGCTCTACTAAATTTTTCAGCTTTTACGGCGGGTTATAATTGAACTTTATTCAATACCGCCGCAAAAACGGACGCTTTGCCGCGAGCGGTCATCTCCATCTTTTCATTACTGGTAGATACCGTTTTATATCTCACTTTTCAATCTATCCTCTTTCACCCATCTATACATGTATCAATTATATCATAAACAGAACAAAATATGATATATAGATATATAGCCATTAATATTTAACAGGATTTGCTGTCAAATATTTTTTAACCATTAACGCTACCTTGAATACTATGGCATGATCAAATTCTCTTAAATCAAGCCCTGTTAATTTCTTTATTTTTTCAAGACGGTATACAAGTGTGTTTCTATGAACAAACAATTTTCTTGATGTTTCAGAAACATTAAGATTATTTTCAAAGAATTTCTGAATAGTAAATAAAGTTTCTCTATCCAAAGCTTCTATTGAACCCTTTCTAAATACTTCGCGAAGGAACATTTCACAAAGGGTTGTCGGCAGCTGATAAATAAGCCTTGCTATACCTAAATTGTCATAGCTTACAATAGCTTTATCTGTATCAAATACTTTACTTACTTCCAAAGAAACCTGAGCTTCTTTAAATGAACGTGCAAGATCCTTAATACCTACAACAGTTGTACCAATACCGACAAGCGCATGAGTATTAAATTCGCTGCTTAAAGTATCTACTATTGAACGGGCTAATTTTTCCAAATCAGATGTTTCAATAGTAGCTTTTGTTTCTTTTACTAATGCTATATCATTTTCATTAATATTAATAACAAAATCTTTATTTTTATCTGGGAAAAGATTTTGAATAATATCAAATGTTGTGGCATCTGTACGCGATGTTATTCTGATAAGCAATACTACTCTTGATACATCGGTATTAAACCGAAGTTCTCTTGCTTTTAAATAAATATCGCCAGGCAGAATATTATCCAATATGACATTTTTTATAAAATTACCCCTGTCATATTTTTCATCATAATATTGTTTGATGTTGGAAAGGGAAATAGCTAACATAGCAGCAAATTTTGCAGCTGTTTCATCCGTACCATCGACAAAAACCGCATAATCCGATTTTGAACGGGTACCAAAGGTTTTATATGTCATGCCGTTACGCACAAGAACCTCGGTTGTCGGTATTGTATCTATAGAAACGGTGTTTTGCATTTCGCCGATCCTGCCCAGTTCACTGCATGCTATTATAGCTGATGTTTCATCTATAACGCCTACTGTTCTTTCAATAGCATCTTTCATTTGATGTACAAAACTCTGAAAAAGTCTGTTGGACATATGATCTAAACCCCTCTTTATACAAAAATTTGGGCTCATGGCCGCATAGTCATCCAGATTAAAATATAATACATCATCATTTTACACAAATACTCGACATATTGCAATACATATAGTGCTATTTTTTTCAAAAACTGCACAAAATTTTAATTTTTTTAACATTTTCGCACTAAATTATCAATAGTTTGTACATATCTCAGCTGAATATTTTTCATTTATACTGCAATATGCATATAAAGTTGGTTTAGATATTATCACTTATTTTTACAAAAACACTATAAACTAATTAAAAATACTAAATATTTCCTCATTATTTATAAATCTGTATTGTCCTTCTTTTAAATCAGGATCTAACAAAAGTCCGCCTATCTTTTCTCTTTTTAAATATACTACATTGCAGCCAATCGCTTCAAACATTTTTTTAACCTGATGAAACTTACCTTCACATATTTTTACTCTGGCAAAATTTTCACCTTGCGACGCCTTATTACATTCTGCCGGAAGATATTTAGTTCCATCCTCAAGAGTAATGCCTTTTTCAAAGATTTGAGCAGCATCTAAAGGAAGCGGTTTATCAAGTTTAGCAAGATAAGTTTTATAAACCTTCTTTTTCGGAGATATTATTTTATGACAAAAATCTCCATCATCAGTCAATATCATAAGACCTACTGTATCTTTATCAAGCCGGCCTGCCGGAAAAATATTGCGTTTTTTTAAGTTTTCATCCAACAGATCAATAACCGTCTTATCTCTAATATCACGGCTTGCAGATAATATACCAGCCGGTTTATTCATCATTATATAAACATATTTATTATAATCCACCACTTGTCCATTATAACTAATTTTATCAGTTTCAGTATCGGATTTATAAGATGGGTCGGTCACTATTTTATCATTTATAGTTACCTGTCCTTTAAAAATTGCTATTCTTGCATTTTTTCTGGATAATGAGCATTGTGATGATATAATTTTATCCAGCCTTTCATAAGGCATAAATATTAGCCTCCCCATTTGTATAAAAAAATAAATTCCGACAAAAACAATCATATTAAATTAAAACAATACGGCGGATATTTTGATTATACCAAAAGTCCGCCGTATTTTCAATTAGATTTATGAGACCTTATTAAACAATATGGTGAAAGTGTATCAATATAATTTGTTAATTTTATACATTAGCAATTATTCCCAATCATCACCTGTCTGAGGATTTTCAACACTAGCATCAGTTTCTACCGCTTCGCTGCTTGTTGTATCTGTAGCTTGGCTGTCAGCAGAACCTTGAGTTACTATTGTTCCATCCGACGTTACGTCATATGTAACTTCAATACCATTGGCTGTAGCTGTATCCAGTGCAAATCCATGCATAAAGCCATTGGCAGCATCATTTGAACATATATCTCCGCCTACAACTTTACCGTCTAAAACAAGTAAATTAGCTCTTACACCTTCAGTTTGTTTAGGATAATTTGTTACTTCATATGTCCATCTTTTAACTTTTTTACCTTTTAACTTTGATAAATCCATATTTTGTTTTTTCTGGATTTCATTATATTCGGTATATGTGTCATCAAATTCTTCCGGTATCATAACTTCTGTTACTTCTAAAGGTTCTTCTTTTACTTCCCAGCCAAATTGTGATAAAAATTGGACACGTTCAGCAGCGGTATTAGCGCTAAGATTAACCTTACCTTTTGCCGCAGTTTCAGCAGCATCAGAATTTGTTCCAGCGAAAATAAGGATCAATAGGATAATAACAGCGGCGGTTATAGCTATAGCCGCAAGCATTTTGCCTTTGGATGTTTTAATTGAATATACAAACACTCTAATCTACCTCCTCGTATTATTCAGTCAATTATTATGTTTGCCAATTACAAAATATGTTGGATTAGCATTAATTTTAATGAAAATTAACAGGAAAATATTTTATGCTAAAATTCACCAAAATGTTACTAATAATTATTTTATAATCGCGCAATAATAATCGTGTTACTAATTTAATTAATATTATTTTATTCTTATATTTATTACTGAATTTTTTAAGGAGTATATATTTTATTATGAAAAATGTCCTTAAATGGATAGGTTCCATAGGAGTAGGTTTAATAAACGGTTTATTAGGAGCCGGCGGCGGTATGTTAGCTGTACCTTTACTTGAAAAGGAAGGTTTATCACCCCGTCAAAGCCACGCTACTTCTATAGCTGTAATTTTACCTCTTAGTATTTTTTCCGCTGTACTTTATTATACATCCGGACGAGTACAAATATCAGATGCTATGCCATATATACCGTTTGGAATAATAGGAGCATTAATTGGAGCATGGTTATTACCGCGTATAAGCGGAACATTATTAAAAAGAATATTTGGAATATTTATGATTTGGGCAGCAGTGAGGTTATTATTAAAATGAATGAATGGATTTTAATAGGTGTATCAGGAATATTATCCGGTATGGCCGCATCATTAGGACTTGGCGGCGGTACGGTATTATTAATATATTTAACTGCAATAGCTGGTATGGAACAATTACAATCCCAAGGTATAAATTTAATATTTTTTATTCCAATAGCATTATTATCATTAATATTACATTCAAAAAGTAAATTAATTGAATGGAAAACAGCTTTATTATCAGCTGCTCTTGGATTGTTAGGCGCATGGGCTGGATGGTATATAGGCGGTATGATAGATTCAAAATGGCTTAGCAAAATATTTGCAGTAGGAATATTGCTTTTAGGATTAAAAGAAGTATTTTCTCCTTCAGTAAAAAAGGATAATAAAAATATGCAAAAAAATAAAAATATTGATTGATCATTTTATAATATACAATGCTTAATATTTGCTTTTGTGATTGTATTATTTTTATTATTATGATATACTGTTCCAATAAATTAAGATTATTTATGTGTAAAAACATAATGATCTTTTGCATATAGTTTTATTAAATAATTATTTGTTGTTATTCATTTTATATTTTTAAGAGTAATTTAAAATAATACAAGACAAAAATAAGTATTATAAAAATAATAGAACTAATAAGCCAATATAGATATTAAAATTAACTTTAAATTAAGTGAGCATACATTTAGAAAGCACTGCTGAAAGGGGGGCGCCTGCGAAGCGCATCAAAGATGCGCTGGGATGCAAAATAATAGCTCATAAAATGAGAAAAGTAAAAATATAAAACAAATATTATCTTACGAGCAATGTCTCTTATATCACAAATTATTTTGCATATAGCCACCATATTGTAAATATGGCGGCGCGCAGGCGCCCCCCTATTTATACGATAGTGTAATTAAAAACATTTTTTATCAATAAAACGCTAGGTATATGTAGTTTTATTTACTTATTTATTATTTTATTTACCTATAAGATTAATATTGTGTTTTCACTGCTATTGTTTTCTCATTTTGTTTAATTGAATAATTTTTTTGTTGATCTATAAAACAAACACAAGTCATATTATCCATCAAAAACAAAAACTCGTAGTATTATGTGAGAAGGAGAAGATTTAAATGGCAAAAAAGGTTTTAATATCAAGCGATAGCACCTGTGATTTATCACCTGAATTAGTAAAAAAATATAATATTTCCATAACTCCGCTTGCAATCCATTTTGGAGATGAATGCCGTTATGACGGCGTAACCGCAGTACCGGATGATATTTATAAATATTATGAAGATACCGGCCGTCTTCCAACAACAGCTGCTATTAATCCAGGTGAATATGTTGATTATTTTAGTAAAATAAAAACTGATGATTGTGAAATAGTCCATTTTTGTATAAGTTCGCAGATGTCCAGTACATATGCAAACTGTTCAATAGCAGCGCAGGAATTAGGAGATATTTATCCAATTGATTCTGAAAATCTTTCCACTGGTATAGGTTTATTGGTATTATATGCATGTGATTTAGCTTCTGAAGGATATAGCGCAAAAGAAATAGCTGATAAAGTCAACGCAATGCGTCCAAAAGTGAATACCAGCTTTATTATTGATAAACTGCTTTATTTATGGAAAGGTGGAAGATGTTCTGGTGTAGCTGCTTTAGGAGCCAATGTCTTAAAATTAAAACCTTGTATAGAAGTTAAGCATGGTAAAATGGAAGTAGGTAAAAAATACCGTGGTAAATATGGTGACGTTCTTGAAGAATATACATTAAACCGTATCGCAGCTTTTCCAAATGTACGTAAAAACAGAATATTTATTACTCATACAAGAACTGATCCTGAAAATGTTGCTAGAGTTCGAAAAATTCTTGAAGAAAAAACTCCATTCGAAGAAATTCTTGAAACAACTGCCGGCTGTTCTGTAAGCGCTCATTGCGGCCCTAATACTTTAGGTATTCTTTTTATTGAAGAATAATTTTCATTAAGCCTGAACTAAAATATAACTAATCAAAACCACTAGTAAACTAGTGGTTTGCACAGGCCCCAGATGGGTCAGTACTTGCTGACCCCTAGAAGGGGTCTGAGGGTTTACCATCGCATCACAATTACAAGCAGCCGCTAAAAGCGGCTGTTTTCTTTTGCCTACTTCCTCTTTCCACCCGTGAACGGGTCTATGTACTCCTTGAGTGAGATTTAATCACTTACCAAATCTTCTTCCAACTGGTTTTGGATGTACTCCTGGATCATCTTCGCATTTTCCCTACCGGATCCACAAAGTATCCACGGCACCAAAAATTCCTACTCCCGTATTTATACTTCAGATTTGCGTGCCTATCGAAGATCATCAGTGCACTTTTGCTCCCTAAGCGTCCCTACGAACTGTACTATACTCATGTGCGGCGGGATACTAACTAATAGATGAATGTGATCTGGGCATGCTTGGCCCTCGATAATCTCCACTTTCATCTCCTTGCATCGCTTTTTGATGATCTCTTGATGTCCCTGCGCAACCGCCTTATAGATCACTTTTCGGCGGTACTTCGGCGCAAATACCACATGGTAGAATGCGCCGTGTGCTTTACTTCGTTTTTCACCTGCGTAAAACCTCCTTGCTCTTTCGTGATGCGGCTGCCAAATCTTCTCGATTGTAGTATGGAGGTTTCATTTGCCAAGACTTTTTTATTTACCCCTGCTAGAACCAGCGGTTTTGTTTTGCCTAATGGCAACAATAAAAAATAATGCAGCTATTTTTTAGCTGCATCATTTTTTATTCTACATTTATTACTGATACTGGACAATTTTCTTGAGCTTCAATAGCATTATCATATTCTTGCTCAGGTATTGGATTTGTATATACTTCAGCTAGGCCATCATCTGCTATTCTGAAAACTGCTGGACAAATTGTTGGACATAATCCACAACCAATACAGCCTTCTCTATCAATATTTGCATTCAAATATACTCATCCTTTTGTATTAATTTACTTTTATCTACATGTTTCCCAGGAAATAAACAAAACTATATTAATGAATATTAAAACTTGGAGCTTGTGTTTTAGCTGGATCAAATGATTGTCCGCCTGGTTTTGATAAATCAAAATAAATTCTGGAATTTCTTGTAGTACCCCAATCCTGTTGTGAACCGGTATCCTGTATTTTATTAAATGCTTCACGAAACATAGTATTATGTGCTTCTTCACGATTAAGCAGGAAATCTATTGTTTCTCTTACCCCTTTATCATCAATCTGCCTATATAAATATTGATATACAACTTTAGCCCTCTGTTCAGATGCTATATCGGATAATAAATCAGCGGCAAGATCCCCTGTTTCATTTACATAAGCTGATGTCCAAAGATATCCCGATGCATTTGCAAGCATAGGTGTAAGGCCAGTTAATACATGTGCTTCAACTGAACCTACTGTTGCATTATTTGCATTAAGTTCATGTCCATTTAATAAATTAACAGTTGTAGCAACCATTTCAAGATGGCCTAATTCTTCTACTGCTGTATCCAAAAATAAATCTTTTATTTCTTTATCTTTTATTCTCATACTTTGTGATAAATATTGCATAGCAGCTTTTAATTCACCCTGAGGTCCACCAAGCTGTTCTTGTAATAATGCGGCATAATTTGGATTCGGACGTTCTACTCTTACTTCATGTAATAATTGTTTATCATGTTTAAACATAATATTTTCTCCTTTATATTATAAAGTTAAAAATATTATTTCCTTTTCAATTAAAGTCTATGCTTTTTTAATATCTAATAAGGAAAAATTTATAAATGATTTAATAGATAGTAAACTTTATTATTAATTTTAATATATAAAATATAATATTTAATAAAATAAAGTAAAAAACTGTATTAAAATTCATCTTAATAAGAGTAGATAACAAGAATACCCGCTGTAAAAGGGGGCGCCTGCGCAGCGCATCTTTATGATGCGCTTTTATGCAAAATAATAACTTAAATTAGAGCCGAGTGGAGAATATGAAACCAAACATTATTTTTTAGCAGCATCTTTATATAGACAAATTATTTTGCATTTGGCAACCATATAAAATATGGTTGCACGCAGGCGCCACCCAGTTAACATGACCTGAAATATTTTTCGTAAAATATAAAGACTATTATTTATTAATATATAATCCAAAACAAGATAAGTTATGCAATGTGCCATATAGTGTTTTAATATATTTATATATATCATCTAATAAATCAACTTGTCTATTAACAATACATTTACAAATAAACTATTGACAATTTTGCAAAGTAATGGTAAATTAGTAGATGGTTAGCACTCATACATTATGAGTGCTAACAAAAAACATAATTACTGTATTATGTAAACCTGAAAACAGGCTCATTTAAAAGGCGGTGGTCAATATGAAAGAGCTTAACATACAATTAAGCGAAAGAAAGCTCCGGGTATTGTCGGCCATTATAAAATCCTATATACAGACTGGCGAGCCGGTTGGTTCCAAAGCTGTAGTTGATCTGCTGGATAATTCCGTATCATCAGCAACAATCAGAAATGATATGGCTGAATTAGCACAGTTAGGTCTAATTGAACAGCCGCATACATCAGCAGGAAGAATACCTTCTCAAGCTGGATACCGGCTGTATATAGATAAGCTTATGACCCGTTATCCCCTTTCTGATGAAGAAAAAAAGATTATAGATGATATGTTGTCAGATAAAGATGACCCAGAAAAACTATTAGAAAATGCATCGGCAGCATTAGCAGAACTTACCAATATGGCAGGACTTACTACAACTCCTGCAGCTGAAGAAGCAACTATAACGCATGTGGAATTAATCCCAGCTGGTAAACGCAATGCTGTTATTGTATTATTATCATCAAACGGTATTATGAAATCAAAATTATGCCGATCCGGATGCAATATAACAAGCGATTTGATAGGCATGTTTTATAATATTGTCCAAAATTCTATTGTAGGACAAAATATATGCGATATAACTTTACCATATATTCAAACTTTAGCAGTAAGTTTAGGTGAACATGCTTTTGATATGATCCCATTGCTTATGTCGGTATACGAAGCCTCCCGTGAAGCTGGCGAATCCGAATTGTGTTTAAAAGGCCAGGCAAATCTATTGCTTCACCCTGAATATGGCGGAACAAGAGCACGGGAATTATTCGAATTTTTAGCACAGCGTGATAAAATGTTATCGCTGCTTCGCCGGCATAAAGGCGGCGTAAGCGTAGTATTAGGCAGTGAAGCAAATCAACATGCACTTGATGGTTCAAGTTTATTAGTAGCTAATTATCGTATAGGAGGATATGAATCCGGAGCTCTGGGTGTTTTAGGTCCTGACCGTATGAATTATGCCAAATTAATACCAAGTCTTGAATATTTTGCCATGCGTGTGGGCAAATTGTTAAGTGATGTTCTTGGCGAAGGCGATATATCTGATAAAGATGGTAGTTCATAACATATTTATGATAATATATAAAACTTAAATTAAGGAGCGTTGGTTTTGAAAAAGAATAAGAACAATGTGGAAAATGAAACTATAGAAAATAAAGATGAAAATAATACAGCAGAAAATACTGCTTCTGACAATCAGGCTGAACAAAATAATGTAGATGAAAAACTTAGTGATGAACAAAAACAAATTAATGAATTAAAAGAAAAATATGATAAAGAGCATGAACTTTTACTGCGTACAGCAGCTGAATATGAAAATTTTCGTAAACGCAGTATTGCAGAAAAACAATCGGCTTATACTTTGGCAAAAATAGAAGCGGTCGCAGCCTTATTGCCGGTAGCTGATAATCTAGAAAGAGCTTTAACCGCTGCTTCTGATGATTCATCTGATTTAAAAAAAGGCGTTGAAATGACATTACAGCAATTAAATGATTGTTTTACAGCAATAGGAGTTGAAGCTATTAAAGCTGAACCAGGCGATCCTTTTAATCCTGAATATCATAATGCGGTAATGCATGTTGAAAATGCTGAAATGGAACAAAATGTTATTGTCCAATGTTTCCAAAAGGGTTATAAATTAGGCGATAAAATTATTCGTCATTCAATGGTTCAGGTTGCAAATTAATAATTTTATTTAAGTTTTATATTCAGTCAAATTTTTTATATTATAAAATAAATAATAGATAATATAAACCAAATATGGAGGTAATTTATTATGTCAAAAGTTATAGGTATAGATCTTGGTACAACTAATTCTTGTGTATCAGTTATTGAAGGCGGCGAACCTGTTGTTATTCCTAATGCAGAAGGCGCTCGTACAACTCCATCCGTTGTAGCATTTACTGAATCTGGAGAAAGACTTGTAGGCCAGGTTGCAAAACGCCAGGCTATTACAAATCCACAGCGTACAATCTCATCTATTAAACGTGATATGGGTACATCCCGTAAAGTTGATATAAATGGCAAACAATATACGCCTCAGGAAATTTCTTCAATGATCCTTCAAAAATTAAAACAAGATGCAGAAAATTATCTTGGATCTCCTGTAACAGAAGCTGTTATTACAGTACCTGCTTATTTTACTGATGCTCAGCGTCAGGCTACAAAAGATGCCGGTAAAATTGCTGGACTTGATGTAAAACGTATTATAAATGAACCAACAGCAGCTGCTTTAGCTTATGGTATTGATAAAGAAGACGATCAAATCGTTATGGTATATGACCTTGGCGGCGGTACTTTCGATGTATCTATCATTGAAATGGGCGACGGTACTCAGGAAGTTAAAGCTACAGCTGGCAATAACCGTCTTGGCGGCGATGATTTTGACCAGCGTATTATGAATTGGCTTGTAGATGGTTTTAAACGTGATACAGGCGTTGATCTTTCAGCTGATAAAATGGCTATGCAGCGTATTAAAGAAGCTGCTGAAAAAGCTAAAATTGAACTTTCCGGTATGACTACAACAAATATTAATCTTCCGTTTATTACAGCTGATGCTACTGGTCCAAAACATCTTGATATGACACTTTCCAGAGCAAAATTTAATGAATTAACAGCAGATCTTGTTGAAGCTACTATGGGTCCTGTACGCCAGGCATTACAGGATTCCGGTCTTGATAAATCTCAAATTCACAAAGTATTGCTTGTCGGCGGTTCTACAAGAATTCCAGCTGTTCAGGATGCTATTAAAAACTTTATAGGAAAAGATCCTTTTAAAGGTATTAATCCTGATGAATGTGTTGCTATCGGCGCTGCTATCCAGGGCGGTGTTCTCGGCGGCGATGTAAAAGGTTTGCTTTTACTTGACGTTACTCCTCTTTCTCTTGGTATCGAAACCATGGGTGGTATAAATACAAAGGTTATTGAAAGAAATACAACAATACCAACCAAAAAGAGCCAGATATTCTCTACAGCTGCCGACGGACAGACTTCTGTTGAAGTGCATGTTCTCCAAGGAGAAAGAGAATTTGCAAGAGATAATAAAACATTAGGTGTATTCCATCTTGATGGTATTCCAGCTGCTCCAAGAGGAGTTCCACAAATCGAAGTTACTTTTGATATTGACGCTAACGGTATTGTTCATGTATCAGCTAAAGATTTAGGTACAGGTAAAGAAACTGCTATTACTATCACTTCTAATACTAATATGTCTAAAGACGATATAGAAAAAGCTGTACATGAAGCAGAACAATATGCAGAAGAAGATAAAAAACGCCGTGAAGAAATTGATACTCGCAATAATGCCGATCAAATGGTATATCAAATGGAAAAAACATTAAAAGATGCCGGTGATAAGCTTGATCAGGCTGATAAAGACGCTGTACAGGCTGAAATTGATAAACTTAAAGAAACTCTTAAAGGCGACGATATAGAAGCTATAAAGAAGCAAATGGAAGCTACACAAACAAAGATGTATTCCTTTGCAGAAAAACTTTATAAAGCTAATGCTCCACAAGACGGCGCTACACCTCCAACAGGCGGACCGGCTGGCGGAAATCCAAACGGCGGCAATAATGGCGGAGACGATAATGTTTACGACGCTGATTATAAGAATGTTGACTAATTTTTAATATAGTATTATAATTTATATCCAAATATATAAAATTTAACGGAAGCCGTCATATTAAGACGGCTTCCGTCTTGAAAATTTACTTATAAAATTTTTATGTTTTACTTATTTAAAAAGGGAGTTGCTTTAATTTGGCCGAAAAACGGGATTTTTATGAGGTACTGGGTGTTCAAAAAGGCGCTTCGGAAGACGAAATAAAAAAGGCCTACCGTCAAAAGGCCAAACAGTACCATCCTGATTTAAATCCGGGAGATAAAACTGCCGAAGCAAAAATGAAAGAAGTCAATGAAGCCTATGAGGTTTTATCTGATAGTCAAAAACGTGCTAAATACGATCAATTCGGCCATGCTGGTGTTGACCCTAACTTTGGCGCAGGCAGGGCTTCCGGCGGATACGGCGCAGGTGGATACGGCGGTTTTGATTTTGGCGATCTCGGAGATTTAGGTGATATATTCAGTTCATTCTTTGGCGGCGGTGCCAGAAGTTATTCAACTGCAAATTCTCCACGCCGTGGTAGTGATATTCAGGCTTCTGTTACAATATCTTTTGAAGAAGCTGCCAAAGGCTGCCGTAAAGAAATCACATTCCATCGTATTGAAGA
>CALWVB010000062.1 GCA_944384895.1 uncultured Clostridia bacterium | reverse complement strand
AAGGACCGTGAAGCTGTCCGTATCCAGGGTGAGATCCTTATAGCGGAGGATGTTCGTCTCCACCCCGGCGCCCTGCTCCGCCCGACGCAGCACCGCCTCAATGTGCTTTACCACAAGGGGCATGGAGCAGGGCTTGGTGATGTAATCGTCTGCCAGAGCGTCAAAGCCCTTCATCTGGCTGGCGTCATCATCCAATGCGGTGAGCATAATGATGGGGACCTGGCTCTCTTTCCGAATCGTCTCGCAGACAGAAAAACCGTTCATTTTAGGAAGCATCAGATCCAGCAGGATGAGGTCTGGACGATACGCATGGAATTTCTCTATTCCCTCGAATCCGTCGCCAGCCAGCATTACGTTATATCCTTCATCCTCCAGAAACGCTTTCACTATGCCCTGAATGGCCTCTTCATCCTCTATAATTAAAATCGTTTTCGACATTGTCTGCACCTCCAGATAGTAGTGTACCATACCAAGATGGAGTTTTGATGGAGTAAGTGTTACTTTTGAAAAAATAATATAGTTTGATATTTTAATCTGTTGAGTTCATTAATTGACGGTCGTTAGAATTTAGTAAAAGATGAGTAATATGCCCGTAATTTTCTAAAGAATAATAAGTTCAAAATTCCTTTATTATCAAAACCAGACATAGATAAAAAGTATACGCTTTTTAATGACATGAAGATCTATTTCTAACGCTTCATTTAGTTTCATCTTATAAAACCAATACAATACATACTTAGTTGTAAATATACGGAGATTAAGGTTTCTCATAAAAAAATATATAAATTTGCGTAAAATCAATAAGTTTATTTTTTATTCATGTTTATTTTGAGCGGATTTTTGTTTAAAAGAAAGTTATAATAAATAAAAAATTTTAAAAAGCCAAAATAATTTATTATTGCTGTATCCCATAAACTGTAATCCTTATAGGCGAATATTATGATAAATTACAATACCCTCTATGCAAGAAATAGTAAATCACTGTTTCGCATAGAGGGTATATCGTATCTTATTTTAATTGCTATTTATTTAAAACACATTATTGTTCTTACTGTTATCATAATAATGAAAGAACATTACAAAAGATAAAATCAGAAAAAGAAGTTGTTATATGGAGAAACAATTTGTACTAATAATATGAACATAGCATCTCCGAACATCACGGGACGCAGGATTTGAAATTCAATTACTGTTCTGTTGAATTTTCTTCCCATTCAGTAATTTCTTTCATGTCACAATTTGTTCAGTCATTTACAGGATAAGCATTGCATCGCCAAAACTATAAAACCGATATTTTTCATTTACGGCCGTTTTATATGCTGCCATAGTATGATCATAACCGGCAAAAGCGGATACAAGCATTATAAGCGTACTTTCAGGCAAATGAAAATTAGTAAGCAAACCGTCGATACATTTAAATTTATATCCAGGATAAATAAAGATATCTGTCCAGCCGTCTGATGCTTTTATACAGCCTTCTTTTGTAGCAACGCTTTCCAATGTACGGCAGCTTGTAGTACCCACTGAAATAACACGTCCGCCGTTTTGTTTTGTTTTATTAATAAGTTCAGCTGTTTCTTTTGGCATATAATAATGTTCAGAATGCATTTTATGCTCTAAAATATTATCAGCTTTTACTGGACGAAAAGTACCTAAACCGACATGTAAAGTAACAAATCCAATATTAATGCCTTTATTTTTTATTTTTTCTAATAATTCTTCTGTAAAATGAAGTCCTGCGGTAGGAGCGGCGGCAGAACCTAATTCTTTTGAATATACCGTTTGATAACGTTCATTATCTTCAAGTTTTTCAGTAATATAATGAGGCAGCGGCATTTGGCCGATTTTTTCTAAAATATTAAAAAAGTCGCCTTCATATTCAAATTTTACTAATCGGTTACCGCCTTCTAAAACATCAATAACTTCACATTTTAATAAACCGTTGCCAAACACTAAACGTTTGCCAATACGCGCCTTTTTACCGGGTCCTGCTAACGCCTCCCAAATATCTTTACTCTTTTGATTAAGCAGCAATAATTCTACTTGAGTGCCTGTATCTTCACGATTGCCGTATAATCTTGCTGGGATTACTCTGGAATCGTTTAATATTAGACAGTCGCCGGGATTTAAAAGATCAATGATATCATAAAAATGGTAATGAAAAATATCTCCATTGGTTTTATTTAAATACATAAGCCGGGAATGGTCACGCTTATCGCATGGATGCTGTGCTATTAACTGTTCAGGAAGGTCATAATAGAAATCAGATCTTAACATAATATTTACCTCGATTGATATAAAAAATTAAATTTATATAAAAATGTATATATTTTAATAAAATTGTTTGACATAGCTCTTTCACAATGATAATATATTATAAACAGTAAAAAATATTGATAGAGGTGCGGATTTGAATAGTAAAATAACGAAGGCTGCCAGGCTGCAGATGTTATTTGAAAGGCAACTCTGCCGAAGGATAAAAAATATATGGCAAGTTTTTATCCTGGGTATAAGGTTAACAGCCTTATAACTGTCATCATTGCAAATTATGATGGAGAGCTATCTTTTTTATTTTAACGGTTGTTATTTGTATAATTGCAAAAAACGCCAATAGCTCTATTATATTGCATTGATGACCGGTTGGCAACCGGTTTTTTTAATTTAGCTTTTTAATTAAATATAATATATAGAAATGGAGAATATTTTCATGAAAGAAAAGTATAATGTTGGAATAATAGGCGCTACAGGTATGGTTGGACAGCGTTTTGCTACGCTTTTAGAAAATCATCCGTGGTTTGATGTAAAAGTATTGGCTGCAAGTCCACGTTCTGCTGGAAAAACATATAAAGAAGCAGTTGGCAGAAGATGGGCTATGCAAAGCGATATGCCTAAATCAATGGAAAATATGATAATAATGGATGCAAGTAAAGATATAGATAAAATAGCGTCACAGGTTGATTTTGTATTCTGTGCAGTTGATATGAAAAAAGAAGAAATAAGAGCTCTTGAAGAGCAATATGCTAAAGCAGAATGTCCGGTTATATCAAATAACAGCGCTCATAGGTTTACTCCAGACGTACCAATGATTATACCGGAAATAAATGCTGGTCACGCTGTTATTATTGAATCTCAACGTAAACGTTTAGGTACAAAACGCGGATTTGTTGCAGTAAAATCCAATTGTTCTCTTCAAAGTTATGTTCCTGCGATACATCCTCTTATGGATTTGAATATTACAAAAGTATTAGCCTGTACATATCAGGCAATATCCGGTGCAGGAAAAACATTTGAGACATTTCCGGATATAATAGATAATGTAATACCATTTATAGGAGGAGAAGAAGAAAAATCTGAACAAGAACCGCTTAAAATCTGGGGTAAGGTTGAAGATGGCAAAATTATTAATGCATCCACACCTTCCATTACATCACAGTGCCTTAGAGTGCCGGTAAGTGATGGCCATACAGCTGCTGTATTTGTATCAATGGATAAAAAAATATCCAAAGATGAAATAATAGAACGCTGGGTAAATTATAAAGGCAGGGCACAGGAATTACAATTGCCAAGCGCGCCTAAACAATTTTTACATTATTTTTATGAGGATAACCGTCCTCAGGCAAAACTTGATAGGAATCTTGAAAATGGTATGGCTGTATCTATCGGAAGACTTCGTGAAGACAGTCAATATGATTATAAATTTGTATGCTTATCACATAATACATTAAGAGGCGCTGCAGGCGGCGCTGTATTAATGGCTGAACTATTATGCAAAGAAGGTTATCTTGATTAATTGGCTTAATTTCTTAATCTATTGTGCTTTATAATCTTAAGGAGGTTTTTACCTTGAAAAAAACTATTTTTACAGGTTCGGCTGTTGCTATTGTCACACCTATGAATAATGATGGTTCTGTAAATTATACAAAGTTAAAAGAACTTATAGATTTTCAAATTAAAAATAGTACTGATGCTATAATTATCTGCGGAACAACTGGAGAATCATCCGCTCTTAATCATGAAGAACATTGTAAGGTTATACAGACATGTATTGACCATACGGCAAAACGTATACCTGTTATTGCAGGTACTGGTAGTAATGATACGGCATATGCAGTTGAATTATCTGTTGAAGCGGAAAAAATGGGTGCTGACGGTCTTTTAATGGTAACTCCATATTATAATAAAACATCTCAGCTTGGCCTTATCCGCCATTATAACTATATTGCTGACAGAGTAAACGTACCTATAATACTTTATAATGTTCCAAGCAGAACCGGGGTAAATATTTTGCCGGAAACATATGTAGAGCTAGCTAAACATCAGAATATTGCGGCTATAAAAGAAGCAAACGGAAATATCGCGGCATTAGCCCATACAGTCGCTTTATGCGGTGATAATATTGATATTTACAGCGGAAATGACGATCAAATTGTTCCGTTTATGTCTTTAGGAGCAAAAGGTGTTATATCTGTTTTTGCAAATATATTGCCTAAAGAATCACATGATATTGCACAGGCTTGTCTTGACGGTAATTTTAGATTAGGCGCTAAATTGCAGACTAAATATATTAAGCTTATGAATGCTTTATTCAGCGATGTTAATCCTATCCCGGTAAAAACAGCAATGAATTTAATGGGTTTAGATGTAGGTCCATGCCGTATGCCGTTAACTAATATGCCTGAAGCTTTGGAGAATAAGCTTAAAGATACTATGAAAGAATACGGCTTGATATAAACTGGAATAATTATTATTAATTAGACCGGTTAATGGAGGTTGAAAATAAAAATGTTGAAAATATTATTGAGCGGATGCAATGGTAAAATGGGTAAATCAATTATAAATGTTGCATCCGGGATGGATGACTTAGAAATTGTATGTGGATATGATATAACAGCAAATGAAACAGGTAATTTTCCAGTTTATGATAATTTAGAAAATTGTAAAGAAGATATTGATGTTATAATTGATTTTTCACATCCAAATGCATTGCCTCCTCTTTTAAAATTTGCTTTAGATAAAAAATTGCCTATTGTTATTGCAACTACGGGATTTTCTGAACAAACAGTTGAAGATATAAAAAAAGCAGCTGAAAGTATACCGGTATTTTATTCAGGCAATATGTCACTTGGGATAAATTTACTTATTGAATTAGTTAAAAAAGCTGAAAATGTACTTGGAAGTGACTTTGATATAGAAATTGTTGAAAAACATCATAATCAAAAAATTGACGCACCAAGCGGTACGGCTTTAATGATTGCAGATGCTATATCAGAAGAAATAGATACTCCTGTTCAATATGAATATGACCGTCACTCAAGAAGGATAAAACGTCCTAAAAATGAAATCGGTATCCATTCAATACGCGGCGGTACTATTGTAGGAGAACATGACGTAATATTTGCCGGATGTGATGAAATTATAACAGTTTCTCATACAGCCTTATCAAAAAATATTTTTGCCGTAGGTTCTCTTAATGCTGCAAGGTTTTTATTTGGTAAATCTGCTGGTATATATAACATGGGAGATCTTGTATCTTCAAAATAAAATATAAAAGGAGTGGCTTATATGGAAAATATTCAAAATATATCAGTTTGTTTTGATGTATCGCTTGTTACATTTCATAATGCACCTGCTGATATAAATTTTATGTCGTTTATATTTGATACACTTGCTAAAAACAGTATAAATGTAGATATGATTGCACAAGCGGCTCCTATAAGCGCTCATACAAGCATATCATTTACAATATCAGATGATGATGTTGGCAAGGTATTAAATCTTATACCGTCTTTAAGAGAATATAGCCCGGATATTAAAGCAGTTGTCAGCAGCGGTAATAGTAAAATATCTGTATACGGCGAATTTATGCGGGATCAATATGGCGTAGCAGCTAAGGTATTTAAAGCAGCGTCCAGCGTTGGCGCTGATATCAGGCTTGTTACGACTTCAGAAGTTGATATTTCTTTATTGATTACTAAAGATCAGGAAAATGCTGTAGAACAAGCAATTAAAAATTCTTTTTAAATATAAATAAAAAAGAGTGGTTAGACATTTTTGCCTAACCACTTTTTTTATTTTTATTTACCATTCCTGGAAATCTTCCTGTTCAGGATTTGTAAGGCCTTTGCGTTTAAGAAGCCTTGATATACGAGAACGGGGAGATAAAATTTTACTAATAGACATATCGTGATTAATAGTATCGATAATATATGACATATATTTTGACATGTCAACTTCGACATACCATTCTCTTTGAAGAAGTTCATCTGTACGATATATAAGATTAGTTGTAAATACTTTATCTATAATACCGTTTTCATAAGCCTTATCAAAACCTTCTAAGCCTTCGCAGAAAAGACCAAAAGTAGCGACTACAAAAATACGGGCTGCGCCAAGGCCTTTTAATTTTTTAGCAATTTCAAGCATTGAATCACCAGAAGATATCATATCGTCAACAACGATTATATCTTTATTTTCAACACTTTCACCTAAATATTCATGAGCAACAATAGGGTTACGGCCTTTAACAATACGGGAATAATCGCGGCGTTTATAAAACATGCCGAGTTCTAATCCTAAAACAGATGAATAAAAAATACAACGAGACATAGCTCCTTCATCAGGGGAAATAATTGCCATATGCTGAGAATCAAGCTGGAGATCAGGAATATTATTTACAATAGCCTTTATCATTTGATAGGTTGGCTGTACATTTTCAAAACCACTTAATGGTATAGCGTTTTGTACTCTAGGATCATGGGCGTCAAATGTGATAATATTATCAACACCCATATTAGTAAGCTCATGCAAAGAAAGAGCGCTGTCAAGAGATTCTCTGGCAGAACGCTTATGTTGGCGGCCCTCATATAACATAGGCATAATTACTGTAATACGCCTTGCTTTACCGCCTACAGCAGCAATAATACGTTTTAAATCAGCAAAATGATCATCTGGACTCATCATTACATCCATACCGTACATTTGATATTTACATCCATAATTAAAACAATCACAAATAATAAATAAATCTAATCCTCGTATAGATTCCTTTATTATTCCTTTTGCTTCACCTGTACCAAAACGAGGGCAACATGTTTCTATTAAATAATTATCGCGTTGATAACCGGCAAATGTAATAGTATTTTTATGTTCGCTTTCACGTTCACGACGCCATTCTACAAGATAATTATTTATTTTTTGTCCAATTTCCTCACAGCCATGCATAGCTATAATTCCAAGCCTGCCAAAAGGTATAGTTTCAAAATCCTTAATATTACTCTGCATCTTTATCCCCCTATAAAACTTTAGGCCTTTTTTCGACAATATATATTTATATTTTACAACATTTTTATATTTTTGAACAGACATAAGATTAATGCAAAATTTAATATTATATTTATAAAGTTTTAGGCAATTATACAAATTATGATAAAATAAAAAATGCTATATGAACCAAATATAGGTCATATAGCATTTTAATATTATTAATCATCTAAATATGATTTTAATAAAGTACGCAAAAGTTCATCCCTATCAATTTTACGGATAAGGCTTCTGGCGTTATGATGAGTAGTAATATAAGTCGGGTCTTCTGAGAGAATATAACCGACGATTTGATTTATAGGATTATATCCTTTTTCACGCAAAGCGTCATAGACAAGGATCAATGTATTTTTCATTTCTGATTCACTATTTCCGCCTAACGAGAATGTTAAAGTTTTGTCTTGCATGACAATCACCCCCGATAAATTATATATTACACTATTACAGGAGATTTATCAAGTAAAATATTGTCTAAAAATATATAGAATATAACGTATATTAATACATAATTTTAAATATTATGATCTAAGTTCAGCACCTAAAGCTGTTAAAGCTTTAATAATACGCTTCATAATAGCGTCAGCATCGGTATCGGTAAGTGTAGAATCTTTAGACCGCAATACCATATTATATGCAACGCTCTTTTTACCGTTTGGTATTTGTTTGCCTTTATATACATCAAATAAAGATATGCTTTCTAAATGGTCGCCTGCTGCAGAAGATATAGCTCTTTGTAAGGTCAATACTGGTATGGAATCATCGCAAAGAAAAGCAATATCACGGGTAACCGCTGGAAAACGCGGAAGCGGTTTATATTGTTTCTCCGGTTTGCGGTTATTATACATTGTATCAAAATCTATTAAAGCTGCATAAGCGCGCATACCGATTTCATAATTTTCTAAAACCTGTGGATGAAGTTCGCCTATAATACCGAGATATTGTCCATTTATAGATAATTCAGCGCATCTTCCTGGATGAAAGCTTGGATTGTCAGATACGGCCTCAATATCATAATCATAAACGTCGGCATTATCTAAAAGCTGTTCTACAATACCTTTAATTGAATAATAATCAACATCCTGGCCGTACATACCGATTACTATCGATTGTTTTTCAATAGGAAGTTCATTATCTTTTGTCGGGAAATATTCAGTAGTAATTTCATAAAGGGATGCATTTGCATTACGGTTATTATAATTACGGCTTAATGTTTCACACATAGACGGAAGAGATGTTGTACGCATAATACTTGTATCTTCACCAAGAGGATTTGATATTTTTACAGAATTACGCAATGGAGAATCAGCCGGCATTAAGATTTTGTCATAATATTTAGGACTGATAAATGAGAAGGTATAGATTTCACTGCATCCTAATGATAGCATAGTTTGATTGACAAGCGATTCAAAATGTTGTTTATCAGTAAGCTGAGCCTGTATACTTCCACGAAGCTGAGTAATTGGAATTACATTATAACCGTAAATTCTGGCTATTTCCTCGGCAATATCAGCTTTATGCTCAATATCTGTACGGAAGGATGGAACAATAATATCATCGCCATCCAGTTTAAAGCCTAAATCTGTTAATATTTTTACCATTCTATCATGAGGACATTCAATACCTAAGAATTTATTAATCCATTCCGGTTCAAATTTTACTGTTCTTGGAGTTTTATCTGATTTATCACAATCAATAAATCCATTTAAAACTTCGCCTGCATTAAGCATCTCTGTAAGTTCACATGCACGCATAAGAGCCGGCATACAATTAGCAGGATCAAGGCCTTTTTCAAAACGTGCTGATGAATCGGTACGCATACCAAGTTCTTTTGCAGTAATACGTACAGACGGGCCGGAGAAACAGGCTGATTCAAATACAATTGTTGTAGTATCATCCATAATGCCGGAATATTCACCGCCCATAACGCCTGCTACAGCTACAGGTTTATTAGCATCGGCTATTACCAGCATATCAGATTTAAGATTGCGTTCAACACCGTCAAGCGTAGTAATTTTCTCACCGTCTTTAGCTCGGCGGACATTTATTTTTGCATTATCAATATAACGTAAATCAAACGCATGCATTGGATGACCATATTCAAGCATAACATAGTTTGTTATATCAACGATATTATTAATTGGACGAACACCGCTTGCGCGAAGACGTTCACGAAGCCAACGAGGCGACGGTTCTATTTTGATATTTTCAACAATTGCCGCACAGTAACGATAACATAAATCGCTGTCGATTATATCAACGCTCAAATGGTCGTTAGCATTTCCATGTCCGGCTTTTACCTGAGGCTGATGTAATTTTAAAGGTTTATCATAAGTAACGGCAGTCTCTCTTGCAAGGCCGATTACTGATAAACAATCAGGACGGTTAGAAGTGATTTCAAATTCAAATACAGTATCATTAAGACCTAATGCTTCTCTGATATCCTGGCCGATTTGACAATCTTCCTGAATAATAAAGATACCGTCTTCAATAGCATATGGAAAATCATTTTTAGTAAGGCCTAATTCAGCTAAAGAACAGAGCATACCATTGGAAACAACGCCGCGGAGTTTACCTTTTTTTATTTTTTTACCGCCAGCTACAACTGAATTATCCATTGCTACAGGTACGATATCACCCTGTTTAACATTTTGTGCTCCCGTTACAATTTGTACAGGTTCATCTTTGCCGACATCAACCTGGCATACATGTAGTTTGTCTGCATCAGGGTGCTTTTCTATTGATAAAACTTTACCTATGATAATATTGCTAAGCTCTCCACCTTCAATTTCATAGCCTTCTACTTTTGAGCCGGACATAGTAAGAGCTTCAGCAAAATCTCTTGGTTTAACATCTATATCTACAAAATCCTTTAACCATTTAGTTGACAGATTCATAATAAAATTAACCTCCTATTAAAACTGATTGAGGAATCTCAAGTCGTTTTCATAGAAAAGACGGAGATCATCAATATTAAAACGTCTCATAACAATTCTTTCAAGACCAATACCAAAAGCAAATCCGCTGTATTCTTCCGGATCTATTCCACATGTGGAAAGTACCTTTGGATGAACCATGCCGCAGCCTAATATTTCTATCCAGCCTTCTCCTTTACATAAACGGCAGCCTTGGCCATGGCAGGCAAAGCATTGTATATCCATTTCAGCAGACGGTTCAGTAAATGGGAAATGATGAGGACGGAAACGTACAACAGAATCTTTGCCATAAAGACGTTGGGCGAATATTTCCAAAGTACCTTTTAAATCAGCCATTGTTACGCCTTTATCTACAACAAGACCTTCTATTTGATGGAAAAGCGGGGAGTGAGTAGCATCAACAGCATCAGAACGGTAAACACGTCCCGGAGCTATTACGCGGATAGGAGGCTTTTGCTTTTCCATAACACGTATCTGAACAGAAGATGTTTGAGTACGCAATAATATATTATCATTAATATAAAATGTATCCTGGGTATCTCTGGCAGGATGGTTTTTTGGTATATTTAAAGCCTGGAAATTATAATAATCCGTCTCAACTTCCGGACCGGTCGCTATAGAAAAGCCCATACCGAGGAATATTTCTTTTAACTCATCTAAAACTATTGATAAAGGATGTTTCTGCCCAAGTATATGATGTTTACCTGGCATAGTTACATCTAATTTTTCTTTTTCCAAGCGTTCTTTTACTTCAATAGCTTTTAGTTGTTCGCTTCGGTCGGATATTTCTTTTTCAATAAAAGAACGCACATCATTTGCAAGTTGACCGATTACCGGACGTTCCTGGGCAGATAGTTTGCCCATTTGTTTTAATATTGCAGTAAGCTCACCTTTTTTGCCAAGAAATTTTACACGCAGAGCTTCAAGCTCAGCTGGAGAAGAAGCTGCTGCAAGCATTTCATGCGCGCTTTCCCTGATTTCTTCTAATTGTTGTTTCATGACTTCACCTCATACTAAAAATTAGTTATAACATTTTTAAAAATTTTACAAATATTAAAATAATAAAAAAACCGCCTTAACATCCCTTAAAAAATAGGGACGAAAGACGGACTTCCGCGGTACCACCCTTAATTTTTGCATAAAAACATAGAGCAAACACTCTTTTAGCCTTTAACGAAGCTTACCCGTTATAACCTACTTGGATTTTAATATAAAAAAACCGTTCAGCAATACCGCTCCAAAGGGAACTTCAGACTTCACAGAACATTATTCCGCTTACAGCCAATATGGCGGAAATTCTCTGAAAATGAACTATTATGAAGCTTACTTCCTTTTTCATTGCGTTTAATAAACTTTATATAAAATAATATCATTTAATATTTAAAAATGCAATAGTTTTATATTATAATAAATACAAATATTTTTATAAAAAGGAATTGAATAAATATGATTATATTAAATGCTGAAAATACTAGAAAAGCTGAAATAAAAGCTACTGAAAGCAATATAACTCTATTAGATTTAATGGAAAATGCAGGTAAAGCTGCCGCACAGTTTATGATAGATAATCTTGATATAAACAATAAAAATATTGTTATAATGTGCGGAAAAGGCAATAACGGCGGAGATGGCTATGTTATTGCGAGATATTTATCAGGTTTTAGCAAAAATATAACCATAATATTAGCATCCGGAGAGCCATCTACTGAGGATTCTATTATAATGTTTGCAAGAAGCCATGATATTAAACATATATATTATAAAGAAAAGACTGATGCTGCAAAAATATGTATACAAGATGCGGATATTATTGTTGATTGTATATTTGGGATAGGATTTAAAGGAATACCAAGAAAACCAATTGATGAAATTATTGAAACTATAAATACCAGCAAGGGGATAAAAGTTTCAATTGATGTTCCGAGCGGTATTGACTGCGACAGCGGATTTATAACAGATTGCTGTATCAAAGCTGATTATACCGTTACATTTACAACATTAAAACCATGCCATGTTATATATCCGGCAAAAGAAATGTGCGGTAAAGTACATGTAGCAAATGTAGGCATCAAAAAATCTATTTATAAAGATATATCAAATATGCAAACCATTGATTATGATTATGTAAAGTCATGCTTTAAAAAACGAAAAGCAAACAGCAATAAAGGTGATTTTGGCAAGCTTTTATCAATATGCGGCAGCTTAGGTATGGCTGGAGCGGCTATATTAGCGGCAAAATCAGCTATGCATAGCGGCGCTGGATTAGTATATTGTGCAGCACCTGAAAAAACAGCTGATATTATCGCTTCCAATATAACAGAAGCGGTTATGGTTTATTTAAAACAAAATAATGAAGGAAGATTAAGTAAAGATAATATTGAACGTTTATTAAATGAAATAAAGAGTAAATCAGCCTGTCTTATAGGATGCGGTTTAGGAAATGATAATGATATTTTTGAAATTGTATCACAAATAATATCAAATTCAAAAATTCCATTAATAATTGATGCAGATGGAATAAATGCAATTAATTTGAATAAAGATATATTAAATAAATGCGCATCAGATATCGTTTTAACACCGCATCCAGGTGAAATGGCACGGCTATGCTCTGTTACGCCTGCTGATATACAA
Organism: uncultured Clostridia bacterium; assembly: GCA_944384895.1. Lineage (GTDB taxonomy): Bacteria > Bacillota > Clostridia > Oscillospirales > Acutalibacteraceae > RGIG7067. Next base: position 7,587 of record CALWVB010000062.1, on the reverse strand, counting down.
AATCACAGGTTGGAATATGCCTTAAGTTTTATTAAACAATATAACGTTACATTGGTATTAAAAGGAGCTAATACTATAATAGCATCCAAAGACGGTATATTTATAAATACAACAGGCAATGCAGGTATGGCAAAAGGAGGAAGCGGCGATATATTGGCAGGTATGATAGCGTCGTTTTCAGCTCAGGGTATGTCAGCATTAAACGCAGCGATATGCGGTGTATATCTTCATGGTTTAGCTGGTGATATGGCGGCTGAACATTTGTCTCAAACGGCTATGCTGCCGAGCGATATGATATCTATGCTGCCGGATATATTTTTACAAATAGAAAAAGGGTGATATTTTGAAAAAGAAAACAGCTTCCATAATATTATCAATTATTATGATTTTATCTTTATTTACAGCTTGTTCTAAGCTGGAAGAGAATAAAACAGTAACTCCGGCGCAAGGATTTACCTGTAAAGCAAGCCTTAATTATAATGATATGGATATAGTAGCTGATATTGAGCATACAGCGCCGGGAATATGTAAAGTAACAATATTAGAGCCGGATAATATAAAAGGAATTGAAGCTAATTGGGAAGCTGGAAAAATTACACTGTCATTTATGGGAATATCAATGGAAGTTGATCCAGATGAATTTCCTGCTACTGCTTTTGTACCCGCTATACTGGATGTTATGGATAGATTATCTGTAGCAGGAGAAATACAGCTGGAAAAGGATGAAAATGGTGAAGAATGTTTATATACAGGAATAAGCAATAATGGAGAGTTCATTGCCGAGGTGGATAAGGATACAGGCTATATAAAGTCTATAAAAATTCCTGCATATGATTTAAAAGTTGATATAACAGAATTTACACCTATAAATTCTAATTGATTTAAAAAAATAACCTTCTTAAATTTAAGAAGGTTATTTTTTTATTGTATGCTAGCTATAAAGTTTATGTGTCAAATAAGGCAGGTAGGAAATAAGATATATAAGGGAAGCAAAAATAAATACATATTATAATTTAGAAAATTTTTTAATTTTATAAAAACATATTAAAAATTTTTAATACATACAGAAAATCTGTATGAATGATTAAAATAAAAAAAACAGGTAAAAATATAATCAGAAAATGATTATAAAATGGAGTGTGAATATGTTGAGTGTAACGAGAGGAGATATATATTATGCAGATTTAAGCCCTGTTGTTGGTTCTGAGCAAGGTGGGATACGTCCTGTACTTATAGTTCAAAACGATATAGGGAATAAATTTAGTCCAACAGTTATAGCTGCAGCAATCACCAGCCAGCGTGATAAAACAAAATTACCAACTCATATACAACTTCATGCTGATGAAACTGGTCTTGCAAAGGATTCAATAGTTTTATTAGAACAAATCAGGACATTAGATAAAAGACGTTTAAAAGAAAGAATGGGTAAACTTGATGATGCGTCTATGAAACAAGTTAACACAGCCCTTTCAATTAGTTTTGGTTTAGACGATATAGATTCAGTGAATAGGGCTACATAGGCGCCTGAAAAATTTTTTATATATACAGCATGGAATGATTGAAATTTATCGATTATTCCATGCTTTTTATTGTATTATTTTATAATATAAAATATAATAATGCGGTATGGTATAATCCATACCGCATTATTAAATAAATTATTGTAAATAAAATTTAATTAGAATCTGCTGTTAGAATCTTCTTCATTTCTGAAGTTAGATTTATTGTTAGAGTTTCTAGAATTATTATTCTGGTTATTAGAACAATTTTGAGAATTATTTTGGCTGTTTCTGTAATTATTGTTCTGTGAATTCTGAGAATTGTTGTTTTGACTATTATTCTGATTGTTCTGTGAATTATTCATTGGAGTTCTGTTTGTAGAATTCTGATAATTCTTTTTGTTGTTATTATTGGACATTTTTTTCACACCTTCATATTATTAATAAATTTAAGACAATATGAAGTTATATAAAGCAATTTTACAAAAACTGTTTTATATAACTTTTGAATATCATTTCTATTGTCCTGATTTATTATTTTCTAAAATACCTGTTATTATTCAAAGATGATTTTATAATTAATAGAGAATTGGAGTAAAAATTTCATGAATATACCATGTGAATTTTTTGATAGAATGGAAAAATTTTTTAATATTAATAAAAATATATTAACTAAATATTATAATGAAAAACCTTATAAAGGAATTAGGATAAATACACTTAAAGCAAGTAATAATATTCTATTAAAGCTGAAATATGATATTAAAAAAACACCATTTGATATAAATAGTTATTATATATTATCTGATGAAAGCGGATTAGGTAAACATCCATATCATCATGCAGGAGCATATTATTTGCAGGAACCGTCGGCATCATCTGCTGTATGTGCAATGAATATACAGCCAGGTGAAAAAATACTGGATTTATGCGCGGCTCCCGGAGGAAAATCAACTCAGATAGCTGCATATCTAAATGGAAAGGGTTTATTATGGTCAAATGAATATATAAAAAATAGAACACAGGCATTATTATCCAATATAGAAAGAATAGGGATAAGAAATGCTGTAATATCGTCTATACATCCGGATATATTATGTAATAAATTACAAGGATATTTTGATAAAGTATTAGTGGACGCGCCATGTTCCGGAGAAGGTATGTTCAGAAAAGAACCGCAGGCAATATTAAACTGGAGTATAGAAAATATTAATACATGTGCAAGACGCCAGTTAGAAATATTAAACAGCGCTGCTAAAGCTGTAAAAGAAAATGGTATATTAGTATATTCAACATGTACATTTGCTCCGGAAGAAAATGAAATATGTATAGATAAATTTTTAACGAATAACAAGAATTTTGAACTTATTAGCTGTGATCTGAATTTTGGGCGTCAAGGATATACAAAATTTAGCGATAAATATGATATGTCTCTGACAAGAAGAATATTGCCGCTCGACGGAGGAGAAGGACATTTTATAGCTGTTATGAAAAGAATTGCTCCTAATTATTGCAGTATAGCAGAATACAACTATAAAAACTCTAAAAAAGATAATATTGATAAATATAATGCTGAAAAATTATATAATGAATTATTTAGTACAAAAATAACTGGCACTTTAGCGGTATTCCAAGATAAAATCAGGTTACTGCCATATAATTTGCCGGATTTAACAGGTTTAGGAGTTATTAAAGCAGGGGTTGATTTTGCAGAGATAAAAAACAATAGGATAGAGCCAAGCCATGGAATATATATGTCTGCAAAACCGGATGAAATATATAATTATATAAATTTAAGCTGTGATGATAAAAGGATATATGCTTTTTTAAGAGGAGAACAGATAGATATAGAACAATGTAATAATGGTTATTGTGCTGTATTAGTAGATAATATTACAGTCGGATTTGGAAAATATTCAAATGGAGTATTAAAAAATCGGTATCCAAAAGGATTAAGAAATAATATATAGCGCTTTATTACTGTATTTATAAAAATATTAAATAATGTTGTAGGTTTATCAAACATATTGGACGGCGAACTCATTAGGAGAAAGCCAGGCAAGAGGCCGCATAGGGAAGTTGTTGGAGCGGCGGTTGTGGACAGCGAGCTGCTTGGAAAAGTCATCTGGAGAATAAAAGCAGTGGCAGGAATAGAAGCGTTTCTGGTCTTCCCGGTGACTGCGCTCCACCTTGCCGTCGTGGCGGGGCGTATAGGTGCGGATCAGCTTGTGGCAGACGCCAAGCTCCTGAGCGGTTTTTTCGAAAAGGGTAGGCATATCCCGCCTGCTGTTGGAAAATCGGTTGATGAACTCAAACCCATTGTCCGTCTGGACGCATTCCACCCGGATACCTCGGCGGGCGTACCATTTAAACAACCTTTTCAGAAAGTCGGCGGAAGAAAAGGTGGACTGCTCCGGACAGGCAGCCAGGAAACGTAGACGTGTGAACTCGTCAATAGCAGTGTACTGATACAAGCGGAGCTCTGGGTCTGCAATACAACTGCGTGGCACTACTTTCACATCCACCTGAACTCGCTGGCCCGGATAGGTCATCTGCTGGTAAGGCTTTGGTTTGTAGCATTGTTTCTTCTCGGCCTGCGGGAACAGTCCCAGCTTGCGCATGACCCGGAACAGACTCTCCGGGCGGCGGGTATAGCCCCGCAGCCGCAGCCGGTGCCACAGTTCTACCATGCTGAGATTGGGGTTGCGGCGGCGCATATCCCGGATCAGCTTCAGTTCCGCCTCTGTGTGCTGATTGGGATGGCTGTGCGGGCGTCTGAACTGACAGGCCAAAGAGGCTGCTGTTCCATCCCAGCGGGCCTTCCAGAAATAGATGTACGACCGGCTCTTGTTGTACTTCCGGCTGGCGCGGCTCACGCCATATTTCTCCGCGTATTTCATCAGGAATTGCCGGTATGCCATGTCTTGTGTTATACTCTTACTCATGAAGGATATGGCCCCCTCTCGTTGAGTTGTTATCTGCAACTCCAACTTTACCACGATGAGACCTTATCCTTCATCCTTTTTTTATTAACTGTCCAATATGTATTGTACTCTTACACAATTTATAAAAATATTAAATATTGTATGCTTGCCAATATATGATATATATGATAAAATAATTCATAATTATGAGATAATATTAATAAATTTATATTATTATTTATTTATAAATGGTAATATAAATAATGGAGGAATAAGAATATGTCAGGTCATTCTAAATGGAATAATATTAAAAGAAAAAAAGAAAAAACAGATGCTGCTAAAGCGAAAATATTTACAAAAATAGGCAGAGAAATAGCAACAGCTGTAAAAGAAGGCGGTAGTGCTGATCCTACAGTTAATTCAAGGTTGAAAGATTGTATTGCAAAAGCAAAAGCTAATAATGTGCCAAATGATAACATAGAAAGAATTATTAAAAAAGCTGCTGGTGAGGGAAATAGTTCAAGTTATGAATCAATAACTTATGAGGGATATGGACCAAATGGAGTAGCTGTAATTGTTGAAACATATACAGATAATCGTAACAGAACCGCAGGAGAAATGCGCCATTATTTTGATAAAAACAGCGGTAATTTAGGTAATGTTGGATGCGTATCTTTTATGTTTAATAAAAAAGGTGTAATTGTTATAGAAGCAGAAGATCTTGATGAAGATAAAGTTATGGAAGATGCTTTAGAAGCAGGTGCAACTGATTTTGAAACTAACGGGGATGTATTTGAAATATCTACAGAACCTGATGATTTCAGTGGAATATGTGAAGATTTAACAGCAAAAGGATATACATTCCTTGAAGCTGATGTTGAAATGGTACCTGATACATATGTAACATTAACAGATGAAGATTCAATTAAAAAAATGGCCAAACTTATCGATATGCTGGAAGAAAACGATGACGTACAGAATGTATGGCACAACTGGGAAAATTGTGACGATGCTGAATAAACATTCTGAAAGGCTATTGACCGAAAGGAAGGATAAATTTGGGAGGTAAGAAGAATAATCAAAATTCTGTAAATGCAGTGCAAACAAATAAAGAGAAAAATAATCCATCTGTAAAAAAATTTAAAATAATAGTATCAATAATTTGTGTTGTTATTGTATTAGCTATAGCCGGAGCAATTGTTTATACTGTATTCAATACAGGTGGATTATATTATAGAATAACTACTGCAATGACAGTAGGAGATGAAAAACTGTCTATAGCAGATTATAATTATTATTACTATACAGTATATAATAATTATACTACAGCATATGCTGATTCATTAAATGAAATAGGACTTGATACAACAAAACCGCTTGATCAGCAGACAAAAAGCGATGATGAACAAGGTAGATCATGGGATCAGTTTTTCCGTGATAATGCAGAAGAAACTATTAAAAGAACCTATGGCATGGTTGCAAAAGCGGAATCAGTTGGTTTTAAATTATCTGATGACGATATGAAAATTGTTGATGAATATATTGATTCTATTATTAATTATTGTGAAACATCAGATATAGATTTACAAAATCATCTTGAAGAACAATTCGGTCCTGGAGCTAATCTTGATTTAGTAAGAAAACATAATGAATTAGCTGAAATTGCATATAAATATAATGAGCAATGTATGAATGGTTATGAATTTACTGATGAAGAGATTAATGGAGCATACAGCCAATTTGCAGATAGTCTTGATACAGTGTCATACAGGTCATTTTTTGTTACAGAAAATACTGGACTTGAGACATCAAACAATAACTCACAGGAAGGTACAACCAGTGAGGCGTCATCTGTAATACCAACTTCATCAAGCAATAAGCCTAATATAATTAATACAAACGCTCAAGATGGCACAACAAGTATGAGCGGCGAGGATTATGCTGATACAATCTCCGATTTATTGGGTGATGATGCATCCGATTATCCAACAGATAACGGTTCATCAGAAACAATAGTTGATACTCAGGCGGTTGAACGTGCTAAAGAACGTGCTGAACAATTAATAGCTAATGTTAAGACTGAAGATGATTTTAAAAATATGGTTATTAACAATGTCAGTGAAGCTGTAAAAGAAGACTATGAAAATTCTGATTTAACATTAAAACAAAACGAATTACTAATAAATCTTTCAATTACAGACGCACAGGTATGGTTAGCTGATCCATCGCGAGAAAATGGCGATATAGGTATTGTTGAAAGCTCATCAGGCGTATATATAATTTATTTTATCTCAAGACAGGCTTTTGATGTTCCAACTGTAAATATGAGGCATATACTTGTACAGCCTGAAAGTGATTCATCACAAACTTCTGAAACTATAAATACTCAAAATGAAGCGCATAATTATGCCGAATGGATATTATCAGAATGGGAAAAAGGCGCTAAAACGGAAGATTCATTTTCTCTTTTAGCAACACAATATTCTGTTGATACAGCTACAAGTGCTAACGGCGGATTATATACCGCTTTTTATGAAGGATTAGCTCCTGAAAGTGTAGATGAATGGTGTTTTGATGAAAATAGGCAGCCGGGTGATGTTACTATAATTGACAGCGAAATGGGTTCTCATATAATTTATTTTGTAAGCAAAGGTGACGTTTACTGGAAAGAACAAATTTTAAATTATTTGAAAAATCAAAGAGCTGAAGATGAAATAACTGTAAGCTATGAAGATATACAGTTAGTACAAAAATCTGGTTATAATAAAACAGGTAAAATAGTAGAAAACGCTTAATAAATATAAATAAAAGCCCTTTAAAATAAAGAGGTGGAAAAATATGAGACAGTGTATGGATGCAGAAAATCTGCATCGAAGACTGAAAAAGATTATTGGCCAGGTGCAGGCTATTGATAGAATGGTGGATGAGGATGTTCCTTGTGAGGATGTGCTTGCGCAGATAAATGCAGCAAAATCAGCGCTTCACAAGGTAGGTCAAGTTGTTTTAGAAGGGCATATTAAGCATTGTGTTCGTGATGGTATTGAACATGGCGATGCTGATAAAACTATAGAAAGCTTTACAAAAGCAGTTGAGCGCTTTGCAAATATGAAATAAAAAAGTATAAAAAGAAAGAAGTTTATATAAAATGCTTTATTTTTATAGCA
>CALWVB010000061.1 GCA_944384895.1 uncultured Clostridia bacterium | reverse complement strand
ACCAGTTGTTTATGGATGTATAGCAGCAGGTATATGCAAAATAACAGAAGTATATCCATTGTTGCCTGGATTGGGGTATATTTTTGGAAGATCGGGGATAAAAGGCAAAACAATCGAACTAATCGTTAAGAAATTATATAAATATTCATTATCAAAGGCAAAAAAAGTATTCTTTCAAAATAATGACGATATTGAATTTTTTACATCTAATAAAATTTTATTAAAAGAAAAATGTATTAAAGTAAATGGTTCAGGAGTTAATATGGAACGTTATAAACAAACAAGTACTCCTGAAAAAACATCATTTTTAATGGTATCAAGATTATTAAAAAATAAAGGTGTAATAGAATATTTAAATGCAGCTAAAGTCTTAAAAAAGAAATATCCAGATATAGTGTTTAGGTTGATAGGTGGATTTGATACAAATCCAAATTCACTGAATATGGATGATATAAAACCATATATAGATAATGAGATTATAGATTATAAAGGATATATAGAAGATGTAAGACCATATATAAATGATTGTATGGTATTTGTTTTACCGACATATTATAATGAAGGTTTACCAAGAACAATATTAGAAAGTATGGCTGTAGGCAGAGCTGTTATAACTACAGCATGGAAAGGTGGAAAAGATGCTGTAGTTGATGGAGAGACAGGATTTCTTATTCCAATAAAAAATAAAGATATATTAATAGAAAAAATGGAATGGATGATAAATAATCCTGATAAAGCAGCGGATATGGGTATTAAAGGCAATTTAAGATGCAGGAAATTATATGATGTAAATAAAGTAAATAATAGTATATTAAAAGCAATGAATTTAATAAAATAGGATAATATTATTTAGGGAGTTAATTTTTATAAAGCTCCCTAATTTTGTTATAAGATAGAATTTGGAAAATCTTTAAAAAAATAAAGAAAAAGAGCTATTGCCAATACTTTACAAAGCTCCAATTATGCTTTATAATTATACTCAATGTTGATTTATGTCGATTTTTTGGAGGTAGTCATATATGAATAACAGTTTTCCGAGAATAATAACCCTGCTGCGTAAAGAACGCGGATTAAGTCAAAAATCGGTAGCGCAGAAATTGGGTATTTCTCAGGCATTGTTATCCCATTATGAAAAAGGAATAAGAGAATGTGGGCTTGATTTTTTAGTACAAACTGCTGATTTTTATGGAGTATCATGTGACTATCTACTTGGTCGTAGTAATGACAGAAGCGGTGCTGTGCTTACATATGAAGATATACCAGAACCAGATGAAGCTGGTAAAGATAATAGATTAAGGGGAAGTATTTTGCCGGCACTAAATAAAAAATTAATAGCTAACAGCCTTAATATATTATTTGACCGTCTTCAGCAATGTAATAATAAATCTATTACAAATGAAGTTACAAAATTCCTTATGCTTTCTGTATATAGAATGATAAGGGTTGCTAATAGTAATATGTCCAAGCATAAAGCTGCAACGTTTGCAATATCAGATGCACAGCAGCATGCATTGGCAAGTGCATGTATGGAGATAGCTGAAAGCCGGGCGCATATTTTAGCTAAAGGATTAGTTTTAGATGGTGAAAAGATAGAAAATACAGAAATTTTGAATATATCTTTTGAAACATTATCAAATGATTATCCTTTGTTTTTCTCTTCACTATTAAGTCTTATAAAATCAAGTGAATCGGTTATGAATGAATTGATAAAATAATTACATATAATAAATATATTGAATAAACCGGTTTATATAAGTTCTCTTTAATAGGAGGAAAAATAATGAAGTTAAAGATAAAGCTTTTAGGAATATGCACAGTTTTAATAACATCTGCATTTATAATGACTGGATGTAGTATTTGGGATGGCATACCATTTCTTTCGGAAAAAGCTGTAGATTCCATTGCAGGTGCGTTTGAGTTTGTAGGAAATATATTTGGACAAGTAAAAGATGAAGGTATTGACAGCTTTTTAGGAGAATTTGATGATGAAGACTCATCTAATGCGCCGTCAAGTTCACAGCCTGAATCTTCACAAGATGATAGCGCTCCTATAGAAGGAGAAACTTCTCAAACGGAATAAATTGTGATATAATAAATATAATTTGTGAGAATTGTAAAGCGACAAATTTTTTGATATATCATTTATATACTTTTTATCATAGTATAAAATTTTAAAATAGCAGGAGGTCTATTTATGGAGAATTTTACTTTTTTTAGTCCTACCTATTTCGTTTTTGGAAAAGGAACAGAAAATGAAACAGGTAAATATGTAAAACGTTTTAATGGAAATAAAGTGCTGCTTCATTATGGCGGAGGTTCTATAAAGAAATCCGGTCTTTATGATAGGGTAATGAACTGCTTAAAAGAATCTGGAATAGAAGTTGTTACTTTAGGCGGAGTTAGGCCAAATCCACGCAGCGGCCTTGTTTATGAAGGTGTAAAGATTTGTAAAGAACAAAATATAGACTTTATTCTTGCTGTAGGCGGCGGAAGTGTTATAGATTCTGCTAAAGCTATTGCTATAGGCGCTAAATATGACGGAGATTTTTGGGATTTTTATAAGAGTGATCGTTTAGTCGAAAAAGCATTGCCAGTGGGTGTAATTTTAACTATACCAGCAGCGGGGAGCGAAGGTTCTCCTGACTCTGTTATAACACATGAAGACGGTATGCTTAAAAGAGCAGCTCATGGCGAATGTTTACGTCCGGCATTTTCTATTTTAAATCCTGAATTAACCTTTACATTACCTGCTTATCAAACAGCTTGCGGCGCTGTTGATATAATGGCTCATATTTTTGAAAGATATTTTACAAACACACCAGAGGTTGAAGTAAGTGATAGATTGTGTGAAGCTTTACTGCTTACAATGATAAAAGAAACTCCGCGTGTTATAGAAAATCCTGAAAATTATGATGCGCGCGCTAACATGATTTGGGCGGGTACTATTGCTCATAATGATATCTGTGGTGTTGGACATGTACAGGATTGGGCAAGCCATTCTATTGAACATGAACTTTCCGCTGAATATGATTGTGCACATGGTGCAGGTCTTGCAGTAATATTCCCAGCATGGATGAAATATGTTTATAAACATGATATAAACCGTTTTGTAAGAATGGCTGTTAATGTATGGGGATGCAAATTAAATGAAGCTAACCCTGAAGAAACAGCTCTGGAAGGCATTGCATGCGTTAAAGCTTTCTGGAAATCTATCGGTATGCCTACAAGTTTTGCTGAAGTAGGCGCTAAAGAAGAGGATATACCAAAACTTGCCGCTAAATGCTTTGATGAAATAAATGGCGATGACCATATTGGCAATTTTGTACAATTAAAGAAAGATGATATTGAATGCATCTATAGAAATGCTCTTTAATATTAAAAGATTAATTTAAAAAGGTACGGTATAAAATACCGTACCTTTATTTTTGTATGAAGAAAACCACTCGCAAGGCGAGTGGTTGCAGAGAAGGGTTATGCCGAAGATGCAGACAAAAAACTCCTTTTACTAAAATAAAGATGCAGTCTGGTAACTGCACGAAATCAGCAAAAGAAGGTCATTCGAAAATGAATGACATGAATAGTTTAACGCATACGAGATGGAATTGCAAATATCATATTGTGTTACCGATAGTAATCTCAATCACACAGGAATTTACCTCTATTCCAAAGGCAAAATCATGATTCACTTGACCTTTGACTACAAAAGCGACAAAGATTGCACCACACCGGGACAATATTTGAAATATCACCGGACATTTCAGGGCCTTACCACAAGAGAACTGGCGGAAAAGGTTGGCATTGTGCCTGCGACATTAGTTCTGTATGAGAACGACCGGCACCCCATCAAGTACAATACAGCGGTGGCACTTGCGAATGAACTGGGGATTGACCGCAATAG
>CALWVB010000060.1 GCA_944384895.1 uncultured Clostridia bacterium | reverse complement strand
GACCTTGTCATAGCCAAAAGGTGCCGTACCGGCTATGTATTTGCCTTCCTGTACAGATGCGATCCTGCCTCTCTGGATTCGCCTGTTAATGGTTTTATATTCCCTTCTTGACATAAACAAACCAAATTCAAAATACTCTTCATCAAATTCGTTTGACGGATCATAGGTCTTATTTGGGGTTATAATAAGGGTGTTTGAAAACTGGAAAGCTTCGGCAACAATGCCCTGATCCTTTGTGTTACCACGGGCAAGACGTTCTACTTCCATTACAAGTACGCCTTCATATGCTCCTGCTTCAACAGCTTTCAGGAGTTTTTGCATTTCAGGTCTTGCCTCTATTGTTTCACCACTGACCACTTCTCTGTATATATCGGATATAGCCAGATTTTTCTTTTTTGCAAGGTCCAGGAGTGCTTTTTCATGACGTGCCAACGTTTCGGCTTCGCCTAATTGTTCAAGTTCTCTGTCCTTACGGCTCTTTCTTAAATAAATTGCATACATTATATCACTTCCCTTTAAAAATTGTGTAGCAAAATAAAAGGATATATGATATAATATGCTTGTGTGGGGCATATTATAGATAATCCTTTATCTGTAATTGTCTTGGAATCCTCCTGTTGGTAGCAGGGGGATTTTTTATTGCTTAGTATTAGGTAAAAGTTCAGTTATAATAAATATGTTATGTCTAAAAAATTATTACCTGACTTTAAAATTTAATTCGCTGTTATCCTGAGTGAAACATAAAATTAATTCACCAGAATCATTAACTACGGTATCGGGCAATGTGAAGACAATTTCACCATCAGCATTTGATAATGGATTTAATGTGGTGTCATGCAGATCTTTATCATATCCCATTAATTGTGTTACAGTAAATTCATAGCCGTCTCCATAAGTCATTTTAGCTCTTACGTCTGAACTTAAGCTGAAACTAGGAAGGAATTTGTTGGGGGTTTTTCCTTTGTTTTCAATATGAACAGCAGCTACAGCGTATTTATTACCTTCATCCGGGGCGTACGCACCATAAGAATATGGGATATTGTCTACTATATTAAAAGATGTGATAGATATATCCCAGTCACCAAGCGAACCCACTTCATTAACAGCTAGAGTTTCAGTTGGAGGTTCTTTTGTAGTTGTTTCTGTTTCTTCTGTTGTGGCCTCTGTAACTATATCATTGACCATTGAGGTTTGCTGTGCAGTTGGTCCGCATCCGACAGAAACAATTAATAATAGCGTTGGTAAAATAAAAAGTGTTTTTTTCATGATAAATCCTCCTTTTTGTTTGTCGAAAATAATCGATAGTATTATTTTGACAAAACTGTATAATAATGATATAATAATTTTGGAGGATTATTACTTTTACAGACAGATAATCTTCTTTATGTGGTGTAAGCTGTTGCAGGGCTTACACCTTTTTAATTAATTACTTTTCCATATGTAATCAATTCTCTTTTAATTTCAATATCTTCATATCCTTTGTTTAGCGAATGTAGTTTATAGACCCCGTCTATTTTAATGAGCTGCTTAATGTATTGCTCGTCGTCGTAAAGGAATGCTCCAATTTCCCCAACATTAATAGTAGGCTGTTTATGAATGTAAACAATATCACCGTCATGGTAATCTGGTTCCATACTATCGCCTTTAACCCTGAATGCTACGTCAGCATTTGGATATTTATTGCCATCCACCTCTATTAATTCATAGCTATCAGTAAGTAAAAGATTGCCGGCGCCAGCAGAAAGAGAGGCGTCTGCTAAAGGTATTTTTAAAACATTGCTATTGTTTTCAACTTTAATGTTTAAATTTTGATCTAAGCACCTTTTTTCTTCAATGCTTAATATATTATTTACTGCTTCTTTTCCGTAAGTATCTAATTTTCGATATTTTTCTATATGTTGTATTTCTTCATATTTTAATTCAAAATTTGTAAATTGTTCATAATTGGAATCAGTTATTGAATCTTTAGCCCAAAAGTCAAGAGTAGTGTTAAAAAATTTTGATAATTTCTTTAAAGTAGACAGTTGCATACTCTCATATCCCTTTTTATACCAACCATCAATGGTAGTGTAGGGAATACCACTTAACTTAGATAGACTGTTTTTATTAAGATTTTTCGCATTCATTAACAGATTTAATTTTTCTAAAAAATCCATTTTTTCACCTCCTAAGATAATAATAACGGTTAACTGTGATATTGTCAAGTAAAAAATTACGTTTAAACGTAAAAAATGTGTTGACAAATTACGATAAGAGGTATATAATGTAATCAAGAGTTACCCCTAAGGGTAGAAAAGAGGTGATTTTATGAATAATTTAAAAAAAGCTTTATCCAGTAAAAAAATAACTATTAAAGCGTTTGCGGCTTTTTTGGGTGTATGTGAAAAAACAGCACAAAATAAATTGGATGGGAAAACGGAGTTTACGTATTCTGAGTTTAAGAAAATATGTGAATTATTATTTCCCGAATATAAGCCGGAATATTTGTTTGATGAAAGTGCGTAGGAGGTGGGAAAGTGAGCGAAGAAAAAATGAAACAGCTTGTTGAGTTACTTACAGGGCTAAAGAGATATGAGTGGAACAGAATTTCCACAGCTGTAGAAAAAGTATATGCCTCAAAATCTAATAAAATTGAATTAGATAATGAGGCTGTTAAGAATCAATTGGAATTAGAATTCAAAGGGATTATGTAACTATCTGTATCATACTTGGATGAATCCTATAATTTTTACCTTCGTACTGAACGTTTATATAGTCATATTTAAAACATTCAGCTACTAAGGAGTTTGGAGAATATTTCAACCCTTCTTTTATAAAAGTTATAGGGTCTTCAGCTTCCAGTGTTCCGCTATCTGTTACATCCGTCCATTTTCCAAGTAAATTTACATAAATGCGCATATGGTTTTCTCCTTTCTATAATATTTCAGCGTTGCAGCACTGATAATTTAATTATAGCACCAAGAGAACAAAAACCGAGATACAATAATACGACAAATTGAGCGTGGGGAGGTGAGGTAATGAGCAGAAAAGGAAAAACAGAAATTAAACCAACGGTACTGTGCTTAATTTCTGTTGTAAGTATGGTTGTGTCAATAGCTTGCTTTGTATTTAATTTATATTTTTACATGAATTAAATAATATAAGGTATCAGTGATAATATCACTGAAAGCACAGCAAATACAGCAGCAACGATGGTGCAAATATATGTGATATTATTGCGTGTTTTGTTTTTATTTTCTTGCTCCTGTAAATATTTGATTATATGAATGTAATCAGAGACTGATGATTCTTGTATATAGTCAATATATTCTTGAGGTATTTTTTCAGTTTCATTTAAAGTTTCAGCTTGTTTGATTGAATCATCTATTGTGTATTTTTCAGACATAATTTTTCCTTTCTATATTTATTTTGAACCGGTAATTATAGGTAAATTATAGCAGAGAATAAAGAAAATGTAAATGATTGTAATTGTACAAGTTGTTTTATTTATAAAATAAAGTGAGGTGATTTTATGTTAATAGAGAAAGCAAAATGCAAGACCGTAAACGCTACATATGAAGTTTATGACGATTATGCAAAGCCATATTCGCCTGAGGAAAAGGCAAAAATTGAAAAAAAGTGTTCCGAGATTGTTATGCGCCATTATGCAAAAGAAATAGCAAAGGAACAGGATACAGCCTGAGGGCTGTATAAGCGGACAAGCTATTAAACTAACCTGAGTTGTCAAGGGCTGCCCTGAATACCCATAGTTAAAATCCTTCGCAATTTAAAGATACAAAATTATTATTTATACTAAAACGAAAGGAAGTGAAAATCCTTTCGTAGGGTGGCACCTAAAATCTAAAAATATCATTTAGGGCAGTCGCTGACAGCTCAGGTGTAAGTGGGAGGTGAGAGAATGAACAAATACGGCAGGCAGGCTTGCATAACTGCCTTAAGGATAAGGAACCTTAATGCATTAGGTGTCAAAGTAGGTGATAGAGTTGCTGTCAGGCTGGGTTATGAACCTGATGAGGACAAGCGTTATGCGGTTCCCAAAGAG
>CALWVB010000059.1 GCA_944384895.1 uncultured Clostridia bacterium | reverse complement strand
AATCAAAGATGTTGATACGAACGGCATGTCCAGAATTGCTCAGAACCTAACTAAGCTTGGAAATGCTGGAATAGACGGGTTCATCAATGCTTTCTCAAACGCCGATTCAAGAGTCAGTTCTGCGGTTAATACCCTGATTAGCTCTTTTATCAACAATTGTTTAAAATCTATTCAAACCAAAGCAAATGAGTTCAAATCTATTGGTCAGACTGTTATAATGCTGTTTACTGTGGGTATAAACTCGAATAAGCAATCAGTAAAGGATTCCTTTACTCAGGTTATGAATAGTTGTGTGCTGGAAGTAATATATCGTTACGACAATTTTTATAATGCCGGTAAGTATCTTGTTGAGGGATTTGCGGACGGCATCAGACAATACACTTATCTTGCCGAAGCAAGAGCGAAGTTAATGGCAAGTGCGGCTGCATCGGCGGCAGAGAAAGAGCTTGATATTCATTCCCCTTCTAGAGTTGGTGGACGGATTGGCGCATTTTTCGGCCTCGGTTTCGTAAAAGCAATTTTGGATTATGTCAATCAATCTTATAAAGCTGGCGCTGAAATAGCTTCAGCTGCAAAAAATGGATTAAACAATGTTGTTTCCAAGGTGAGAGAGTTTGTAAATGGTGATATAGATTTACAACCGACTATCCGTCCAATTCTTGATCTTTCTAACATCCGATCCGGTGCAAACAGTTTGTCAGCTATTCTCAGTAAAAACCAAGCGCATGTAATCAACGCGTCTATGAATCATAATATGTCGGATACTATTCAAAATGGAAAAACTACCGGGGTGGTAAGAAACTCATATTCTTTTGTGCAGAACAACTATTCTCCAAAAGCACTATCGAGAATTGATATTTATCGACAGACCAAAAATCAATTCTCGGCAATGGAAAGGAAGGTAGCAACATGATTAGGTTAATCACGGTGACAAACTATCTTGGTGACAGTATTGAATTAGACTTAGCGAGACCGGAGAAAACCGGCATCGTTGTTGAGTCTATTACTGGCTTAGGTCCTGGAACCGCCAACATAAATATCACTGAGGTTTCAACAAATGATGGAGGATTATATAATTCGTCAAGGCTTTCAAGAAGAAATATTGTTATTACACTTAGATATTTATGGAAAAAATCAATCGAAGATGCTCGACAACTTTCCTATAAATACTTTCCAATTAAAAAAAAGCTTAAATTACTTATTGAAACCGACAACCGTAAGGCAGAAATAGAAGGATATGTTGAATCGAACGATCCTGATATTTTCAGTAAAGATGAGCGTGCGGACATTTCGATTATTTGTCCGAATCCTTTTTTCTATTCTGCTGGTTCAGATGGAAATAATACCACAATATTTTTTGGCATCGAACCTTTGTTTGAATTTCCATTTAGTAATGAATCGCTAACTGAGTGCTTATTGGAAACTGGAGCTGTACAAAACCAAACAGAGAAATTAATAACTTATGATGGCGACTCAGAGATTGGAGTAACTATTACCATTCATGCCGTGGGAGAAGCGAGTAATATCACCATTTATAATACCGGGACTCGTGAAATTATGAGAATCGATACTGACAAATTGGCTAAATTTACAGGTTCCGGCATCATTGCAGGCGATGACATTATAATTTGTACTGTGAAAGGAAAAAAGTCGATAACACTTCAAAGAGCAGGCAAAACGACGAATATTCTCAATTGTCTGGTAAAAAACGCCAATTGGTTCCAGCTAGCAAAAGGTGATAACCTTTTCGCTTATACCGCTGATTCTGGCGCAAGTAACCTTCAGTTTAAAATAGAAAACCGTATTATCTACGAGGGGGTATAAGATTTATGAATTTAACTATTTTAGATACAAATCTTGATGCCGTTTCAATCGTGGACACTTACGAGTCTATTATTTGGACCGATCGTTATTATGAAAGCGGAGATTTTGAACTATACACTGTTATGAGAGATGGCCTTCTCGATTACATCAAACAAGATTATTATCTACAAAACCGAGACTCTGAACATGTAATGATTATTGAAAAGATAAAAATCAACTCAGATGTAGAAGAAGGAAATCACGTTACTGTTACGGGAAGATCTTTGGAATCAATACTTGACCGACGAATTGTATGGGGACAGAAAACGTTAAGCGGGAATCTCCAAAATGGAATAAAAACGTTGCTTACGGAATGTATCATTTCCCCTTCAGACAACAATCGTAAAATTTCAAATTTTATTTTTGAAACTTCTACCGATGAAGCAATTACCTCTTTGACAATTGAAGCCCAATATACCGGAGATAATCTTTACGAAGTAATTCAAAAAATTTGTGAGGAGAGAGATATTGGTTTTAAGATAACATTAAACGATAAAAAACAATTTGTTTTTAGCCTTTATGCTGGAACAGACAGATCTTATGACCAAACCGATGTTCCGTATGTGATTTTTTCTCCTAACTTTGAAAATATTATTAACAGTAATTACATCGAATCAAAGTCTTCCCTAAAGAATATTACGTTAGTCGGCGGTGAAGGAGAAGGGTCCGCGAGAAAATATACGACTGTAGGTAGCGGTAGCGGACTATATCGGAGAGAATTATTTACCGACGCAAGAGATATTTCTTCAGACGTTGGAGATGGTGTTGTTCTGACCGATTCCGAATACACTGCTCAATTACAACAAAGAGGAAAAGAGAAATTATCGGAAAATACAAATGTTACATCTTTCGAAGGACAAGTCGAAACTACCATAATGTTTAAGTACGGAGAAAACTTTTTCAATGGGGATGTCGTACAAATAGAGAACGAATATGGTCATGAAACAAAAGCTCGAATCTTTGAAGTTGTTATGTCAGAAAATGAAGAAGGAACTTCTGTATACCCCACTTTCAAAACAGTAACAGAGGAAGGAGCGTGAATCTATAAATGAGCGTAACTAGCGGTTTTTTTAATTCTCTCAATGGGGATAGAAAATACAACGCCGAGCAAATGTCCGCTATATTTGATGGGATTATCAATGATGGCGTGTTTGCGAACATTGGAACTGCGTTCGGCGTAAAAGCCGATACTGGAAATGTGCTAACTGTTGGAATTGGGCGAGCATGGTTTAACAGTACGTGGCTTTTAAATGACGCGATTTTGCGAATTACTGCGGATGCATCAGAAGTATTGCTGGATCGTTATGACGCTGTTGTAATCGAAATAGATCATAGCGATCAGATTCGTAACGGCAGTATAAAAATCGTAAAAGGCACCCCTTCAAGTAGCCCACAAAAACCAGCCATGATCTCTACATTGGATGTCCATCAACACCCTTTGGCCTATGTATATCGGAGAGCCGGAACCAGTTCGATCAATCAATCCGATATTACGAACATGGTCGGGACAAGCAGCTGTCCTTATATCACGGCTATCCTTCAAGTCACAAATATTGACAACATTGTGGCTCAATGGCAAGATCAATGGGAACAGTGGTTTGCGAACGAAACTTCTAAAAACAACAATCAGCTTACACAGTGGATGTCCAAAAAACAACTAGAGTTTAATACATGGTTTAGCAATTTACAGACGATTTTGGACGGAGATGTAGCTGCTAATTTGGCAGAACAAATCTTAGAATTGCAAAATCAGTTTGGAACACTTGCGAGAGAATATCGTATCTACCAAGAGGTGGATGACTTTGACAGCAATCCTATTGAAGATAGTTATGGAAGCACGATCGAAGGAAAGATCGTTTACAAAATAACATAAAGGAGTTTTTATATGAAAATCACAGAATTTCCTGAAATTACAAGTATAGAAAACGATAACGTTTTTCTGGTCGATGGATTAAACGGAACAAAAAAAATCAAAGGTGAGAATCTCCCATATGCAGTAATGGCGATTACCGGACCGGAAATGCATCGAAACATTTTTAGAGGGAAAAATTTGGGCGCTTCTTTGACCGCTAGACAGAAAGCGGCAATTTATGACGGCTCGTTTAAAGATATTTGGGTTGGTGATTATTGGGAAATCAATGATATTAAATGGCGAATCGTGGATATTGATTACTGGTATAATTGCGGCAATGAAGCATTTACGACTCACCACGTTGTTGTTATGCCGGATATTGCTCTTTACGACGCCCAAATGAATAATTCGGATATAACAACTAGCGGTTACGTTGGTTCCGCCATGTATACCAGCCATCTTGGGAACGCAAAGACCATAATTTCAAGCGCTTTTGGTTCCGATAATATACTTATCCACAAAGAATATCTTGTGAATGCCGCGACAAATGGCTATCCCTCGGGAGGAGCATGGCTCGATTCTAAAGTCGAAATTCCGAGTGAAATTATGATGTATGGAAACAGTATATTCGCGTCTTCAGGAAATACTTCCACGGTTACTAATAGATATACAATTGATAAATCGCAGCTTGCGTTGTTTAAAATACATCCAAAGTTTATTATTAGCGAAACCACCTATTGGTTAAGAGATATCGCTTTTTCAACTTCTTTTGCTGCTGTAAGTAATGAAGGTAATTCGAACTGTCTTCCTGCTTCGTTGACTGCTGGAGTTCGTCCGATATTCGCTGTTGGTTAATTTAATCTGGATCTTGTAATCATTTTTTAAACAACTTATATTTATCTCAAGGAGGATCTGAACAATGAAGATGGCCAATAAGACTTATAATATCTTGAAATGGATTGCGATGTATCTACTTCCGGCTTCTGGTACTTTATATTTTGCGCTGGCTGGAATCTGGGGACTTCCTTACGGAGAGCAGATTGTGGGAACGATTACCACAGTTGATACTTTCCTCGGTGTTCTGCTTGGAATCAGTACGGCAAAATACAACAAATCCACTTCTAGTATTGCTGAAGCGAAAAACAAAACAGAGCAAAAAGAAGTATAGAAATATCGTTTATTCATCATTATTGAGTAATCCCGTTGGCGAGAGGAGGGGTCTACTGGTTTGGTGGACCCCACTTCTCTTTCTTTTTAAGAAGCTATAGGAACGTTTTCCGTAAGTTTCTTTATTTGTTTTATAAGGGGGGACGATGCGAAAAATGGAACCATGGCTCCAAATGCTGGTGACTATTGTATGTGCGATTATCGCTTCTTCGGGGTTTTGGGCTTATATTCAAAAGAAAAACGACAACAAAGATGTAAAATCTCAGATGCTTATTGGGCTTGCTCATGATCGTATTATATTTCTTGGAATGTATTACATTGAGCGAGGCTGGATTTCTCAGGACGAGTATGAGAATCTCTACGAGTATCTTTACAAACCCTATGAAAAACTCGGCGGTAATGGTTCGGCGAAGAGAATTATGACAGAAGTAAATAAGCTGCCAATTCGAAATTCGACTTACCAGACGGAAAAATGTGAATAGCTTTGAATTAACTAAGACTTTTTCATACAAGATAAATCCTGCGTCACCATTTTGACTAATGGAGATATTGTTGGGAGGCGGTGAAAAATTATTTGGATGATAGTCTAGTCGTAACCATCACAGATTATCTTGTATGCATAATCGCAAAACCATTTAATGCATCTTCAAAGACTTGTAATTTCGTCATTACGGATGTGGGAGGTTCGCAATTAGTTGGGCAAATAAGACCTTCTCAGACGATGCTAAACAGAAGTTATTTACGACGATCAAACAACGTAATAAAAGGGTATATATCTCGGTTTATTCCTACACTATACCTGCATTTAGGCTGAAAAAACCAATAATTCTGGGGAATTTTGTTTTTATTATATTATCTAAAACAAGAATAATTAATTATTTTACAGTTTCAACTGAACCGGTATAGAAAAATTCATTAGGTTCAGCATTTTTTGAACCGGATTTTTCTGCAATAATTGATACGACAAATACCAGTATGAGCGATACTATCATAGCAATACATGCAAAGAGCGGGCCAAATCCTGCTAATTTATTGAATACACCCATAATACCGGTTGGATTTGCTGGGCTGCCTGCACATAACATAATAATTTTTGATAAAGCTGGAACCATAGCTATTGCAAAACCGCCGATTATACCTGCCCATCCGCCGGCTCTGTTGATACGTTTCCAATAAAGGGATACAAGGTATGGAGCTAAGAATGAACCGGATATAATTCCCCAGGAATATGACATCATATCAAGGATAGGAGTATTTGTATTAGCTATGATGTAAGAAAGCAATACAAAGATAAGACAGAATAGTTTTGTATATTTTGTAGCTTTAATTTTGTTTTCTTTATTCTTTTTAATCTTTTCAGGGAAAATATCCATAGTAAGACTTGAACATGCAGTAAGAGTAATAGAAGATAATGTAGAAACAGATGCTGAAATTAATAATACTAAAACAACACCTAATAAAATGTTAGATAAATCAGACTGTAATAGCATATTAGGTACAATATAATCTTGTCCGCCCATATCTGTAACTTGCTGCTGAGTGAAGAAAAGATGAGAGAAAGAACCAATAAAATATCCGCCGCCGGCTACTAATAAAGCAAATACTGTAGAAATGACCGTACCGCGTTTTACTTCGCGGTTATCTCGGATACCATAATATTTATGGATCATCTGAGGCAAACCCCATGTACCAAAACTGGTCATTAATACTGTCGCCCATAATGAAATATGGTCCATAGTAGTTAAATTTAATTCTTTTGTAGCCTGTGTAATATTTTTAAGACCTTCTGTAAGACCGCCTACCTTTGGAGAAATTACTACAGCTACTATTAAAGCGACTACGCCGAACATCATTATAATACCCTGGACAAAATCAGCTTTTAATGTAGCTAAATATCCGCCAATGATTACTAATACGGCTGAAGCTGCAGCTATAATAATCATACATATTGTAGGATCAACATTTAATAGTACAGAGCATACAGAAGTAAGTCCTTTATATACTGAGGCTGAGTATGGCATTAAAAATACAAATATTACTATACAAGAGAATAAACGCATAGCTCTGCTTTTAAAGCGAGCATCAAAAAACTGAGGCATAGATTTAATATGTAAACGCCTTGTAACATCACGTGTACGTTTAGCTAAAACAAGCCAGGCTAAAAGAGAACCAAATATTGCATTGCCTATACCCGGAAGCACACCCCATATGCCATATTGCCATCCGGTACTGCCAGCATATCCAATAAACATAACAGCGGAAAAATATGCTGTGCCATATGATAAAGCAGAAAGCCATGCTCCGGCATTTCTGCCGCCTACTGTAAATTCAGCTAAATTTTTACTGCTTTTGTGATTAAATAATGCGATTGCCACCATAAAAATAATGTAAATTCCGATGACAGTCCATATAACCGCTTGAGGACTCATATTTTACAACCCCTTTAATAAAATAGCGCCGCTGTGCCTGGCGGCAGAAAAAAATGCTTTGCACAGTTAGTGCGTTACGCTTTAAATGGATAAAGTATCTGTTGGTTTTAAATTATATACTATTTCCTAAAAATTTGCAATAGAAAACAGTGAAAATTTTTGAATAATTTGAAAGTTTATTTACAGATTAAAATAAAATCATTCACCTGTTTATATGACTTGTATACATAAAGATAAAACTTAATAAAATCCTAAGAATTATAGTGGTTGGAATTTAGAATAAGATATTATATAATATAAATTGGAATAGCGTTATAATTTTTTTAATATAACGCCGCGGCTTTCCGGATTAATTGCAAAGATATTTTGCATGACGGAGGTGTATTTATAATGCCTGAGGCAAAAAATAATATCCTTGTAGCTGATGATGATTTTGAAATAGCTGAATTAGCAGGGATATATTTGGAAAAGGAAGGATTTAATGTATTTAAAGCCCATAATGGACTGGAATGCCTTCATATAATGGAACAGGAAGATATAAATTTAGTTATACTTGATATAATGATGCCAGGTGTAGATGGAATAGAAACCTGTAAACGTATACGGGAAAAATATAATATACCAATAATAATGTTAAGTGCAAAATCACAGGGCCAGGATATTATTGAGGGGCTTGATACCGGCGCTGACGATTATATAACAAAACCGTTTAATCCATTGGAATTGGTAGCGCGTGTAAATTCTCAGTTAAGGCGTTATTTAAAGCTTAATCCTAATGGTCCAGCCAGTACGGAAATTACTATACGCGGTTTAACTATTGATAAAATAAATCATAAAGTATCGTTAAATGGTGAGAATATAAATTTAACGCCTATTGAATTTGATATATTATGCCTGCTTGCTGAAAATAAAGGCAAAGTATTTTCTACACAGGAAATTTTTGAAGGAATATGGAAAGAACCGTTTTTTGATTCAAATAATACAGTAATGGTACATATAAGGAATATCCGCGAGAAATTAGGGGAAAGTCCTAGGAATCCGCTGTTTATAAAGACAGTTTGGGGTGTTGGATATAAAGTCGAAGATTAATATTAAATTTAATTTATTTTATACCTTCAGATGGAAAATGCTGTGGTATATGATGTTAAGCTTAATGATTGCTGTATTGGTTGCTATATTTACAATATTAGGCATATTGGTATTATCTGATTTTTTTGAGCCGGTTGAAAGATTTTTTGCCGGGCTTTATAACAGTGTAGGGCCGTTAGCGCCGTCAATAGCTTATATTATAGCAGTATTTATAACAACATTCTTTATACTCAGCATAAAAACAACAAGGTATATAGATGAAATATCACGGTCGGTAAATATAATAGCAAAAGGTGATTTGGATATATCAGTACCGGTAAAAGGCCATGATGAATTTTCTGTATTAGCACAAAATATAAATGGAATGACTGAACAATTAAGGTATTCTTTTGCTAAACAAAAGGAAATGGAAGAAAATAAGGCTGAGCTGATTACAAATGTAGCTCATGACCTTCGTACGCCGCTTACATCTATTATCGGATATTTGCAGCTTATTAATGATGAAAAGGAAATAACTCAGGAAACTACTAAAAAATATGCATCCATTGCGTATAATAAATCATTAAAGCTGCAAAGGCTTATAGACGATCTGTTTGATTATACCCGCTATGGAAACAGCGGAATGACTATAAAGCATGATAATATTGATATGAGCGGATTGCTTGTCCAGTTGGCTGAAGAATATTATCCGGTTTTTCAAAGCGCAGGTATGGTGTGCCGTCTTAATATACAGTCGCACATATTAGTTTCCGGTGATGGAGATTTGCTTGCACGAGTATTTGATAATTTGTTTAATAATGCTATTAAATATGGAAAAGATGGCAAAATATGCGACGTATATGCAGAAAAACAGGATAATACTGCAATATTTCATGTTATAAGTTATGGTGAAGAGATACCAAATGAAAAATTAGAAAGAATTTTTGATAAATTTTACAGGGTAGAACAATCAAGGTCACAGGAACATGGCGGCACCGGTTTAGGTCTGCCAATTGCGCGCAGTATAATACGGCTTCATGGCGGTGAAATTTTTGCCAGCAGTTCAAATGGAAGAACAGTATTTTCTGTGATAATACCTGTAATATAAAGTTCGGATGGAAAATATATCATAAGTTTTCAATAGGTTAAATTTCGACAAAAGTTTTTTGTATAATCATTACCATAATATGGGGAAGATAATAAAAATAAAAAAATAACTTTTGCAAGAAATGTCGGAGGATGTTTAATGAATAGAAGGACCTCAAAAATATTAATGGTCGGTGGAATTTTTATTGCCGCAGCAGCAGTAATAACTATTGCGGTAGTTTTAATAACAAATTCTGCATTATCAAAAGCACAGTATAATGATAACAGAATAAATTCTTCAAGCAGTATTTTAAATCAGAATAATGATAGTTTTCATCAGGATATACAAAGCCAGGAAGATATAATTACATCAGTATTGCCTGCAAATACTGAATTAGAAGAAATTACAATTAAAAGCAGTATGCTCACAAAAGGTAATCTTATATTAATAGATAAAGACTGCAAGGTTCCTGAGGAATATGCCGATGCTGATTATCCGTCAATATATGTAAAAGGGTCGTCATATGTAGTACGGTCTACTGAAATGTATTTGCAGCAGGAAGCATTGGATAAATTACAGGAAATGACCGATGCCGCAGCTAGTGACGGTATTGAAGGTATGCTTATTGTAGATGGTTACCGTACTCAGGAAAAACAGCAACGGTTATTTGATGAAGGCATAGAAGATTTAGTAGATCAAGGGATGAGTGAAGAAGAGGCTACAGAAAAAACTGCACAAAGGGTAGCAAAAGCAGGTTATAGTGAACATCAAATAGGATTGGCATTAGATTTTGATTTGCATAAAATAAATTATGATGATTTTGCTGATACTGATTTTGCTAAATGGCTGGATAAAAACAGCTGGAAATATGGTTATATATTAAGTTATCCCAAAAAAGCTGAGGATATGGGAGTTATGTATGAGCCATGGCATTTTAGATATGTTGGTGAAGGTCATGCTAAATATATACATGATAATGGTATGATGCTTAATGAATATATTGAAATGCTTCATGAAAAAGGCAATATTATAATTCAGGATGAAGATGGAAATAATAAATGGTATGTACAATATATAAAAGCAGAAGAAAAAGGCGACACAAAGGCATATATACCTAAGGGAAGTGAATATACTGTTTCCGGGGATAATATGGGAGGATATATTTTAACGGCAGTATTAGAATAATGTTAAAAAATTAGTAATAAAAAAGTTGATAAAATATATAATTACTTTCCATATTAGATACCATTTGTTACAAAATCCGTAACAAATACGGGATATAATAATATTGCAGGTTGAGAAAATAGTCTGCGGCCGTTATAATTAACGGCAAAAAAATTACGCGGCATATTTTTTAATATTGCAATTATTAAAAATTTTAAATTATGCCGTATTACAAAAGGAGAACTATATCAGTGAAAAAATCTATGCCATATCCCCGCGTACTGGTTTGTGTAACCGATCAGTATAGCTGCGAAAGGCTAATAAGTCAGGGCGCTAAAATTGCAAAGGAATTAGAATTACCAATGCAGGTATTAAGCGTACAAAGCGCATCAAACGGAATGGCTGTAAACGGAAAAGCTTTGGATTATCTTTACAGTAAAGCTAAAGAATGCGGAGCTGAAATCGTAATGTATTATAATGACGAGGCTGTATTAATGACAGCGGGGCATATTAAAAAATATAATGTGCGCCATGTTGTTACCGGTATGCCGGCATTGCCTCAGCAAGGTTTTATATCTATGCTTCATTCTATTGTGCCAGATGTACCAATTACTATGGTTCCGGAAGAAAAAGCTAAGGATGAAAAAACCGTTACACTCCTTCCTTATGTATCTGTTTGGGCTAATGCAAGGTGATATTTTTTATAATATTAAAAATGCCCGCCGCAGTTTAAAACGCATAAAAAGGATAGAAAAAATATGTTTATAGAAAATAAAACTATAAACATAATAAGGTTACATTTTATTTAAATTTAAAATTGCAAAATTACTAATAAGATTATAAAAGCTTATAGGCTAAGATTAAAGATTTTTGTATATTTATTGTACATAAAGGCCAAATGCAAAACCAGGCCGCCTTTAAATCAGGGAAATAAACTTATATGTTTAACCTGACACTATGGCGGCTTGGTTTTTTGAATATTTAAAATTAATTTTATGTTTTTATGTATATAATAAAATAGGCTTTAAATATATAAAAATATAAATAAAATAATACCACATTATTTTTACAGCATTATAATATTAAAAATAAAATGAAAAATTATATTATAAATCTACCGGGCCATCTGAAGGGGGGGGCGCCTGCGAGCCGCCATATTTATAATATGGCGGCAAAATGCAAAATAATGTGCTAAACAGAGATGTTATATTAATAGTAACTATTGCTCTTATTTCCATTTTATCTATTTGATTATCTATTATTTTGCATCCGGCGCATCGAAGATGCGCCACGCAGGCGCCCCCTTTTGTTGATGCGTAGTAATTAAGATAGCTGCTGGATTTAGATGAGGGGTTGCATATGTGTGCACATAAATAATATTATAAGTATTATCCACATGTTAGTTTGGACGCAATATTATGGACAATACTTTATTATGTGCTTTGCTTTTTTTATTTATATTATTTCTAGTTATTATAATTACCGCAATACGGTAACAAAACAAAATCATAGCAAAATGCATATGAATTATCTATAACGTTATATAACTATAAAATCCCAGGATGTATGAATAGATGCGGTATACATGTGAAAAAATTTTATGCAATGTTCGTTGAATTGTTTTATATAATTGTTTTTTTAGAATATGGATTATATTTTGTATTATTAAAATTGTTTTTATTGAAATAAATTTATATTATTAAAAGCGGAATGATAGGGTTTTTATAAAGAACTCTTGACATTTTATACAAATACGGTAAGATATATTATACAAATAAAAAAGTTTAGAAATATCACAGTTTATGAGCTGTTTTTATAGATAGGAGATTACAATTTTATGATGTGTTCACGGTGTAAAAAAAGGGTTGCGGTTGTATTTATCGCAAGTATGAACGGAGATCAGACACCAGGCGAAGGTTTATGTCTTGTATGCGCAAAAGAGCTTGGGATAAAACCTGTCGATGATATGATGTCAAGGATGGGAATAGCTGAAGAAGATTTGGAATCACTCAGTGATCAGATGACAGATCTTATGTCAATGGACAGCGATAATATCCAGGAATTGACACAATCATTAAATGAGCTTGATGAAATGTCTGATGGAGAAAATCAGGATGGATTTGAACCAGGCGGAGCGGCTACTTTATCATTTTTCCAGAAAATATTCGGCGGGCCGGATAAAGCAAAGGAAAATGCAGCTCAGGAAAATGGTATGGCCGGACAAAAGGCTAAAAATAGTAAACAGGATAAAGCTGATAAAAAGAAGGAAAAGAAACGCAAATATTTAGATACCTATTGCGATAATCTTACGAAAAAAGCTAAAGAAGGCAGAATTGATAAGATTATAGGCAGAGAACGGGAAATATACAGGGTTATACAAATATTATCACGCCGCAGTAAGAATAATCCATGCTTAGTAGGCGAACCAGGTGTTGGTAAAACTGCTATTGCTGAAGGCTTAGCGCTTAAAATTGCTAATGGCGACGTGCCTATGAAACTGGAAAAGAAAGAAGTATTTTTATTAGACCTTACAGCTTTAGTAGCAGGTACTCAATTTAGAGGACAATTTGAAAGCCGTATAAAAGGCCTTGTGGATGAAGTAAAAGCAGACGGCAATATTATACTGTTTATTGATGAAGTGCATAATTTAGTAGGTACAGGCGATGCTGAAGGTTCTATGAATGCGGCTAATATATTAAAGCCGGCATTATCACGTGGAGAAATCCAGGTAGTAGGAGCTACTACATTTACAGAATACCGTAAATATATAGAAAAAGACGCAGCATTGGAAAGAAGATTTCAACCTGTTAAAGTTGAAGAACCTTCTATTGGAGAAACTATAGATATACTTCAGGGAATAAAGAAATATTACGAGAATTTCCATAATGTTACCATTTCCGATACAATACTCCGTAAAGCAGTCGTATTATCTGAAAGATATATAACCGATAGGTTTTTACCGGATAAAGCGATAGATTTATTAGATGAAGCTTGTGCACATGCCTCTTTAAGCAATAAAGAGCTTATGGATTTAGAGAAAAAACAAGCTGAATTGGATGAATTATCTCAACAGGAACATGATATATCATCCGATGTGGAAAACATTGATTATGAAAAATTAGCGCTTATCCGTTCAGATGAAGCTAGAATAAAAAATGAACTGGATGGTATGAATCCGGATAATATCGACCGTTCAGTAACCGATGAGCATCTTGCAAAAGTAATTGAGCTGTGGACAGGTATACCGGCATCTAAAATCCAACAGGAAGAATTAAGCCGTTTAGCTAAACTGGAAGATCAAATAAAATCAAAGATAATAGGACAGGATGAAGCTGTTAAAGCGGTATGCAATGCAGTACGCAGAAGCCGCGTACAAATTTCACCCCGCCGCCGTCCGGCATCGTTTATATTTGTAGGGCCTACAGGGGTCGGAAAAACTGAACTTGTAAAAGTATTGGCAAGGGAATTATTTGATTCTCCAGAAACGCTTATAAGGCTTGATATGTCTGAATTTATGGAAAAACATTCAGTATCAAGAATTATTGGTTCGCCTCCAGGTTATGTTGGATATGATGAAGCAGGCCAGCTTACTGAAAAGGTAAGACGTAAACCATATTCAGTGCTGTTATTTGATGAAATAGAAAAAGCCCATCCGGATGTATTAAATATATTATTACAGATATTAGATGAAGGCCGTATCACCGATGCACAGGGCAGAGTAGTTAATTTTGAAAATACTGTTATTGTTATGACTTCTAATGCAGGAAGCCAGTTTAAAGATTCAGCTATAGGCTTTGGCAAAACTATGGATGATATATCCCGTGAAAAGGTTATGAAAGCATTATCAGAATTTTTACGTCCGGAATTTATCAGCCGTGTGGATGAAATTGTTATATTCCGTCCATTAAACAGCGCTGATCTTGCTAAAATATCCGCGCTTATGCTGGATGAGCTTATTGAACCGCTTAAAGAAAAAGGTATAAACTTTGCTTATAGTATAGAAGCCGCTGAATTATTAGCTAAACATGCAGGCGGCGGTAAGAGCGGCGCAAGAGATTTGCGTTCAGTAATCAGGCGGGAAGTTGAAGATAAAATTGCTATGATTATTGTAGATAGCAGCGATAATCCTCCAAAAGGTATTGTTGTTACCTGTGATAATGATAAAATAGTTGTAATAAAAGGACAATAATATACAATATGTATATATAAGGAGTGACCTTTTGTGATATTAACTGTTGATATTGGCAATACGAATATAACATTTGGCGTATTTAAAGATAATGATTTATTATTTGAATCGCGTATGGAAACCAATCGTTCCAGGCTGCGCGACCAATATGCAATAGAACTTAGGGATATTTTAGATTTATATGGAGTAAACCCGCGTAAACTTGAAGGATCTATTATATGTTCGGTTGTACCTCCGCTTACCGATTGCTTTGCAGGAGCAATAGAACTGTTAACAGGAAAATATCCGCTTATAATAGGACCGGGGATAAAAACCGGGCTTAATATAAGAATAGATAATCCTGCGCAATTAGGAGCTGATCTTGTAGCGGGAGCAGTCGCCGCTATAGCTATGGTTAAAAGTCCATCTATTATATTTGACTTAGGTACAGCTACAACTATATCGGTAATCGGTAAAGATAACAGTTTTTTAGGCGGCTGTATTATGCCGGGCGCTGGTATATCTCTTGATACATTAACTGTCCGTACAGCACAGTTGCCGCAGATTAATATGGAAGCGCCGCCTAAGGTTATTGGTAAAAATACTATTCATTGTATGCAGTCTGGTTCAGTTTATGGAACAGCGTCAATGATTGACGGTATGATAGACCGTATAGAAGAGGAATTAGGAGAAAAAGCTACGGTTATTACTACCGGCGGCCTTGCTAATATGATAAGCCAATATTGTAAAAGAGATGTTGTTCATTGCGATAGGTTAATTTTAGACGGGCTTAAAATATTATTTGATCGCAATAAGGATTTATTGAAAAAATAATATTTTATATATATTAAAAATTGAATAAAAGAGATTTTTGTGGTATTATTTAATACCAGCGGGGATAAGATATGGTTATAAACGCCTGTTTATTAAATTAAGGCGGTTATATAAATTTTTATTAATGCGCTGTATCTGAATAATTATAGGAGCAGCAGCAAGGAGGAAATTTTCATGTCAAACGCAAAACCCGGTAAAAAGTTTAATGTATTTACATTAACCCAATTGGCTTTATTTTCGGCAATAATTGTTATATTGACCGTTGTGCCGTATACGGGATATATTTCTTATGGTATCATATCCATAACAACAATTCATATCCCGGTTATAATCGGTTCTATATTATTAGGTCCGGTTTGCGGCGGAATATTAGGCCTTGTAATGGGTATCACATCACTGCTTAGGGCATGGTATATGCCAGGTTCGCCTTTGGAACAGATTATATTTATGAATCCGCTTGTAAGTATACTGCCGCGTATAATTGTCGGTATTGTCGCTGCATTGGTATTTATAGGTATAATGAAGCTGTCTAAAGGTAAAACAGCTGTCAGCGCTGGTATTGCCGCAGCTGCAGGCGCGCTTACAAATACGATATTAGTACTTACTATGATGAATTTGCTTTATGCAGAAGAATTGACAAGTACTTTTGGAAAGACTATACAAACTATATTTAACAGTATATTCAGCATAAACGGTTTATTTGAAATAGTAGGCGCTGCCGTTATAAGTATACCTATAGTATTAGCTTTACTTAAAGCAAAAAAGAGAATGAGATTGCAGTAGTTTTTTATTATATTAAGATTAACATAAAAATATAAGGCGGGTTGTAGGGCATATACTCTGCTAAACCTGCCTTTTGCTTTTAATAAAGCAAAGTTTTTTATAATCATCATACGTTTATTAATTATCTTGATATATTTCCGTTAAAGTTAGCTGTTATTAAAAGTTAGTGGGGCGCCCGCTAAGCGCATGAATATGCGCTCCCAGGAAGCTATACTAAAGTAATTATACTTTAGTATAGCTTCCTGGGGCAACTGAATAGTTGCTAGCGGGCGCCCCATTTTAGCATGGCAGATTAAATTATCATTGCTATCTAAGGAAATAATAACGTAACTTATCTAATAGGTTGTTTTTTAATAATAATATAGTGTTTTAGCTAACATTTTGTGTTTTGATCATATATTAATTTTCTTGTATAAATTTCTATGGCTTTGGCAGGGCTTTAAATGGATTTATAATTATGATAAAATCTCTATGGTTATATAGTTTAAGTTATGAAAAAACATTAATAATGCAAATAAAAGATTTGTTAATATTATAAATTAGAAAAATATATTTAATAAAAAATATGTTAAATTATAGAATTATTAAATTTTAAAAATATATATAAAATTTTATAAATACATTATGAAATAATTTTGATATATATTACTATATGTATTGATAAAAACCAGATATGGGGGAAATATAATTGAAAATAGGAGATATTATAATAGAATCGCCGGCAGCATTAGCTCCGATGGCAGGTGTAACAGATATGGCCTTTCGCGAATTATGCAAAGATTATGGCGCTGCTTTTACAGTAGGGGAAATGGTAAGCTGTAAAGGAATGGTATACGGCGACCGTAAATCTATGGAGTTACTGCGATTATCGGATAGCGAACGTCCAAGCGCTGTACAGCTATTTGGAGAAGACCCGGTATTTATAGCAAAGGCGGCTAAGATGGCAATGCAGGTAAAACCTGACTGGATTGATATAAATATGGGATGTCCTACTCCTAAAATAGTAAATAACGGAAGTGGATCAGCTTTGATGAAAAATCCTCAGTTATGCGGTGAAATAGTCAGAGCGGCAGTATCTTCAAGCGATGTGCCTATTACAGTTAAAATGCGGTCCGGATGGGATAAACAATCAATAAACGCGCCTGAGGTTGCAAAAATATGCGAACAGGCTGGCGCTTCAGTTATTACTATTCATGCCAGGACACGCGAGCAGATGTATGCGCCATATGCTGATTGGGATATAATAGCAAAGGTTAAACAAGCAGTAAATATACCGGTTATAGGAAATGGAGATATTTTTTCAGCAGAAGATGCAGCTAAGATGCTGGAAGAGACCAACTGCGATATGGTAATGGTAGGCCGTGGAGCATTAGGTAAGCCATGGATATTTTCACAAATAAACGGATATTTGCTCCATGAAAGAATGACTCCTGAACCGCCGGTACAAATGCGTATGGCTATTATGCTAAAGCATATAGAAAAGATGATAGAATATAAAGGGGAAAAAATAGCTATGCGGGAAGCTCGAAAACATGCCGCATGGTATATTAAAGGTATGCGCGGAGCAGCATCTCTAAGGCAAAAGGCAGGCACATTATGCAGCTTTGATGATGCAAAAAAATTAGCTATTGAGGTTATTGAACATAATAAAAATACAAACGGATAATAAAATAGACTAATAATTAATAATATTTTTTAATGTTGATTGATTTTTTTGATGAAATATGCTATTATAAAAATGTGGATAAAATTTACATAAGGAGGATAGATGTTTATTTAAGATGTTTTCAAAAATCAAAAAAGGAGATAATAATATGAAAAACAAGATTTCAAAAGGATTATTAATTTTACTATCGTTTTTATTGGTTTTATCTTCGTCTATATCAATTATGGCAGAAAATTCATCCACTATATTTTTGGAAAACAAGTTAGATTTTGGAAATGCGAAAACTTTAAGTGACAAAGGTGAAAATATTATATGTGATTTAGGAAATACCCAATATGTTATTTCTAAAGATGCAGGCGATTCTATTTCAATACAATCTGATAAATATGATTATTCAATAATATCTTCAGATGAGTCTCTAAGAAATGCTGGAATTAATAATGACTACGTAACTTTTGAGTCAGATAAATATTATAAAAAAAGAATAGAAGTTAATGAGTTTGGATTGATGAATTTAAATATAATTAATAATGAGCAAGCAACAGAAATTTATAAATATGAATTTGAACTTCCGGAAGGCGCCTATTTGAAAGAGTTATCGTTAGACGGGCAATCGGACGGTTCCATAGGTATATTTGATGAAAATAATAACTATATGGATGGATTTATCGTTATCCAGCCTACGGATTCTCATAAAAAATTGGTGCCAATGAATTACTATATTGATGGAAATTCCATAATACAAAAAGTATTACATAAGGATAATATGGTATCATACCCTATAGAAACAGGGATACAAACAGCTTCTTCCACATCATTTAGTACATATTTCCAATCGAGCTTTTGGATAACGAGAGATAGTAAATTATCACTATCAGTAACTATAAAGGATTCCGGTTGGCAAACCAGCCAGGGATCGGTTGGTATGGCGCTTATCATATCCGATTCATGGAATATCTTAAAAAATCGCCATCAATCATCATCGTATTGGAGCAATACAAATGGAATGAAAGACCAATATGAATGTCATGCAAATTATGCTTTTAATAAACGCCCTTGGAATCTTGAAACATGGAGGCCAGATGTCAGCTATGCAGCAACCGTTGCGGCAGGTTGTAATCCATAATTAATACTATATTTAAGAGTAATAGAGGAGAAATATATGGCGAAAAAGATAATATATTTAATTATTGGAATTATTTCGATAATATTTATCATTTTTTCTTTTATACTTACCTATCAAATGGGAGCATTAAGTGATGAATTTCCATCCAGAGCGAATTTTAGCCTATATACATGGTTACCATTGCTTTTTTCATTAATAAGTTTTATATATTGTTTGTATTTTCTGTTGTCAAAATCTAAAGCAGCAAGTGGTAAACAAACAGTATTTTATATAATATCAGTATTATTAGTTATTCTGTCAGCTGTTTTCATTGCGACTAATTATGTTAATATACAAAAAATTAACAATGAATATAAAGATAAATATGACACCTCGTTATTATCATATGTTGAAAATATTAATATTGAAGATTTAGAGAGTATAATTTCAGATAAGCAATCTGCAATTGTATACATCGGACGTGATGACTGCAGTGAATGTGCTGAAGTTTATCCTGATTTAGCTGATATATGCAATAAACAAAAAAAGCTAATTTATTATTACAATACAATGTATGATCGTGATTTAATCCCTGATAAAATGTATAAAATATTAGATGATTATAAGGTTTATTCTGTGCCGGCTATTGCAATTGTAAAAGATGGTATAATAGAACGTTCATTTTATGGCGATTCAGTAGTTAAAGATATAAAAAAATATATTTAATTATGTAAAGGTACAAATAATAAAAATAAATAAAAAAGATCCGAAGTATTTAATACTTCGGATCTTTATCTTTTATCCATCCGTATTCCTATTCCCTTTTTATTATAATACGGATAAATAGAAAGCAAATTTAGTTAAATAACGCCTTGATTACCTATTTGACGAAATTTATTATAACGATTGCGATATAACTCATCACCAGTCATATTCATATACCGGATAAGAGCAGCATTTAATTCACGTTTAATAAATTCATATGTTTCGCTGTGATCTTTACCATCTTTTTCAGGGATAATTTTTTCTATAACCCTGAGTTTATATAAATCTTCAGCACGCAGTTTTAAATTTTCTGCAGCTACAGAAGCTAATTTAGCATCTTTATATAAAATAGAAGCACAGCCTTCCGGAGATATTACTGAATAAACAGCCTTTTGCAGCATCCATACTTCATTAGCAACAGCTAAAGCTAAAGCTCCGCCGCTGCCGCCTTCACCTATGAATATAGATATAATAGGTGTTTTTAAAGCCATCATTTCAGAAATATTTTCTGCAATTGATTGGCCTTGTCCGCGTTCTTCAGCGCCAATACCGCAGTAAGCGCCGGAAGTATCAACAAAACATATAACCGGACGAGAAAATTTTTCCGCTTGTTTCATAAGACGCAAAGCTTTTCTATATCCTTCCGGATGAGCTGAACCAAAATTACGTGCAACACGTGATTTTGTATCAGTACCCTTTTCATGAGCAATTACTGTTACAGGGATATCGTTAAAATAAGCTAAACCGCCTACAATAGCTTTATCATCGCCATAACGCCTATCGCCATGCAGTTCAGTAAAATCAGTGAAAATATTATTAATATAAGCCATACCAGTTGGACGGTCTTTACTGCGCGCAGCATATACATTATCTATAGCGCTCATAATACAGCACCTCTTTTACTATGGAATGATAAAAGCTTAGTAAGATATTTTTTCTGTTCAGCACGCGGCACAATATCATCAATAAATCCTTTTTCCAATACAAATTCAGCTTTTTGGAATCCATTAGGCAGTTTTTTGCCGATAGTTTGTTCAATAACTCGCGGACCGGCAAAACCAATTAAAGCTTTTGGTTCGGATAAAATTATATCGCCTTCCATAGCAAAGGAAGCGGTAACGCCGCCGGTTGTTGGATTAGTAAATACTGTAATATATAATAACCCGGCTTCGCTATGCTTTTTTACAGCGCCGCTGGTTTTAGCCATTTGCATAAGGGATAATATACCTTCCTGCATTCTTGCTCCGCCTGATATTGTATAACCGATTACAGGGAGTGAATTTGCAATAGCATATTCAAATATACGAGTGATTTTTTCTCCTACTACACAGCCCATGCTGCCCATCATAAAAGCGCCTTCCATTATAAAGATAGCGCATGGATAACCGCCTATTTCAGCAGTACCAGTGACAACAGCTTCCTTTTCAGAAGAAGCTAATTTAGCATAATGCAGTTTTTTACGGTATTCAGGGAAATCTATAACATTAATAGATTCCAAATCAGCATCATGTTCAATAAAAGTATCCTTATCGCATATAAGATTAATACGCTCACGGGCATTTATTTTAAAATGATATCCGCATTTCATACATACGCCCATATTTTCCGATAAATCCTCAGCTATTATAGCAGATTTACAGGAAGGACAGGATATGAACATTGAATCTGGTATGGAAGGGGAAGGTTTATTACCCTGTTTTAATAAATATTCTAATTCATTTTTAGGTTTTTTAAATTGAAACATATACTATCCTCTTTTCGCAAGGAAATCGGAACAATAAGTGCCTTTTAAAAATTCTTTTTCGCCTAATAATTCAAATTGGAAATCACCGTTATGTTCAACGCCTTCAATAACAAGTTCACATAAAGCCGCACGCATTTTACGTATTGCCTCTTCACGGGTTTTTGCATAAACAATAAGCTTTCCTATCATAGAATCATAAAAAGGCGGAATAGAATAATCCTGATAAACAGCAGAATCGAAACGAACCCATGGACCGCCAGGTACATGAAGCATGCTTATTTTACCACAGCTTGGACGGAAATTTTCATATGGATTTTCCGCATTTATCCTGCATTCTATTGCATGGCCATCTATTTTTATATCCTTTTGAGTAAATGGAAGTTTTACCCCTGCGGCAGTACGTATCTGCCATTTTACAAGGTCAACTCCTGTTACCATTTCTGTAACCGGATGTTCAACCTGCAAACGGGTATTCATTTCCATAAAATAAAAGTTGCCTTTATTATCATATAAATATTCAATTGTACCTGCATTGGAATAACCAACAGCATGTGCAGCTTTTACAGTAGCGTCCATCATACGGCGGCGGACATCTTCTGTTATAGCTGGGGATGGACTTTCTTCAATAAGCTTTTGATTTTTCCTTTGCATAGAACAATCGCGTTCGCCAAGACATACGACATTACCGTGATTATCACAGATTATTTGCATTTCTATATGTTTAGTATGCACTAAATAACGTTCAAGATAAATACCGCCGTCGCCAAATGCAGCTTTAGCTTCATTAGAAGCTGTTAAAAATGCATTTTCAAATTGATCCGGTGTATTTACTATACGAATACCACGGCCGCCGCCACCAGAACGAGCTTTACATAATAACGGATAACCTATTCTGTCAGCCTCTTTTTTAGCCTCTTCAACATTTTCTATAACATCACAGCCTGGGATAACCGGTATACCTGCTTTTATCATAGTTTTACGGGCTTCTTCTTTATTACCCATCTTTTTAATAACTTCAGAAGAAGGACCGATAAATACAATATTACATTTTTCACATAATTCAGCAAAACGGCTGTTTTCAGATAAAAGCCCATATCCAGGATGTATAGCGTCAGCGCCGGTACATACGGCTGCTGATAATATAGCGTCCATATTAAGATAGCTTTCCTGTACTGAATTACCGCCTATACAAATACTTTCATCAGCTAAACTGACATGCAAAGCATCTTTATCAGCTAATGAATGCACAGCAACTGTCGCTACACCCATTTCTTTGCATGCCCTTATTATTCTTACCGCTATTTCACCGCGGTTAGCTATTAAGATTTTTGCAAACAAAGTTATTTTCCTCCCATCAAAGCAAAGGAAAAATCTCCTTTTACGCAAAGCTTACCGTTAACATAACCTTCGCCTGATGCAAAATAAAACGGTTTTTTAGTCTTAGTAATAGCGCATTTAAATTCTATTTTATCGCCTGGTTTTACCATATTCTTAAATTTAACATTATTAAGACTGGTAAAATAAGGAGTAGCGCCCTGAGCTTCACTGGATAACATAACAGCACAGGTTTGCGCCATCATTTCGCATAAGATTACTCCCGGTACTACAGGATTACCTGGAAAATGCCCTTGGAGAAAAAATTCATCCCCATTAACGGTATAATAACCGGTAGCCGAACCATCTTCATTTAGATAAGCCTCGTCCACAAGCAGCATAGGTTTGCGATGTGGGAGTATCTGTTCAATTTCATTTCTATTCATAAAGATACCTCAATTAATCTTTCATTCTGAAAAGTACCTGTGAAAACTCTACAACCTTGCCGTTTTCAACGCATATTTCAGCTATTTCTCCATCTTTATCAGCTGTAATTTCATTCATCAGTTTCATAGCTTCAATTATGCATACAACATCACCTTTTTTAACCTGACTACCAACTGTTACATAAGGTTCAGCATCAGGGGATGGAGATGTATAAAATACGCCAACCATTGGAGATTTAATTTCATGGCCTGTTTTAGGGCATTCAGCTACTTTTTCCGGAATAGTTTCTTCAGCAGGTGAAACTTGTACAGCTCCGTTTTGCACTGGATTTTGTGCTGCCGGCTGATAACTTACCGGAATATTAACCGGAATAGGCTGAGACGGCATATTAATCTGATTTACAGCTGGAGGAGGCGGAGCGGTAGGAAGTTTGATTTTTAATGTTATATCCTTATCAGTAAGCTCCAGGCTTTCCAGCTTATTTTCGCTTGCGATTTTTACTAAATCGCGCAATTGATCTATATTTATATTCAAGTTAAAAACCTCCTTGACGGTTAAAAAAAGCGTTTATAATAATTATAATATTAATAAAGCGCGCTTTTTAGGAGATATAATATATTTATTTGTTATTAGTTAATCTTTTTACGTTATAACTAAATTATGTCATCCTTAATTAAGCGAAGAGAATATAGCGAGCATGATACTAATCTAAATTACATATTTTATAAATATGTAATTTAGTCAGATAAAGATAATCTCGTTTATTTTTGTAAATACTGAAAGAAAGCTGCCGGTTTTGCAGGTAGGAAGGGGGGCGTCCGCGGAGCGCATGAATATGCGCTCCCTGCATATCCACCTTTATAAAATGTTCATTGATAAATAAATAGTGCTCCCTTAGCAAATCTTATGCAGGGGCGGCTGAAAGCCGCCCGCGGGCGCCCCCCTTCCGGCTTAAACGGTACCTTGTTTCTTTGTAGTTAATTGAGGATAAAATCATATTCATCCATAAAATAAATTGATTCTGTCTTATCTGTCTTTATGTTATTTAAAATATCTTTACAAAATTATAAAAATCAATATCAGCTTTAATATTTTTATTTTGGATACAATTAAATCTGCGGACTTAATCTTTATAAGAGCTTTTATTAATTATTTTATTTTTGAAAAAGCTAAAATACCATTATGTCCGCCAAAACCAAGTGAAGATGATAAAGCAAAATCAATATCAGCTTTAACGCTTTTATTTGGCGTATAATTAAGATCGCAGTCTTCATCCGGTTCTTTATAACCGATTGTCGGTGGGATTATACTATTATCCAATGCTAATACAGAAACAATAGCTTCAACAGCGCCTGCTGCGCCTAACATATGTCCAGTCATTGATTTAGTACTGCTTATATGCATTTTATAAGCGTCATCACCAAATACCTGTTTAATAGCATAAGTTTCAGCTTTATCATTAAGCGGGGTAGATGTACCATGAGCATTGATATAAACGCTCATATCGCTGTTATAACCGCCCTCTTCACAAGCTAATTTTATCGCTTTGATAGCGCCGACAGCTTCAGGATGCGGAGCTGTTACATGATAAGCATCACATGTATTGCCATAACCGCATATTTCAGCATATATTTTAGCGTTTCTTGCTTTTGCATGTTCATATTCTTCCAAAACAATTATACCGGCGCCTTCACCCATAACAAAACCATCGCGGCGTTTATCAAATGGAGTAGAACAATCAAGCGGGTCATTACGGGAAGATAATGCCATACAATTGGTAAATCCAGCAATAGAAAGCGGATTTATTGTAGCTTCTGCACCGCCTGCTATAATAGCGTCAGCATAACCATGTTTAATAGCACGGAAAGCTTCGCCTATTGAATTTGATGAAGTTGCACAAGCAGTTACAACCGGTAAACTTGGCCCCATAGCATGATATTTTATAGCAATATTGCCGGCAGCAATATTAGAAATCATCATAGGTACAAAAAATGGTGATACTTTTCTTGGACCGCCTGTTAATAATTTTTCCGTTTCAGTGACAAATGTATTCATACCGCCGATACCGGAACCTACATATACGCCTAAACGTTCCGGTTCGATATTATCAATAATACCGCTGTCTTCTACAGCCTGTTGTGCTGCGGCAAGGGCATATTGACAGAATAAATCAGTTTTACGGATTTGTGGCTTTGGCATATAATCAGCAGCGTTAAAATCTTTAACTTCAGCGGCAACTTTTACTTTATAATCAGTTGTATCAAATTTTTTAATAAAATCTATACCGCATACGCCGTTTGTTATATTCTGAAAAAAGGTATTAATATCATTTCCAACTGGGGAAATAACCCCCATACCGGTTACGACTACTCTTTTCACATGCATAACCCCCCGTCGATTTTTAATACTTCTCCTGTGATATATGCCGCGTTATCTGAAGCTAAAAATACTGCGGCTTTAGCAATTTCTTCCGGTTTACCCATCCTTTTCATTGGGATAGCGGCTTTAGCAGCATCTAAAACCTTTTCAGATAATTTTGCAGTCATATCAGTATCAATAAAACCAGGAGCAATAGCATTACAGGTAATATTTCTTGCAG
Source organism: uncultured Clostridia bacterium (assembly GCA_944384895.1). GTDB lineage: Bacteria > Bacillota > Clostridia > Oscillospirales > Acutalibacteraceae > RGIG7067. The sequence continues at coordinate 24,264 of CALWVB010000059.1, read as the reverse complement.
CTAATTCTTTTGCTACTGATTTAGTAAGGCCTATCATACCAGCTTTTGCACTGGCATAATTAGTCTGGCCTGCATTACCCATAATACCGGCAACTGAAGTTATATTAATTATACGGCCTGAGCGGCGTTTCATCATATGAGAATAAAGATGGCGGATCATATTAAACGCACCCTTAAGGTTTGTATTAATAACTGCATCAAAATTCTGTTCGCTCATGGATAACATAAGGCCGTCTTTTGTTATACCGGCATTATTTACTAAGATATCAACCTGGCCAAAATCAGCTATTATTTGATTAATAATTTCTTTTGTATTATCAAAAGAGCTGACATCGCACTGATATGCTTTAGCTTTTACGCCTTTAGCTTCAATTTCGCTTATTGTATCATTTGCAGCGTCTGTATTACCTGCATATATAATAGCGATATTAGCGCCGTTTGCAGCAAATTCCATTGCTATAGCTTTACCAATACCGCGGCTTGCACCTGTTATAAGGGCTACCTTATCTTTCAGCATTTTTTAATACCTCCATGGCTTTATTAAGGCTTTCCATATTTTCGACATTAATAGTCAAAGCATCTGGTAAAATTTTTGAAATAAGTCCAGTTAAAGTTTTGCCAGGACCTACTTCAATAAATATTGTAACGCCTAACTCAGCCATATTTTCTATAGTTTTCTGCCATAATACAGGAGAATTTACCTGTTTAAACATTAAATCAGTGCCGGTATATTCCTGCGCTGTTGCATTAGCTAAAACAGGGATTATAGGAGTATTAAATTTAAGATCAGCAAATTCATTGCTGAGTTTTTCGGATGCTTTATTCATAAATGGAGAATGAAATGCGCCCGATACCCTTAATTTTATAGATTTACCGCCGTTTTGTTTTACTAAAGCGGCAAAATTATCAGCGCTGTCTGAGCAACAGGCGGCAACTGTTTGAGTTTGGCAGTTAAAATTAACAGGATAACATTTATCAACGCTTTGGCAAAGTTCTGCGACTTTATCAGGATTAAGGCCTACAACAGCATACATAACGCCGTTAGTTTCATTTGCACATTCATCCATATACTGTGCGCGTTTGCATACAAATTTAAAAGCATCGTTTATCTGAAGATATCCGCCAAATGCCAATGCCGGTATTTCGCCTAAAGAAAAGCCAGCTATATAATCTGGTATAATATCATGTTCACGCAAAGCTTCAGCCGCAGCTAAATCAGCACAGAATAAACATGGCTGTGTATTAATAGTGCGTGATAAATCCTCTTTTGTACCATTAAAGCATTGCTGACTTGTACCTTCACGGATTATATCAGCTATATCATAGACCATTTTTGCAGATTTAGAATTATCATATAAATCCTTGCCCATACCTGGATACTGAGCGCCCTGGCCGGCAAATACAAAGGCAATTTTACCTTTATACTGAATAGATAGGTTATTAGCGTTATCTATTATTTCAGCCATTGTTTTGCGCCCTCCAATACTTTTTCAGTTTCAGCAAAGAGTTCTTTTATCATTTCCTCACAGGTTTGCTCTTTTTTAACAAGCCCGCTTATTTGGCCTGCCATAAAGCAACCATTTTTTTCATCGCCGTCAACTGCAGCACGCCTTAATGCGCCTGCACCAAAAGCTTCTTTTTCTTCTATAGACATGTTTTCATTATTTTCATTAGCTAAAAATTGTCTTGTAAACGGATTTTTTAATGCTCTGACAGCATGGCCAAGACTTTCGCCGGTTGTCATTGTATCAGTATCCTTAGCTTTAAGAACTTTATTTTTGAAGTTTTGATGTATTGTACATTCTTTTGCAACAAGAAAACGTGTACCCAACTGTACGCCTTTAGCGCCAAGCATAAATGCAGCGGCTATACCGCGGCCGTCAGCTATACCGCCTGCGGCAATTACAGGGATATTAACAGCGTCGCATACCTGAGGTACTAAAGACATGGTAGTGCTTTCGCCAATATGTCCGCCTGATTCGCAGCCTTCTGCAATAACAGCAGATGCGCCTGCACGTTCTACTAATTTTGCAATATTACAGGATGGTACTACAGGTATAACTTTAATACCGGCTTCTATCCAGTCTTTCATATATTTTGTAGGAAGTCCAGCGCCTGTTACAACAACTGGAACATGTTCTTCTATTACTAATTTTGCGATATCTTCGCAATAAGGGCTCATTAACATAACATTTACGCCAAATGGTTTATCAGTTTGGCTTTTAACCAAATGAATCTGTTCACGTACATAATCAGCCGGAGCATTTGCAGCAGCTATTATTCCTAAACCACCTGCTTTTGATACAGCGCCGGCTAATGATGCGTCTGATACCCAGGCCATACCACCCTGGAAAATTGGATATTCTATACCTACTAAATCACAAATAACACTTTTCATAATTTCTCCCCAATTAAGGCTGAAAATATATTTGTCAATAATTTCAGGAAAGATAAAAGTATAATTATTTTTTATTTAGCATTATACTTTCATCTTTACATGAAATATTTTATTCTTAATTTATTGTATATTATAATATTTTATTATTTCTTTTCAAGAAGGCTGTCAATAAGATTAACAACATCGCCTACAGATTTAAGACCTTCCTGCATTTCAATTGTTATATCAAATACTTCTTCAAGGCTCATAACCAAATCAACAGTATCAAGGGAATCAAGCTGTAAATCTTCAAATGTAGTATCCATAGTGATTTCGCTTACATCCATATCTCTGTTTTCTGCAATAACCTGAGCTACTTTTTCAAATGTCATGATAAATTTCCTCCCGAATTTTTTTAGTTTATTTATAATTTTATTATACAGGCTCCACTGGTAAGGCCGCCGCCAAATGCTGTTAAGATAATAATATCACCTTTTTTAAGCGTACCGTTTTCTATAAGCTCGCTTAATAAAATTGGGATACTGGCGGATGATGTATTGCCATACCTGTCGATACCCGACATAATCTGTGAATCATGAAGGCCGAGACGTTTTGCTGCGGCTGTTATTATACGCATATTAGCCTGATGCGGGATAACCATACGTATATCATCTAAAGTTAAATTAGCTTTTTCTAAAACATATTTAACATCATAACACATAGAACTTACGGCAAATTTAAAAACTTCGCCGCCTTCCATAGTTAAATATTCATGTACTGGCGTTTTTTTATCAAATGGATTATTGCCATGGCTGCCGCCTATAACAAGCAGTTTTTCATCGCCTTTTGCTGCAAGACGCATAGCTAATAATCCATCGCCCTTTGTTACAACTGCAGCCCCTGAACCATCGCCGAATAATACGCAGGTTGCTCTATCGCTCCAATCAATATGCTTAGACATCATTTCAGATGAAGCTATGAGAATATTTTCAGCGCGGCCTGAATCCATTAATGCTGCTGCAAAATCAAGAGCATATATAAATCCTGTACATGCTGCGTTTATATCAACTGCCGGGCATTTAGCGCCTATAGCATGCTGAATTTGGCAAGCTAACGATGGTGTTTTATAATCGCCCTGCATGGTTGAACATATTATAAAATCTAATTTGTCAGCAGCAATATCAGCATTTTTCATAGCTTGTTTGCTTGCTGCTAAAGTAAGATCAAAGAGCGTTTCATCAGTTGAAATATACCGGCTTTTTATACCTGTACGAGTAGATATCCATTCATCATTTGTTTCTACTATTTCAGACATCATATCATTTGTTACAACCAATTTTGGATGTGCTTTTCCTGTACCTGCAATTGTAAAGCTCATAATTAACTTAATCCTCCGATACTACTGCTTCTGATCTGAAAAAATCATCTAATTTTTCAATAACATTAAGCAGTACAGTTTTTTCATTTTCTGTAAGGCTGGAACAAAGAGCCTGAATCATTTTTATATGAAAATATCTATGCAAACGATATATTTTTTTGCCTTCCCGGGTTAACATTATATAAACCGACCGTCCATCATCCGGGTTTTTAGCTTTATTTAAATATCCTTTTTTAACAAGCTTATTAACAGCTATTGTTACTGAAGGCACAGCTAAATTTAATACATTAGCTATTTCACTTACAGTATTAGTTTTATCACTGCGTCCTACAGCATCAATTAAATGTACTTCACTGATAGTTAAAGCATTATGAATATGTTTTAACATTTTTTGTTCCATATTTAATATATTATCAAAGGTATCAGTCAATAAAAAATTTAGACGTTCTTCATATTCAGCCATTAACTATCACCTGCCTTTTTTAGGATACCCAATATATTTAGTTTTACTATCTAATTATATTCCTGAGATTTTGTATGTCAATGACTTTTACAAGAAATAGCATTTTATGAATCATATGATGATTTTTGACAAAAACTTTTGTATATAAAAACGGATAATTAATTTAATAGAAAAATTATAATGAATATGATATTGATTATATATAGGTAAACAATAAAAAATAATCATGCTAAAAGGCTATACTTAATAAAAAATCTAAGACGGGAGATTACCGACTAAAGGGGGGCGCCTGCGCAAACGCATCTTAAAAAGATGCGTTAATAGCAAAATAATGAGGCCCTTATATAGGTAAGATTAAAAATAAGAATAAAAAATTGTCTTAAGTACAAGTATCTTAATACGGTCCATTATTTTGCGTAAAGCAGCCATATAAAATATGGCTGCGCGCAGGCGCCCCAGCTTTACGATAACGCAAACAGATACGTTGTAATTACAAACATATTATTAGATATTGTATATGTAGACTAAGATAAGTTTATAAATATTATTTGAAATACTAAATATTTATAAATTGTAAATTTTTTATTTACAATATTGACTTAGAGCAAACTCTAAGTGTTATGCTATAATAAATAAAGAAATAAGGAGTGATATTGCAACAAACCGATATTATTTCTATTATTATATAGAAAGTACTTAAAAAAATGCTCAAATGATTTATAGAACAATAGGAGGAGATATAGCGCAAACTCAAACTATTATACAATATAATTAAGATTATAATAAAATTATAATTATGTATTAGAAAAGGGATAGGATTAAATAAAACAAGGATATATGTCTAATATAAAACTGATAAATGTAAATCTGTCACAATATGATATTATACTTTACACATCAGCTTAGTGATTATGCTTTTGCACCTGTAATAAAAAGCATTTGATAATAATCTGTCGGCGCCTGGATATAATTAGTGGCTGGATAAATCATATACAAAGTAATATTCAAAGGGAATGTCCAGAAGTTATAATGAAAAAGCTGATAATATTAAAATTAATGGATGATGTTTATTTATATCTCAAACAGAGATTGATAAATGAGTAAATAATATTAATAAGCTTATTATAAAGAGGGGAGGATAAAAAATGCAATATAGAACATTAGGTAAAACAGGAATAAAAGTTAGCGAAGTTGGTATGGGCTGCGAAGGATTTGAAGGTAAATCATTTAAAGAATGTGAACAACTTTTAGATTTTGCTATGCAAAATAATATTAATTTTTTTGATTTATATACTTCAAATCCTGAAGTACGGCGCAATCTTGGTAAGGTATTAAAAAAATATCCGCGCAATAAATTTATTATCCAAGGGCATTTATGTACAATATGGAAGGACGGCCAATATTGCCGTACAAGAGATATAGATAAAATAATACCATCTTTTGAGCAGATTTTAACATTAATGCAAATTGAATATGTTGATATTGGCATGGTTCATTATGTGGATGATAAAAATGATTATGATATAGTAATGAACGGTCCAATTATAGAATATGCAAAGCAGTTAAAACAAAAAGGTATTATTAAAAGTATAGGTTTGTCCACTCATAATACTGATATTGCATTATTAGCAGCAGAATCAGGTATAATGGACGTAATTATGTTTAGTATTAATCCGGCCTATGATATGCTCCCGGCAAATGAAGATGTAAATATATTCTTTGAAGAGAGTACATATGATAGGGTATATGAAGGAATAGATCCAAAACGCGACCAGTTATATCAAACCTGTCAAAATAAAGGCATAGCTTTAACAGTAATGAAACCTTTTGCAGGAGGATTATTATTGGATGAAAAGCAATCGCCGTTTGGTAAAGCTATGACGCCAATACAATGTATAAGCTATTGTCTGGACCGTCCGGGGGTTGCGTCTGTATTAGGCGGTATGGCAAGCATTGACCAGGTAAAACAGGCCGTTGATTATTGTACTGCATCTAATAAAGAGTGTGATTACAGTGAGATATTAGCAAACGCACCAAGAAGTTCATTTTCCGGACATTGTATGTATTGCGGGCATTGTGCGCCATGTACTGTAAAAATTGATATAGCATCTGTTAATAAATATCTTGATTTAGCTATAGCTCAAGGATTTATACCGGAAACAGTACAAAATCATTATGATTTATTGGAACATCATGCAGGCGAATGTATAAAATGCGGACAGTGTATGAAAAATTGTCCATTCGGTACGAATATTATAGAGAAAATGGAACAAGCTGAACAATTATTTGGTAAATAATAAGGAGGATTTTTTATTATGAATAATTCATTAGTTATTAATAAGAAAACTGTTATAAGCAAATCCATTACAATTGCAGTTGCAGTAATTATTTCTGTAATACTTCCGCAGATTTTTCATGGTATAGGTATAGTATCTGGCCTTGGCAATGCATTAGGTACAACATTTTTACCAATGCATATACCAGTATTAATGGCCGGGCTTATGGCCGGACCTATAGCAGGATTTATTTCCGGCGCTCTCAGCCCGCTTATTAGTTTTGCAATATCCGGTATGCCGGCGATAATAATGCTGCCTTTTATGACAATTGAATTAGCAGTATACGGCCTTACAGCCGGTTTATTATCAAAAACAAAAATGCCGGTATTTTTTAAGCTTATCATTACTCAGTTATCTGGCAGAATTGTTCGTGCAGGCGCTATCTTATTTTCAATTTATGCATTAGGCAATACCAGTATTGATATAGCTCAGATATGGAATATTGTTTTAATAGGCCTTCCGGGTATACTTTTACAATGGGCTATTATACCTCTTTTAACATATCGCCTTGAAGGATTGAAAAAGTATTATGAATAATCTTCAGACAGCAAAAAGTATATTAAATAAAGAAGGAAATACATGTGTTTTATGTAAAGGGGATATTATTTATATAAGCAAAGATAAGGGTATTGCGCCTATGGTTAATTTTATATCTAAAGGCGTAGACCTTCATGAATTTTCCGCTGCCGATATAATTATAGGAAAAGCTGCGGCTATGTTATTTATACTTGCAGGAGTAAAGGAAGTATATGCTAAAGTTATGAGCCGTAAAGCTATAGAAATATTTTCACAATATGGCATTGGTTATACATATGATACCCTTACAGAAAAGATTATTAATCGAAAGGGTACTGATATATGTCCAATGGAAAAAACGGTTAAAGATATATCAGACCCTCAATTAGCATATGATGCTATAAAACAAACACTCAAGCTTTTAACAGAAAATAGGGGAGATAAAATATCATGAAAAAATTAGGATTTGGATTAATGCGTTTGCCGCAGACTGATCCAGATAATGCGGAAAGTATTGACTTTGATGCCGTATGCAAAATGGTTGATACATTTTTAGAACGCGGCTTTACTTATTTTGATACGGCATATATGTATCATAATTATAAAAGTGAAATTACATTGCGTGAAGCTTTAGTAAAACGCCATAAACGGGATAGCTTTACTGTAGCTACTAAAATGCCGGTTATGTTTTTAAAATCACAGGATGATTTGCAGCGTATTTTTAATGAACAATTAGAAAAATGCGGCGTTGATTATTTTGATTATTATATGCTGCATAATTTGAATATTTCACATTATGAAATAGCTAAAAAATATAATGCGTTTGATTTTATTCAAAAGAAAAAACAAGAAGGTAAAATTAAAAAAATAGGTTTTTCTTATCATGATAATGCAGACCTTCTTGAAGAAATATTAACAGCTCATCCGGAAGTTGATTTTGTTCAGCTGCAGATTAATTATTTGGATTGGGATAATGAAAGCATACAATCCGGAAGATGTTATGAAACGGTTACAAAACATAATAAACCGGTTATTGTTATGGAACCGGTAAAAGGCGGTACGCTTGCTAAAATCCCTAATGAGGCGGAAAATCTATTTAAACAATATCATCCGGATTTATCAATACCTTCCTGGGCTATTAGATACGCCGCAAGCTTAGATAATGTTATGGTAGTCTTAAGCGGTATGTCCAATATGGAACAATTATTGGATAATACAAGTTATATGCAGGATTTTAAACCAATAACAGAGCAAGAACATAAAATAATTGAAAAAGTAGTAGGTATCATAAATTCTACTATTACAGTACCATGCACTGCATGCGGTTATTGTGTCGAAGGCTGCCCTAAAAATATTGCTATACCTAAATATTTTGCTCTATATAATACGGAAAAGCTAGTAAAAAGCAAAGGTTTTTCTATTCAGCAGTCTTATTATGAAAATTATACTAAAACAAATGGTAAAGCTTCTGATTGTATAGGCTGCAAACAATGTGAAAAAGCATGTCCTCAGCATATAGAGATTGTAAAATATTTAAAAGATGTTGCAGCTACATTTGAACAGGAATAATAAGTAAAACGATGGGATAAAAAAGAGGTGAAGATAATGACTATTGCTGAGGTCAGCAAAAAATATGATATATCGCAGGATACCCTTCGTTATTATGAGCGGATAGGTATGATACCTCATGTAAACCGCACAACAAGCGGCCTTAGAGATTATACTGAAAGCGATTGCAGTTGGGTAGAATTAGCAAAATGTATGCGAAGCGCAGGATTGCCTATTGAAGCTATGATTGAATATGTAAAACTCAGTAAACAAGGTGATAATACAATACCTGAAAGATTACAATTATTAGAAAAACAAAAAGTACGTTTAATTGAACAAAGAGAAGCTATTGATAATATGCTTGAACGTTTGAACTTTAAAATATCAAGATATCAAAAGGCTGTAGAAACCGGCGTATTATCTTGGGATTAATAGAAATTATGGGGAATAGGAAACTGTTAAAATAAAAAATACCTATGCTTTAAAATTTAAGCATAGGTATTTTTTTATTAAAATATAAAAAAATGCGGATAACAGGACTTGAACCTGCACGATATTGCTACCACTAGAACCTGAATCTAGCGCGTCTGCCAATTCCGCCATATCCGCATATAAAAACTATTTTATTATTTAATTTTATATGCAGCTATTTTACTATATAAAAAATTTTTTAATTGTGGCCAGTCGCCATTTATAAAACCGGATTTATCAAGAATATAAGCCTGATATTGAGATATATAAAGATAGATACAATCACGTCTTTCTATAATCTCATAAATTGTAATATATTTATTAAAAGCTTGACTATCAATTGTACTTGAATGTGTTGTCACATTAAAGCCGTCTTCTTGAAAGGTTATTTCCAAAACTCCATTTAAATCTTTAGATTGTTTTAATCTGGATTTTGGGATGGTATATGCCATTATAAAAGACATAACCAAAATTGAAAAAGCTAAAAATACATAAAAGAAAAATTCGCGGTCAAACCCAAAAGATAAACAATTTATAATAAAATAAGCTAAAAGTATCAAAGCTATAATTAAAGGAGTTAACCAATATTTTTTATTTCTAAGTATAGAATAAATATTTAATTTTAAAAGCCGGTCATAATCATAAACAGTTCTAACTTTTATGTCCATCTTATGCACCTGATTTTAATTAAGAATATTATCTTTTATCAGTACATATCTCACTAAATAATTATATCAATTTGAAATAATTATGTCAATACAAATAAATAATACAACTGAGATAAAGACTATAGTTTAACTATAAAATAGATTACCTTTGGTAATCTATTTTATAGGCGCCGGCCGAGGCATACGAGCCAAGGCCGGCGCCTATTATTTTTCAGCGTTCGTCAAAACGAATGCTGAAAAATAATAAAAGCAGTCTCTAATAATATCTTTTCATTATATTAATTACTAATAAATTATTTACCCTGACCATAATAAGCATTAGCGCCATGTTTACGAAGGAAATGCTTATCAAGAAGTTCTTGCTGCATAGAAGGTCTTGCATGGCTGATAGCCTCTGTATGCCAAGCCATCATAGCTAATTCTTCAAGTACTACGGAATTATGTACCGCATCATGAGCGTCTTTACCCCAGGTAAACGGTCCATGGGAATTAACAAGTACAGCAGGGATATAATCAGGGTTTTTATCCTGGAAGGTTTCAACAATAACTTTACCGGTTTCAAGTTCATATTCACCAGCGATTTCTTCCGGAGTCATTTTACGTGTGCATGGAATTTCACCATAGAAATAATCTCCATGAGTTGTACCATATGGAGGGATACTGCGGCCGGATTGGGACCAAATTGTAGCCCAACGGGAATGAGTATGAACAACGCCGCCGATATTTGGGAATTTATTATATAATTCCATATGAGTAGGAGTATCAGAAGAAGGATTAAGCTTACCTTCAACTTTATTGCCCTTTAAATCCATAACAACCATATCATCAGCAGTCATAGTTTCATATGGCACACCGGATGGTTTAATAACAAATAAACCGCTTTCCCTGTCAATAGCCGATACATTACCCCATGTGAATACAACAAGGCCGTATTTCGGTAAAAGCATATTAGCTTCATAAACTTCTTGTTTTAATTTTTCAAGCATATTTACATCCTCCTAAAAAGCATATTATTTATTTTTCCAAGCAGCTTCATTCCAAGCTAATTCTTTACGGAATTGATTAATATCAGTATCTTTATTTATATGAATAAATTCAATATCAAGAATTTCAGCTAAATCACGCATATGATCAGCAGTTAAAGCATAGCTGAGAACAGAATGGTGTGCTCCGCCTGCATAAATCCAAGCCTGAGCGGATGTTTTTAAATCTGGCATAGGTTTCCATAATACGCCTGCTACCGGAAGATTAGGCATTTTATGCGGATGTTCTACACATTCGATATCATTGACAATCATACGCAGCCTGTCGCCTAAATCGATAAGAGATACAACAATACCTTTACCAGCAGGAGTTTCAAATACAACCCTTGCAGGAGGTTCACGGTCACCGATACCTAAAGGATGAACCTGAATCTTTGGTTTATCCTTAGCAAGTGTAGGACATACTTCCAGCATATGCGCGCCAAGGATCATTTCATTACCTGGCTCAAGATTATATGTATAATCTTCCATAAATGCAGTGCCGCCTTCAAGGCCATCTGCCATAAGCTTCATTATATGGGTCATAGCAGCAACCTTCCAGTCACCTTCACCGCCAAAACCATAACCTTTACGCATGATATCCTGACATGCAAGGCCTGGTAATTGTCTTAATTGCTGTAAATCTTCAAAGTTAGTTGTAACAGCACAGAAATTTCCGTCTTTAAGGAATTTTTCTAACGCTACCTGTTCACGGGCTTGATATCTTACAGATTCAATATCATCTGTATCCATAATATAAAGCTCGTTATATTCAGCCATTTTAGCGTCTATTTCAGCATCTGTAACAGCTTCGACTAATTTAATATAATCGCCTACGCCGTAATAATCAACACGCCAGCCTAATTTTATAGCAGCTTCAATTTTATCGCCGTCTGTTACAGCAACATTTCTCATATTATCGCCAAAACGCAATACGCGTACTTTACGGCTTGCTGCTGCACCAGCTGCAGCCCTCATCCATACAGCCATATCAGAACGGAAAATTTCATCTTTCCAATAACCAGCGATTACTTTACGGTTAAGACGCATTCTTGCGCCAATAAAACCATGTTCACGGTCGCCATGAGCTGATTGGTTAAGATTCATAAAATCCATATCAATGGTATCCCAAGGGATATCACGGTTATATTGTGTATTAAGATGCAGATATGGTTTATTTAATATAGAAAGGCCTGGTATCCACATTTTTGATGGAGAAAAGGTATGCATCCAGGTCATAATGCCAGCGCAATCAGGATCGTTATTTGCAGCGGCTATTGTATCATATATTTCCTGGCTGTTGCGTACTACAGGTTTAAATACTACAGTACCAGGAATAGCAGGATCAGCATTAAAACCGTCAACCATTTCTTTTGCATGTTCATTAACTTGTTTTAATACATCTTCACCATATAAATCCTGGCTGCCGACGATAAGCCAAAAATTATATTTTTTTAATGACAAATTAAACACTTCCTTTTATATTAGAATTTATAATTTTTACCATATATTAAAACTGAAAAATTATTATATAGTAATTATCTTTGAAAAAATTATAGCACGAGTTATATGTAACTTTCAACTATATTTTAGCCTGTTTTTGTATATTATATATTATGTGCATTTTAATTAACTTCCGTCGATTAATAATAAATATTAAATAGATGTTATAAATATATAATTTAATATATATTATAGAAATTAGTAGAATGAATTAATTTTTTTATAAATTTAATATTAAACTAAACTGTATAATAATTAGTATAAAAATAAAAAAATATTGTATTTGCAATATAAATCTACCGGCTGCGTTGCTATAGGGGGGGCGCCCGCGCGCAGCCATATGAAATATGGCTGCTTTACGCAAAATAATTTGCTGTATAAAGATATGAGAATTTAAGGTAATACTTGTTTCCCTCTTTAACCCAGCCTGCGTATTTATAAATTATTTTGCGTCCTAAGCGCATCAAAGATGCGCTCCGCGGGCGCCCCACTTTTACCGTATCTCTGCTTTTTTTATTATTTTAATCCTATGAATTTTCTTTGCCATATTCCATATTATTTTATTCCTTGTTCATTCGACTCCGCTATTTATATGTAATTTATAATTCTTTTGCAAACTCAATATATGACAAGCGATAGATGGATTAATTGGGTTTCTGTTATTGATTTTAAGTCTTGCTATTTATGTAAGAATAACAATGGGAAAATACGATCAAAATGGGAAAGATGGCCTAATTATCCTCCGGTTCATGACAAATGTCGATGTGCAATTGTAAGAATGAAAGCTTTATTAGCCGGAACTGCTACGGATATGGGAACCAACGGGGCTGACTGGTATTTAAAATATTTAAAACGGCTGCCGCCATATTATATTTCTAAATTGTCAGCTACATATAAAGGTTGGATCTCAAAATTATTTAATCTTGCTGAAGTTGCACCAGGAAGAATGATAGGAGGTGATGAATATAAAAATGTAGATGGCAAACTACCTTCAAACAGTTATCGAAAATGGTATGAAGCTGATATAAACTATACTGGAGGCATGCGAAATACACAGAGAATATTATATTCAAATGACGGCCTTATTTTTGTAACATATGACCATTATACTACGTTTATTGAGATTATATAAAGAAGGAGAAAAAATACAGTGGAAACAATAACAATAGATTTTACAGGGGCAAAAAATTGGGACGAAGTACATGAAAGAATCAGTAAACCACTGGATTTCCCGGAATGGTATGGGAAAAATTTAGACGCGCTATGGGATTTATTAACCGGATATATAGCGCCATGCAATATTATAATAAAAGGAACAAAAAAAGTTTCCAGCGAATATTTGGAGTATGTACAGCACATCTGCCGTATTTTTATAAGAGCGGAGGATATATATAAAAAAATCAAAATTATAAGAATTGAATAGCAATATAATTTGTATTTCAGAAGGAGAGATAATGCAGTGGAAACAATAACAATAGATTTTACAGGGGCAAAAAATTGGGACGAAGTACATGAAAGAATCAGTAAACCACTGGATTTCCCGGAATGGTATGGGAAAAATTTAGACGCGTTATGGGATTTATTAACCGGATATATAGCGCCATGCAATATTATAATAAAAGGAACAAAAAAGTTTCCAGCGAATATTTGGAGTATGTACAACGTATCTGTAATGTATTTTTAGAAGCAGAGGATGAATATAAAGAAATCAAAATTATCAGCATTGAATGATACATATTAATAAAAGAACCGGACGGATTAATCCGCCCGGCTGATTTTATTAATAAGCTAAAATATATTATATAGATTTTTTAATAGCTTTAAGACGTTTCATAACATCATTTGCACCGCGTCCAAAGTAATCGTGAAGGAGACGGTATTCAGCAAATAATTTATTATAAAGTTCTACGTTTTCTGGGATAGGAGTATAAATTGTATCTCTAACTTTACCCATAACGCGTGCAGCATCAAATACGGAATCATAACCGCCTTTAGCAGAACCAGCAGCAACAGAACCAAATATAGCGGAACCAAGTGCCGGACCTTGGAGAGAACCTGCAATTTTTACAGGAATACCTAATACGTCAGCATAAATCTGCATTGTCATAGGGTCTTTCTGAGAAATACCGCCGGAAGCATAGAATTCGTCAACTGCTACGCCATGTTCACGGAAGTTTTCTATTATCATACGTGTTCCGTATGCTGTAGCTTCTATAAGAGCACGATAAATTTCTTCAGGTTTTGTCTGAAGAGTCATACCAAGCAACATACCGGTAAGGTCAACGTCAACTAAGATTGAACGGTTACCATTCCACCAGTCAAGTGCGAGCAATCCGCTTTCACCTGGTTTCATAACTTCGGCTTTTTCACGAAGGAATTTATGTATATTCTTACCCTGTGCTTTAGCTTCTTCATAATATGAAGCTGGAAGACAATTATCAATAAACCATGCAAAATGATCGCCTACACAGGATTGGCCTGCTTCATAACCAGCAAAACCTGGCATAATACCATCTTCAACAACGCCGCACATACCAGGTACTTGATGTTCTTCTGTACCCATAAGCATATGACAGGTTGATGTACCCATAATAGCGAGCATTTTACCAGGACCGTCAATACCTACAGCAGGTACGCATACATGAGCGTCAACATTACCTACAGCAACAGCTGTACCAACATTTAAGCCTGTTAATTTAGAAGCAGCTTCTGTAATTTCGCCAGCTTTTGAGCCAAGAGGAATAATATTTCTGGAAAGTTTTGTATCAACTACATCAGCAAGACGCGGATCTAATGCAGCAAAGAAATCATTTGATGGGAATCCTGTCTTTTTATTCCACATTTCTTTATAGCCAGCTGTACATGAATTACGTGTTTCAACGCCGCAAAGCTGCCAGATAATCCAGTCAGCAGCTTCAATAAAGCGGTCTGCTGCTGCATAAACTTCAGGTGCTTCATCAAGAACCTGCCAGATCTTTGGAATAGCCCATTCAGAGGAAATTTTTCCTCCATAGTTATCAAGCCATTTTTCACCGCGTTCACGTGCGATTTCATTAAGTTTATTTGCTTTATCTTGCGCTGCATGATGTTTCCACAGTTTTACATATGCATGTGGTTCATCTTTAAATTCAGGAAGGAAGCAAAGTGGTGTACCATCTGCTTTACATGCTACTAATGTACATGCAGTAAAGTCTGTGCCAATACCAATAACATCATCAGGGGATACGCCGGATTCTTTTAATACTGCTGGAATTGTATTTGCAAGAACATCTATATAATCCTGTGGATGTTCAAGCGCCCAGTCATGTCCTAATTTTTTACCGCTTGGAAGTTTTTCATCCATAACAGCATGAGGATATTCATATACAGAAGAAGCTAATTCTTCACCTGTTTCAACATTAACAAGAACTGCGCGTCCTGATAATGTACCATAGTCAACGCCTATTGAATATTTGCTCATTTATTTGACCTCCTAAATTATATTCTTTAACATACAAAACACCTGATTATTTTATTTAATATGTACTATTAATAATTGTAATAATTGCGCATTTATTATTATATCAGGCGCTTTGAATTAGCTAAGATAATAATTATGGCTATACACAGCTTAATAAAACCGTATATAACCATATTTAACAGGATAAAAAGGTACATAATACCGATAAAGGCAACGCTGAGTCACCTGACAAGGTAGTCAGCGTTGCCTTTATTAATAAGTGAAATTAACCTGCTACTTTAACTTTCTTTGAATCAGCTATATTAACGATTATACGCTGTAAGCCGATGAAGAAGAGCAGCAATACGCCAACGAATATCTTTGTATACCAGGAGTTAAGTGAAGCATAGGTAACGAATGTTTGGATAAGGCCGAGCGTAAGAACACCGAAGACCGTACCAAATACATAACCAACGCCACCGGTAAGAAGTGTACCACCGATAACAACAGATGCGATAACATCCATTTCCATACCAACACAAAGAAGTCCGCTGCCTGAACGCATAAAGAATGTAAATGCGATACCAGCAAGAGCTGAACAAAGTCCATTAAGTGTATAAACAAGAACTTTTGTCCTTTTTACTGGAAGACCCATAAGGTATGCAGATTGTTCATTACCACCGATAGCATAGACTGTACGTCCAAATTTAGTATACTGAGAAATAAGTATACCAATAATAACTACAACGATGAACATGAAAACTGGTATTGATAAGTTACCAATTACTTTACCGTCTACTTCACCAGTACCTACTGAGAATCCGCCGCCTTCTGGTGTAAAGAATTTTAATCTCCATGCACCAAGAGTGTCTATAAGGTTACCTCTTTCAACTGTGATAGCCTGTGTGCTGAGTATATAACAGGAACCACGTGAGAAGAACATACCGGCAAGTGTTGCAATAAATGGTGGGAAGTCAAAGAATTGAATAAGACAACCCATTGCAGCACCAATAAGTATACCGTATACCAATGAGATTATCATACATACTACAGGATCAAGACCTAATCCGCCAAAGGTAGAGGCCGGATCTGCTGAACCATAAGCACAGATCATTGTAACTATAGCAACAACAGCGCCAACTGAAAGGTCAATACCACCTGTTATGATAACCAGTGTCATACCAACAGCACTTATGCCTATATGAGCATTGTTAATGAGAAGATTTGTAAATGTACCAAGTTTAAAGAAATTATCAAATACTAAGCTACCTACTATAATAGCTATTAAGAGTATAACTATAGCAATAATAACTACCAAATAGTTGGTGTTAAGATTCCCTCCCTTTTTCTTTTTAAGAGGGCTTGCATTTACATTATTCATAATTAACACCTCCTATTTTAAACTGATGCGGCAGCAGAGCTTTTTTTGCTCTTTGAGCCGATCTTTTTGAAGAGATTTTTAATAAGATTGGATTGAAGCATAACAACTATTACAACAACGAGAGATTTAACAACATAGATGATTTCTGGCGGTACGCCGAGAGAATAGATTGTTGTTGTAAGAGCTTGGATGATGAGAGCGCCTACAGCGGTACCCCAAATGTAGAATTTACCGCCTGCCATGCTAGTACCACCGAGAACAACAGCAAGGATAGCATCCATTTCGATGTTCAAACCAGCGTTATTAGCATCGGCACCCTGTACAGTAGAAGCTATATGGATACCTGCAATACCTGCGCAAAGTCCGCAGATTGTATAACAGATAAGTTTAATGTTTTTAGCATTAATACCGGAATAACGGCTGGCACTTGCATTAATACCAACTGATTCACAAAGCATACCAAAAGCTGTAAGTTTTGTGAATGCATATACAATAAGAACTACTGCTAATGCTATATAAATTCCGGTTGGAACTGCAAATATTGAACCTTGTGCTATAAATGAGAAATCTTCTGTATATACTCTTGGGATTTGTCCATCTGTGATAAGCTGTGCGATACCGCGTCCAGCTGTCATCAATATAAGCGTAGCAACCATTGGCTGGATTCCTAAACGAGATACAAGCAATCCGTTCCATGCACCGCATATTGTGGAAACTATAAGAGCAATAAGTATAGCAAGATACATGTTCATATTAGTTGTTGTTACGCCTGTTGCTGAGTCAAAGTTATAACCAATGAGCGATACAACCATAGCGCCGGATATCGCGGCAACAGCACCAACGGAAATATCAACACCGCCAGTTGCGATAACTAATGTCATACCCATTGAGATAATCATTGTTGGAACACAACGATTGATAATATCAATTATACTACCGTATAATTTTCCTTCAACTATACTGATACGGAAAAATCCAGGTTCATATATAAGGTTAAATAAAAGAATGAGCGCCAGGGCTACAAGACCGGCTATAAACTGTGTATTTAAATTTAATTTTTTCTTCGATTTTATTGCATTGGCAGGAGCCTTGTTATTACTCATTTGTTTTTGCACCTCCTGCAATAGTTTTAAGAATTGTATCGTGTTCAAGATCATCGCCTTTAAGTTCGGCAACCTTTTTCCTGTCACGCATAACTACTATACGGTTTGAACAACGAACAACTTCCTCAATTTCAGAGGATATGAATACGATAGACATTCCTTCTTCGCAAAGTTTTAAAACAAGTTTCTGAATTTCTGTTTTTGCGCCAACGTCGATACCACGTGTTGGTTCATCCAAGATTAAAAGATCTGGATCGGTTGCAAGCCAACGTGCAAGTATAACCTTCTGCTGGTTACCACCTGATAATTCACCGATTTTCTTATCAGCGTCAGGAGTTGCGATTTGTAATGTCTTTATATATTTTTGTGCAAGTTCTTCTGCTTTTTTCTTGCTTATTTTCTTAAAAATACCCTGTCGTGCCTGTATAGCTAAAATAATATTTTCTCTTATAGACAAATCGCCTATGATACCATCGCGTTTTCTGTCTTCTGGACAGTACGCTATGTTATGTTTAATTGCATTTGATGGTTTTCTTAAATTAACTTTTTTACCGTTAATAGAAATTGAACCTTTTGTAATAGGATCAACACCAAAAAGCATGTTAGCAGTTTCAGTACGTCCTGAACCTAAAAGTCCAGCAAAACCAACGATTTCACCTTTTCTGAGAGTTAAATCTATATCCTGAACTGAACCAGCTACGCCGATTTGTTTTGCTTTGAGGAATTCTTTCATCTCAGCTTCTGTATGCTGTACTCTCTTCAAAGTTGAAAGGTCATCAATTTCATGACCAACCATTTTTGATACGAGTTCATACTGAGTGACTTCATCTACAAGGTATTCACCAATTAATTCGCCATTTCTTAAAACAGTAAATCTGTCAGATATCTCGAAAACCTGATCAAGGAAGTGAGATATGAAGATTATTGCCATACCTTCTTCTTTAAGGGAACGCATAGCTTTAAATAATTGTTTAACTTCATTTGCATCAAGTGATGATGTTGGTTCGTCAAGAATAAGAACTTTACATTGTATATCTATAGCACGTGCTATAGCAACCATCTGCTGAATAGCAACTGTATATGTTGACAATGGTTTTGTTACGTCTATATCTATGTCGAATCTTTTAAGAAGTTCTTTTGTACGCTTATTCATTGTTTTCCAGTCGATAAATCCAGCTTTTTTAGGCTGACGGCCGATAAAACAGTTTTCAGCTACCGTTAAGTTAGGACAAAGGTTAACTTCTTGGTAAACTGTACTTATGCCAAGGCTTTGAGCATCAAGTGTTGATTTTGGATTGATTTCTTTTCCATCGAGCAGGATTGTGCCCTTGCCTTTCTGATAAACGCCGGTTAAACACTTGATCAGGGTGGATTTACCAGCACCGTTCTCACCCATAATGGTGTGAACTTCCCCTGCCCGCAGAGTAAAGTCGACTTCCTTAAGCGCATGTACGCCTGGGAATTGCATGTCGATTCCTTTCATCTGCAAAATTATTGGATTTTGCATTCATGTACCTCCCTTTTTTGCCGGCGTCTCTACAACACCGCTTCATAATCAGTAAATAAAGGGGAGCTCCCATTAACATAGAAGCCCCCCCTCAACGTTCCCGTTACTCAATTTGAGACGAGACAAAAATTACTTAAACCTTAAACAGAACTTTATAGTATTAACCTTTAAAGTAAAGATTAATATGCTCTTTCATTGATGTGGTCAGCAGCTTTTAAAGCACCAGCGAGACCGTTCTGATCGAAGATATCTTCTTCAGAATATGTTTTCTTTTCTACTTCTTCGCCAGCTTCGAGTTTCTTGATAACGTCAGCAAGACCTTCGCCGAGAAGTGGGTTACATTCAACAACGCAGTTTGCTTTGCCGTCTACGATGTTCTGGAACATAGCTTTACCACCGTCACAGGAGATGATGCAGATGTCTTCACCTGGTTTACGGCCAGCAGCTTCGATAGCTGTGATAGCGCCGATTGCCATGTCATCGTTGTGAGCGAAGAGAACTTTGATTTCGTTAGCTGTATCTGATTTCAAGAAAGCTTCCATAACTTCCTGGCCTTTAGCTGTTGTAAAGTCACCAGTCTGGCTGTATTTGATGTTGATGTTGCTATATTGATCCATAACTTCTTTGAAGCCAGCCATACGGTCTGTTGCAGCAGCTGCACCAACTGTACCCTGGAGTTCAGCGATAACTACTTCGCCGTCCATGAGACCTTTGTCTTCGAGGTAAGCGATAACCCATTCACCAGCTCTTACGCCTTCTTCGTGGAAGTTAGAACCCATCCATGTTACATAGAGAGATTCGTCTGGGTTGTCAGTTGTACGGTCAACAAGGATAAGAGGAATATCTGCTTCTTTGATTTCATTAAGAACATCGTCCCAACCGGATTCAACTGTTGGGCTAAATGCGATGTAATCAACGCCCTGTTCGATGAAAGAACGGAGAGCTGTGATTTGGATTTCTTGTTTTTGCTGTCCATCAGAGAAGATGAGGTTGAAGCCGTTTTCTTCTGTGAGAGCTTCCTGAATGGATTTTGTGTTAGCTGTACGCCATGCGGATTCAGCACCAACCTGAGAGAAACCAACTGTGATAAGATCGCCGGAATCGTCGCCGCCTGTAGAAGCTGTAGAAGCGTCAGAGGCTGTTGATGAACCGGAAGCGGTTGAAGATTGGTCGCCACCGTTATTGCAGGCTACGAGGCCGAATGCAAGAACAAGGGCGAGGACAAGTGCGATAATTTTTTTCATTTGTAAAAATCCTCCCAATAAAATGTTTTTGTCGCTCTTGGCAACTGTACACATTATAATACTTTCTACGGACAAATACCATAAACGCATTTACGATAAAAGTTGAATATTTTATAATCACTATTCCCTAAGATATTACAACTTTGTAATTTAAATTAATTTTCTTATGAAATAAGTATGATTTCTTACGAAATTTATAAAAATTCCAATTTTTGTGCTTTTTACTTTGAACAGTTATTTTAGCTTAAAATAGGACAATTCTGTCAATTTTTACCCTATTAATATCTATTTTAAATAAAAATTTCCAAGGATAACTTTACGAATTTATACATATTCTGTATAAACATCTCTTAAAAAGATATTTGTGCTTTTTATTTAATTGATTGAGAATGCATTTCACTATAAAGATATTTAAATAGACATGTTATTATTCCTATTTATTTTTATTTCTAAATTCACGCGGACTTATACCTACATGCTTTTTAAAGAAATAGCTAAAATAATGCGGATCATTATAACCTACGGCAAATGATATTTCAGATGCACGCATAGAAGTCTGGATTAGAAGTTCTTTTGCTTTGTTTATTCTTACGCTTGTCAGGTATTCGATAAAAGTTATACCGGTCTCCTGACTGAATATCGTACTAAAATGATTAGGGCTGATATTTACTTCAGATGCTACTGAATGAAGGCATATGCCAGGCTGAGCAAAATTAGCGTCTATATATTTTTTGGCCCGCATTATAATATTGCCGTATCTTACTTCGCCTCTGCTGTCACGGTAATCATAAACTTTATTTAATATATCTGTTACTATAGTACGAAATTTATCAACAGAATTTATAGAATAAAATAATTTTTCAGGATTTACCATATCTGGAAGAACTTCATTTACATCTCCGCCTAATTCAGTAATAAATCTTGAGCAGGCTAAAAGTACATCCATAACAATATAATATGTAAAAAGTACAGATTGCAGAGATGATCCATCTACAGTTTTAATATATTCATCTATTATTTTTTCTATGTCATCTTTACTTCCGTATTTAAGTTTATCTTCGATTGGGATACGGTCAAGCATTATCGGTTGTTTATTTGAATCAAAATCCTTTATGCCGATAATTTGGCCGCGTCTTAATTCACCCATACTTTTTCTTGCATATTCCGCATCGGAAAATGATTTAGATATAAGGCCGATACGTTCGGCAACAGAACCTATACCAATAGTAAGCTGCATATCGGTATTGCGTTCAACGTCATATTTTATTGATTGTGATAATTCATATGCAGTTTCTTCAAGCTGTTCAGCATTATCACCTTTTATAAGCAATACTATTTTTTCAGCTCCATAGAAAAAGTGTAATACATCATTTCTTAATTCAACACTGCGCGAAGCAAAAGAACGTACGCGCAAAAGATTATTATAATCCCCATAATTAGAACCGATTTCAATTACTACGACAATATAATTGCGCGCTACTAAATCTATACCCATTTCACGTGCGCGTTCCAATACAAAGCTTGTCTGAATACCGCCTAACATCAGGTCATTAAGAAAATGTTCTTTCATAACTTGATTGGTTGAATTAAGTTTTTGTTCCAGTTCAGCTAAATTAGACCTTTCTTTTTTTTCGGCTTCAATACTCTCAGCTACTTTATTTAAAGCTGCAAGCAGATCAGAGGATACTACCGGTTTTAACATATATTCTTCTACACCTATGGATATAGCCCTTTTAGCATAATCAAATTCGTCATGTCCGCTTAAAATAATTATTTTTATCCAAGGCATAGTACGCTTTAAAATTGATGATAATTCTAAACCGTCCATAAAAGGCATACGTATATCGGTAATAAGTATATCCGGTTTAATATCCTGCACCATAGAAAGCGCCATTTCTCCATCAGGAGCTTCACCGGAAAATATAAATTGAGTTTCATCCCAGTTTATATTCCTTATACTTTCACGAACAACTATTTCATCATCAACAAGAAATACTTTATACATCGATTAAACTTCACTCCTCCGCAATAGCTGCGTATAAAATAAATATCCTATAATTCTATATTAAATTATTAAAATACACAATTTCTAAAATTAGGTAATAAAATTACACATATATTATCTTTACAACAGAAAACAGTTTAATTTACGTTTGGCTTAATAAGGGGGCGCCTGCGTGCCACCATATTTTATATGGTGGCTATTTGCAAAATAATTTGTTATCTAAAGATGATTGCTTTTTAATATAAAATCTGTTTTATATTTCTACCTGCCTACTTTAAATAATTATTATTTTGCATTTTAGCGCATCTAAAAGATGCGCTGCGCAGGCGCCCTGCATCAGCGGTACTTTTTTGTTTTCTACATTATATTTATTTTAATTTTTATTAAATATATCCTGGTTTTATATATTATAAAAACCTTTCCAATTAAATGTTTTTTATAAAACTATTATTAAATGGCAATGCAAATTATTCTGTAGATTTTGGATTTGTAAAAGGTACATCAAAAGTAATAGTAGTACCAACATTCTTTTCAGATGTTATATTTAATCCATTGGTTTGATTATAATATAACTGTATCCTACGGTGCACATTATATAATCCAAAACCTTTACTTGCAGATGTATCAGTGCTTTTATCTTTTTGATTGAGATTGTCTATAACTTCATCTAACTGTTCCTGAGTCATACCGGCACCGTTATCTTTTACACAAAAATGAATTAATTTTCCGCTACGATGTACAGATATATTAATCTTACCAGGATGCCTGCTGTATTTTATACCATGGTATAACGCATTTTCAATTAATGGTTGCAGCATTAATTTAAGACAGTATTCGTCATTAAGATCTTCATCAACATCAATTTCATAATCAAGGATATCACGGTAACGTATTTTTTGTATAGTAAGATAGCTTCTTACATGGTCTACTTCTTCTTTTATTTTAATCCAATCATTACCCTTGCTGAGGCTTATCCTGAAAAATGTTGATAATGCGACGGTAATTTTAATAACATCTGCATTACGGCCGCTCTCTGCCATCCAGGTTATCGTATCTAAAGTATTATAAAGAAAATGAGGAGTAATTTGAGCCTGCAAAGCACGCATTTCACTTTTCTGCAATTTCTTTTGTTCCTGAATATTCTGATTTATTAATTCCTGTATTTTTTCAGCCATAGTATTAAGGCTTGAAGTTAAATCAGCAAGTTCACTTACTTTAACAGGTTCAGCACGGGTTTTTAAATCACCATCTGCAATTCTTGCAGCAAATGTTTTTAATTCTATTATAGGTTCAGATATACTTC